>NZ_JAKRMS010000009.1 GCF_022346185.1 Cellulomonas sp. ACRRI | reverse complement strand
GCGGGAGGTCGAGCCACGCCGGCGGGGCCCGCGGACGGGACGGGGACGGCGAGGGCGGCGAGCACCGCGGCGTCGTCGGTGGCCCCGTCCGGGACGACCCAACGGGGATCGAGGTGGGCGGCGTCGAGGCGGTCCCCCGGCAGGACCGTGACGGCCCGGTCCCCGGCGGCAGCCGGCGTCGGGTCGCCACCCGCGCCGGCGTCATCGCCGGGGTCGGCGTCGTCGCCTGCGTCGGGGCCGGCGTGCACCGGCGTCTGCGCGTCCTGCGCCGCGCGGCGCACCGCGTCGCGGCCCTCGTCCGCCGGGGTGCCGTCCGGCAGCAGCACCGCGACCGCGCCGGCGTCCGCGAACGCCGCGGCCACCTCGCCCGAACCCGTGCACGCCACCACCGGGCGCTCGACGCCGAGCAGCGTCCGCACCGACGCCGTCCACCGCGCCCCGGCGGCCGTGAGGACCTCCACCACGTCGGCGGGCGCGGCCGCGTGCACGTGCGCCGTCACCAGCCCGTCGCCCGCCACCACCGCGACCGCGTCGCCCACCGCGGGCAGCGCCTCGGCCAGGTGGCGGGCGAGCCGCTCGGCGGGGGCGGCGTCGGAGCCCTGCCTCTCGCCGGGCGCTCCGTCGGCGGGCGTGCGCAGGAGTGCGACCACCTCGTAGCCGCCGGGAACCCCGGCGTCGGTCGCGATCCCGGCATCGGTCGCGATCCCGGCATCGGTCCCGGCCCCGGCATCGGTCGCGATCCCGGCATCGGTCCCGGCCCCGGCATCGGTCCCGGCCGGGTCGCCCGCCGCGCCGTGCTCGTCCAGCCACCCGACGTCCACGGGCCCGGGGCGGCCCGCGAGCGCCCCCGCCAGCGCGTCGAGCAGCACGAGCAGCGCGCACGCCCCCGCGTCGACCACCCGCGCCGACCGCAGCACCGGGTGGGCCGCGCTGATCCGGGCGAGGTCCGCGCGGCCGGCGGCCACCCCGGCGGCGAGCGCGTCCCCGTCCCCCGCGCCCCGCGCCGCCGCCTCCGCCGCCGCGCCGGCCACCACCGCGGCGACCGTCAGGATCGTCCCGTCCTCCGGCTCCGGCACCGCCGAGCGAGCCGCGTCCGCGGCCGCCGCCAGCGCCTCCGCGAACGAGCCGGACGCCGCCGCGGCCAGCCCGCCGAGGTACCGGCTGAGGATCACGCCGGAGTTCCCCCGCGCCGACAGCAGCGCCCCGCGCGCGAGCGCCCGGAGCGCCGCCCCGCCGTCGGCGTCCCGCGCCGCGTCCGCAGCGTCCACCGCGTCCGTCGCCGCCCGCGGGCCCGGGGTCGCCGCGGCGACCTCGTCCGCGGCCCCGCGGACCGTGAGCAGCACGTTGGTCCCCGTGTCGCCGTCGGGCACCGGGAACACGTTCACCGCGTCGATCCGCTCGCGCGCCGCCTCCAGGGCGGGCACCGCGCGGTCGAGCCAGGCGCGCAGCACGCCGCTGTCCCCGAGTCGCCCAGCCACGTCCGCGCGCAGTCCTCTCGTCGTCCCGGTCGTCGTCCGGCACCCGGCCTCGCGACGACCCCGCGGGCCGTCCGCCCGCGCGGCCCCTACTCTGCCGCACGCGGCCCGCAGGACCCCGGTCGTCCCCAGGCCCGGCCCGCCCGGTCGGTCCTGCCCGGGGGTGTGACGGACGTCGTTTTGAGGGTCACGGCGGTCGTGGGCTAGTCTTATCCGGTTGCCTGGCCACTGCCGGGCACAGGTGCGCCCCTCGGACAGGTCTCCGGACCGCCGGTGCGGGCACCACCGACCCACCAGGACTTGCCGCCCGGGCTCCCTCCCGAGCGGCGTGCAATGACCGGATCAGGAGAAGACCGTGGCTGCCAACTGCGACGTCTGCGCCAAGGGCCCGAGCTTCGGGCACAGCATCTCGCACTCGCACGTGCGCACCAAGCGACGCTGGAACCCGAACATCCAGCGCGTGCGCGTGGTGGTCGCGGGCACGCCCAAGCGGCTGAACGTCTGCACCTCGTGCCTCAAGGCCGGCAAGGTCCAGCGCGCCGTCTGAGCGACTCACCTCGAAGGCCCGCGCGGTTCGTCCGTGCGGGCCTTCGTGCTGCCCGGCGACGACCCGACCGCGCGCCGGTCGACGCGCAGAACGCCCTGTGGCGGCGCCGCGGCGTGTGGCACCCTGAGCGCATGAGCGAGCAGCGCCGCGAGCACACGGTCCGGCCCGCCGAGCCCCGGGACGCCGCCGGCATCGCCGCCGTGCACATCCGCACGTGGCAGCACGCGTACGCCGGCCTCGTCCCCGACAGCTACCTGTCCTCCCTCGACATCGCCCGGCGCACCGAGGTCTGGGAACGTGACCTCTCCCGGGGCAGCCGCATCCGCGCGTGGGTCGCCACGGTCGAGCCGGAGGACGTCGTGGGCTTCATCTCCCTCGGCCCCTCGCTCGACGAGGACGCCGAGCGCTCCGCGCTGCAGGTGTACGCCCTCTACCTCGACCACGGCATGTGGGGGTCGGGCGTCGCGCGCGAGCTGCTGCGCACCGCGATGCAGGACGTCCCGCCGCGGATCCCCGTGACCCTGTGGGTGTTCGCCGACAACGAGCGCGCGCGGCACTTCTACCGGCGGCACGGCTTCCAGCCCGACGGCACCGAGCGCACCGAGGACGTCGGCGGCGCCGACCTGCTCGAGGTCCGGTACCGCCGCCGCTGAGCCGCCCCGGGGGACCCGCAGGGCCGCGCCGCGGCCGGGGGACTCCGGGGTCAGCCGTCCGGGTCGGAGTTCAGCGCGCGGACGACCGCGAGGACGCGGCGGTTGTGGTCGTGGGAGGCCGTCAGGCCGAGCTTCGCGAAGATCGCGGCGATGTGCTTCTCCACCGTCCCCGCGGAGATGTACAGGTGCTGGGCGATCGCGGCGTTCGAGCGGCCCTCCGCCATGAGCGCGAGCACGCCGCGCTCCCGGTCGGTCAGGGCGTGCAGGTCCTCGGTCCGCCGGCTCGCGGCGGCCAGCTGGGTGACGACATCGGGGTCGAGGGCGGTCCCGCCCGCGGCGACGCGGTCGAGCGCGCCGGTGAACTCGGCGAGGTTCGCGACCCGCTCCTTGAGCAGGTACCCCACGCCCTGGGCCCCCTGGGCGAGCAGCCGGGTGGCGTACGCCGTCTCGATGTACTGGGAGAACAGCAGGACCCCGGTGCCGGGGTGCTCCCGCCGGATGTCGACCGCCGCGCGCAGCCCGTCGTCGGTCCCGGTCGGCGGCATCCGGATGTCCACGACGGCGACGTCGGGCCGGTGCTCGGCGACCGCGGCGCGCAGCGCGTCGGCGTCGCCCACGACGGCGGCGACGTGGTGCCCGCGCATGGTCAGCATCTGGGCGAGGAGCTCGCGCATCACGGCGGCGTCCTCGGCGATCACGACACGCATGAGTGCAGCCTCACACAGGTGGTCGGGGCCGGTTCCGGGACCTCAGTCGCTCAGGCATGCAGGGGCAGTCTGATGTCGACCGTCGTCGGCCCCCCTCCGGGGCTGCGGACCGTCAGGTCGCCGTCGACGGTGCGCACCCGGTCGACGAGGCCGGCGATACCCCCGCCCCGGACCGCGTGCGCCCCACCGTGGCCGTCGTCGGTGACGCGCAGGTCGAGCGCGGTCGCGCTCGTGCGCAGGTCGACGCGGCACGCCCGGGCGCCGCTGTGCTTGTGCACGTTGGCGAGCAGCTCGGCGGCGCCGTAGTAGGCCAGCGCCTCGATCGCGCGCGTCGGACGACCGGTCAGGTCCACGGACAGCTCGACCGGGAGCGCGGACGTGGCGGCCAGCGTCGCCAGCGCGTCGGCGAGCCCCGCGTCGAGCACGGGGGGATGCAGGCCGCGGGACAGGTCGCGCAGCTCGGCGAGGGTCCCGACGGCGTTGTCGCGGGCCGTCTCGACGAGCCGGTGCAGCTCCGGCCGGTCGCGGGCGTCGAGCTGCTCTCGCACCATGTCGAGGTTCATCGCCAGCGCGGCGAGCCGGACCTGCGCCCCGTCGTGCAGGTCCCGCTCGAGGCGGCGCAGCCGGTCCGCCGCCTCGTCGACGGCGATGGCGCGGGTCTCCTCGAGGTCGCGCACCCGCTCCTCGAGCGCCCCGGCGCCGAGCAGGGCGCGCACCAGCCGGCCGTCCAGGGCCGTGACCGCGCGGGCGAGCCACGGCGCGGCGAGCAGGACCACGAGGCCGACCGCGGCGGCACCGAGCGACTCCCCGAACGAGTCCAGGCGCGGTCCGCCACCCGGCACCGGCCAGACGAGGTCGACGTCGCGCTGCCCGACGAGCCGGCGCACCGGGGCGACCAGGTCGACGACCCCGACGAGCCACCACGTCACCGCCCACAGCCCGAGCACGGCGAGCGGCATCTTGACCAGGACGTACGCGACGGCTCGCCACGCGGCCGGGTCGCGCAGCCGCGCCACGACCCCCGCGACGAGGCCCGGGTGGGGCTGCGCCACCCGCGCCGGATCCACGACCTGCACACCGAGGAACCGGCGCGCGAGCGCGCGGTGCAGGCGGCCCAGTGCGCGCGCGAGGGTGAGGCCGGCGACCAGCAGTCCGACGCCGGGCACCGCGCCGAGCACGGTGAGGGTGAGCGCCGAGCCGAGCAGCACGGCGACCGCGATCACGACGACGAAGCCCGCCACCGCGGGGACGGAGGAGAGCAGGCAGTACGCCACCCGCGCCCCGGAGCGCCGGTCGAACGGCGCGAGCAGGAGACTGCGGACCGCGCGCGCCCGGTCACCCGGGTGGGCCGGGCGGTACCCGCTCACGAGCTGTACCGCAGTACGCCCTCGACCGCCCGCACCCGGAGCATCCGCGCCAGGGGTGCGCACGACGCGGTCAGGACGAGCGCCGTCCCGCAGACCAGGGTCGCGGCCCACACCCACGCGGGGAGCCCGGACACCGGGGTCCCGACCTTCTCCCCCAGGGGCACCAGCACCGCGCACGCGGCAAGTATCCCGGTCCCCAGGCCCGCCAGCGCCGTCACCCCCGCCTCGATCGCCACCACCGCGACGACCTGCCGCGCCTCCGCCCCGACCGTCCGCAGCAGCGAGATCTCCCGGAGCCGCTCCACCGTCAGCATCACCAGGGTGCTCGCGGACACCAGACCCGTGAAGCCCACGAACAGCAGGGTCCCGCACACCGCCATCACGTCCGGCTCGCCGGCACCGGTCATCGACACGAGCTGCACCACCGTGAACGCCGTCACCAGGGCGACCGGGGTGATCGCCGACGACAGCCGCCGCGACCGCGCACGGCACCCCGCGACCGCCAGCTCGCCGGCGACCCCGACGTGCCGGAGCAGCACCGGCGCGACGAGCGCCGTCACCGACCACCCGATCCACGGCCCCGCCAGCCCGATCCCGATCAGGTAGGCGAGCAGCACGATCGGGACCTCGGACGCCGCGTCCGCCGCCGAGCTCGCGCCCGCCACGACCGTCAGCCCGGCCGCCCCCGCCAGCACGAGCACCGCGACCACGGCGCGCACCCGCCCGGCTCGTGCCCCGCCCGGCACCGCGGTGGCGGCCAGGGCGGCGGCCGGGCGGACTCGGGACGCGCGCCAGGCTCCGACCCTGGCGCCGAGCTGCGAGCACACGAGGACCACGCCCGTCGTCGTCGCCGCGACGGGCCAGCCGGCGACGAGCACGAGCCCGTCCGGCGTCATCCCGTTCGCCCCCAGGACCGCGAGCCAGGCGTGGGCGAGCGCCACGCCGAGGGCGTACCCGACGGGCAGCACCGGCACGCAGGTCCACAGCGCCTCGGTCGCCACCATCCTCCGGATCTGCCGTGGCTCGGCCCCGACCGCCCGCAGCAGCGCGCTCTCGCGCCCGCGCTGGGCGACGGCCAGCGACATCACCTGCCCGATGACGAGGACGGACAGGTAGACCGCGAGCTGGCTGAACGCGAAGCCCACGTCGTACAGCTCGGCCTGCTGCGCCGACACGGGGAGCCGGGCCGCCGAGAACGCCAGCGTGACGCAGGCGGTGACCGCCGCGGTGCAGCAGGCGAGGGCGGCGGCCGTCCCTGCGAACGCCGACGGCCGCGACCGCACCGACGCGGTGGCCAGCCCGATCGTGGCGATCCCGGTCGTGGCGATCCCCGTCCTGGCGATCCCGGTCATGCCGGCACCGCCACCGTGTCGCCCACCAGCCGGCCGTGCGCCAGCCGCAGCACCCGGTCCGCGCGGGCCGCGACGGCGGGGTCGTGCGTCACCACGACGACGGTGGCGCCGTCCCGGTCGACGACGCCGCGCAGGAGGTCGAGCACGCCGGCCGCGGTCTCCTGGTCGAGCGAACCCGTCGGCTCGTCCGCGAACACGATGTCCGGAGCCGTGACCAGGGCGCGGGCGAGCGCTACCCGCTGCTGCTGGCCGCCGGACAGCTCCCCGGGGCGCGCGTCGCCGCGCCCGTCGAGCCCGACCCGGGCGAGCAGGTCACGAGCCCTCGCGACGTCCTCGGGCGAGCAGCGCCCGCCGCCCAGACGCACCGGCAGCAGCACGTTCTCCTGCGCGGTCAGCGCGGGCAGCAGGTTGAACGCCTGGAAGACGAAGCCGACGTGCTCGCGCCGCAGCCGCGTCCGCTCCCGCTCGCCCATGTGTCCCAGGTCCCGCCCGGCCAGCCGCACCGTGCCGGCGGTCGGCCGGTCGAGACCCGCCGCGCACTGCAGGAAGGTCGACTTGCCGCAGCCCGAGGGGCCGACGACGGCCGTCAGCGAGCGCGCCTGCACCACGACGTCGAGCCCGTGCAGGGCGTGGACCGGCCGGCGGCGGTCCCCGTACGTGCGGCTGACGCGTTCCAGCTCCAGCAGGTTGCTCACGATGCTCCGTCCACGCGGTTCGCGCGCCGCGCCCGGCGCGGCACATCTGACGTGGGACGACGCTAGGCGCCCAGCCGCGGGCGGCGGAACGACGACAACCTCCGGGCCCCCTGGGGGCAAACCCCCAGGGCAGCACCCCTCGATCCCGGAACCGGCGGCCGGGCAGGTCGCAACCCGACGAGGTCGCGGGCGCGGACGACTAGCCCCGGAAGTGCTCCCAGCCGCTGCGGACTCCCGACCGCGCGCCGCCCACGAGCACCGTGCCCGCCTCCCGGTCCACGCCGGGCTCGCGCACCACGCCGACCTGACGGAACCCCGCGGGCAGCACAACACCCGCAGGGAACGTCGCGAGCAGCCCGTGGTCCTCGCCTCCCCCGAGCACCCAGGCGACCGGCTCCGCAGCGACGGCGGCGGCCGCGCCGGCGACGGCGGCGAGGTCGTCGGCGAGCACGTCCGCGGGGTCGCCCAGGTCGATCACGACGCCGCTGGCGGCCGCCAGGCGCGCGCCGTCGCGCAGCAGCCCGTCGGACACGTCGAGCATCGCCGTGGCTCCGCCGACGGCGGCGGCCGGCCCGGCGGCGAGGGGCGGCTGCGGGCGCCGGTGCACGGCGACCACGGCGGGGTCGACGTCCGGGCAGCCCGCGTCGAGCAGCGCGAGCCCCGCAGCGGAGCGGCCGACGGTCCCCGCGAGCGCGACCACGTCCCCGGGGCGGGCGCCCGACCGCAGCACGGGCGCGGCGCCGCCGAGGTCGCCGTGCACGGTGACCGCGACGACCACGAGGTCACCCCCGGACAGGTCGCCGCCGACGACGCCGGCCCCGACGGTCGAGCACGCCGCGCCGAGCCCACGGGCCAGCCCCTCGACCCAGGTGACGGGCAGGTCCGCGGGCACCACGAGCGAGACGACGATCGCGGTGGGCCGGGCGCCCATGGCGGCGACGTCGGCGAGGTTCTGCATGGCGGCGCGCCAGCCCACGTCCTCGCCGGTGGACCAGGCGCGCCGGAAGTGCCGCCCCTCGACGAGGACGTCCGTCGAGACCACGAACCGGCCGTCCGGCGCGGCGAGGACGGCGGCGTCGTCGCCCGGCCCGAGCAGGGTGCGGTCGCCGGCGGGCAGGTGCGGGAAGATCCGGGCGAGCAGCCCGTCCTCCGACAGGTCGGCCACCGTGGGTCCGGCGGCGTCGGGGAGGTCGGGCGCGGCGCGGTCGGTCACGCCCGCCACGGTAGCGCCCGGCACCCGGAGAAGGCGGAGCCCGTCCGCCCGTCACGCTCGGGCCGCACGCAGCGCGCGGGCCGTACGCCGCACCCCGGCCGCACGCCGCATCCGGCCACGCGCCCCTCCCCCCGCCGGTTCCGGCACGCCGCTCGGGTCGGGTTACCGTGGCCCGGTGAGCCGCTCCCCCCGCCGACGTCCCGCCCGCACCGCCGCAGGGACGGCCGCGCTGGCGCTCGCCGGTGTGCCGCTGCTCGCGGGGTGCGCGTCGACCGTCGGGGTCGCGGTGGCGCCGGACGCGGCGGACCCGGCGTGCGCGCGGGTGGTGCTGGCGCTGCCCGAGTCGCTGGGCGACGGGCTGGACGAGCTGCGGACGACGAGCCAGGCCACGTGGGCGTGGGGCGACCCGACCGACCCGGTGACGCTGCGCTGCGGCGTGGCGGTGCCCGGCCCGACGACCGAGCAGTGCGTGACGATGGAGACGGCGAGCGGGACCAGCATCGACTGGCTGGTCCGGGCCGACGCGGAGCCCGCGGACACCGGCTCGGGCTCCAACGGCTCCGACGGCACCGAGGACGACCCCGACGCGACGGCCGACCCGGACGCCGACCCCACCGCGGGCCCCGACGCCCTGCTCGATCCGGGGTCGTCGGACTGGACCTTCGTGACGTACGGCCGCGACCCGGCCGTGGAGGTGCACGTCCCGGCGGCGGTGGTGGCGGAACGGTCGACGTCGTTCCTGGACGCCCTCAGCCCCGCGATCGCCCAGGTCGAGGCGACCCGCGCCTGCCTCTGACGCCCGCGGACGCCCCCGGCCCCCGCGAACGCCTCAGCGCAGCCCGGTCGGCCGCTCGAGCGCGAGCTGCAGCAGCTCGTCGAGCAGGTCGGCGTAGGACAGCCCGCTCTGCTGCCACATCCGCGGGTACATCGAGAACGGCGTGAACCCGGGCATGGTGTTGATCTCGTTGACGATCACCTCGCCGCCGGGCGTGACGAACACGTCGACGCGTCCGAGCCCCTCGCCGTCCACCGCCTCGAAGGTCCGCACGGCGACGTCCTGCACGCGGGCGATGACGTCCTCGGGCAGGTCGGCGGGGCAGGACAGCTGCACGGCGGCCTCGTCGAGGTACTTGGCCTCGAAGTCGTAGAAGCCGTGGGTCGCGTCGGTGACGACGATCTCCCCCGGCAGGGACGCCCGGGGGCGCGCGCCGCCGCGGCCGCCGAGGACGGCGCACTCGATCTCGCGCCCGACGATGCCGGCCTCGACGACGACCTTGGGGTCGTGCTCCTGGGCGGCGGCGACGGCGGCGGGCAGGTCGGCGGGGTCGACCACGCGGGTGATGCCGATGCTGGACCCGGCGCGGGCCGGCTTGACGAACAGCGGCAGCCCGAGCGCCTCGATCCGGGCGCGGACGCCGTCCCGGTCGGTGGCGAGGTCGTCGCCGCGCAGGGTGACGAACGGCCCGACGGGCAGCCCGGCGCCCGCGAGGACGACCTTCATGAAGTGCTTGTCCATGCCGACGGCGGAGGCCAGCACGCCGGCGCCGACGTACCGGACGTCGGCGAGCTCGAGCATGCCCTGGAGCGTCCCGTCCTCGCCGAACGGGCCGTGCAGCAGCGGCAGGACGACGTCGACGGCGCCGAGGTCGACGGCGGGCGAGCCGGGCTCGATGACCTGCAGCTCGCGGGAGCCGACCTCCTGCGGGAGCAGGACCTGCTCGGGGAGAGCCTCCACCTCGGGCAGCCGGCCGTCGACGATGGCCCACCGGTCGGGGTCGTCGGCGACGCGCACCCAGCGCCCCTGCGGGGTGATGCCGATGGGCAGGACGTCGTAGCGCTCCCGGTCGATCGCGCGGAGCACGGCCCCGGCGGTGGCGCAGGAGATGGCGTGCTCGCTGGAGCGCCCCCCGAACAGCACGAGCACCCGGGGGCGGCTGGCGGCGGACGCGGCGGGCCCGGACGCGGGCTCAGGGAGGCTGGACATCGCCCGGCAGCCTAGCCGCTGGGTGGGACGGGACCGTCGACGCCGCGCGCGTGCGCGTAGCCTGCGGCCCGTGACCGAGCACGCGCACGACGCCGACCTGTCCCGCGATACCCTGGCCGTGACGGCGGGCCGCCCCGCCCGCGCGCAGGGCGCGCCCGTGAACCCGCCGGTGGTGCTGTCCTCGACGTACGTGTCGCAGGGCGTTCCGCAGCCGGGCGAGATGATGTACGCCCGCGGCGACACGGAGACCTGGGGCCCGTTCGAGGCGACGCTCGGCGCGCTCGAGGGCTCGGTGCACCCGGCGCTGGTGCTGGGCTCGGGGATGGCGGCGATCGCCGCCG
This sequence comes from Cellulomonas sp. ACRRI, assembly GCF_022346185.1. Classification (GTDB taxonomy): domain Bacteria; phylum Actinomycetota; class Actinomycetes; order Actinomycetales; family Cellulomonadaceae; genus Cellulomonas. The sequence continues at coordinate 45,983 of NZ_JAKRMS010000009.1, read as the reverse complement.
CGCTGTCGCTGGTCCCGCACGGCGGCCGGCTGGTCCTCCCCCGGCACGCGTACCAGGTGACGCTGGGCTACGCCCGCGACCTGGCGGAGCGCTCGGACGTGGAGGTGCAGCAGGTCGACATCGCGGACACGGACGCCGTGGTCGCGGCGCTCGACCCGGCCGCCTCGCCGACGGGACGCGCGACGTCGCTGCTGTGGGTCGAGTCGCCGACCAACCCGATGCTCGAGGTGGCGGACCTCCCGGCGCTGGTCGCCGCGGGCCACGCCGCGGGCGCCCTGGTGGCGGTGGACAACACGTTCGCGACGCCGCTGGTGCAGCGCCCGCTGGAGCACGGCGCGGACGTGGTCGTGCACTCGGTGACGAAGTACCTGGCCGGGCACAGCGACGTCGTGCTGGGTGCGGTGCTGACCGACGACGCGGCGCTGCGGGAGGCGCTGCACGGCTACCGCACGGTGCACGGCGCGATCGCGGGCCCGTTCGAGGTGTACCTGGCCCTGCGCGGCATCCGCACGCTGGCCCTGCGCGTGGAGCGCTCGCAGCGCACCGCGCTCGACCTGGCCCAGCGGCTCGCGGCGCACCCCGGTGTGGTCGAGGTGCGGCACCCCGGCCTCCCCGGCGACCCCGGTCACGCGCGCGCGACCGCGCAGATGGCCGGCTACGGCTCGATCATCGGCCTGCGCCCGGCGGGCGGGGCGGCCGGCGCCGACGCGGTCGTGGCGGCGCTGCGGCTGTGGGTGCCGGCGACGAGCCTGGGCGGGGTGGAGTCGAGCATCGAGCGCCGCCGCCGGTTCGCCACCGAGTCGCCGACGGTCCCGGAGGACCTGCTGCGGCTGAGCGTCGGCATCGAGGACGTCGAGGACCTCTGGCGGGACCTCGACCGCGCGCTGCGCGGCTAGACGCCCTCGGCCTTGCGGGGCCGCCCGAGCAGCAGCGGCGCCAGGGCGTCGACCGGCATCCCCTCGTGCAGCACCTGGACGACGGCGGCGGTGATCGGCATCTCGACGCCGACCCGCTCGGCCAGGTCGAGGACGGACCGGGAGGACTTCACGCCCTCGGCCGTGCCGCCGGTCGCCGCGACGGCCTCGTCCAGCGACAGCCCGCGGCCGACGGCCAGGCCGAGCCGGTGGTTCCGCGAGTCGGGCGAGGCGCAGGTCGCCATGAGGTCGCCCATGCCGGCCAGCCCCGGGAAGGTCTCGGCCTTCGCGCCCAGCGCGAGGCCCAGCCGGGTGATCTCCACGAGGCCGCGCGTGATGACGGTGGCCATCGTGTTGTAGCCGAGCCCGCGGCCCTGGGAGATGCCGACCGCCAGGGCGATGACGTTCTTCACCGCGCCGCACAGCTCGACGCCGACGACGTCGTCGTTGGTGTACGGCCGGAAGTACGCCGACGCGCACGCGGCGGCGACGCGCTCGGCGGTGCCGGCGTCTGCCGAGGCCACGACGGTCGCGGTGGGCTGCCGCGCGGCGATCTCGGAGGCCAGGTTCGGCCCGGACAGCACGGCCAGCCGCTCGACGGGCAGCCGCAGCGCCTCCCCCATGACCTCGCTCATCCGGCGGTCGGTGGCGAGCTCGACGCCCTTCATCAGCGACACGGCGACGGCGCCGGGCGCGAGCGCGTCGGCGAGCGGGGTGAGGACGGCGCGTGCCGACTGGGACGGCACGGCGACCGCGACGACGTCCGCCCCGGCGACGGCCGCGGCCGGGTCGGCCTCCCCCGTCACGCGCGCGGGCAGGTCGATCCCCGGCAGGTAGCGCTCGTTGCGGTGGTCGCGGCTGATCGCCTCGCACACGGCCGCGTCCCGGCCCCAGACGGTGACCTCGCAGCCGGCGTCGGCGAGGACGGCGGCGAACGTCGTGCCCCAGGCGCCGGCCCCGAGGACGGCGGCGCGGGTCACGCCGGGTCCGTCGTCGCGCCGCCCGGGCGCCGCGCGTCGTAGGGCTGGGCGGGCGGTGCCTCGTCCCGGATGTCGGCGAGCAGGGCGGTGATCGCGGCCATCACGCGGGCGGTCGCCTCGCGCAGCGTCGCGGCGTCCAGCGGGCGGTCGTAGAGGTCCGACAGGTCGACGGGCGGGCCGGCGACGACGGCGATCCGCTTGGGCGGGAACGGCTTGAACAGCTTCTTGTACCGCCCGAGCAGGTCCTGGGCCCCCCACTGGGCGATCGGGACGACGGGGGCGCGCGAGGTGAGCGCGAGCCGCGCGACGCCGGTCTTGGCCACCATCGGCCACAGGTCGGGGTCGCGGGTGAGGGTGCCCTCGGGGAACACCGCGACGCACTCGCCCTCGGCGAGCGCCTGCTCCGCGGCGCGCAGGGAGTCGCCCGCCTTCGACGTGTTCCGGTAGACCGGGATCTGCCCCGTGGTGCGCAGCACCCAGCCGAGGACCGGCACGGTGAACAGCGACGACTTGGCCAGGATCTTCGGCGCGACGCCGTGGTCGTACAGGTAGTGCGCGAAGGTCACCGGGTCGACGTTCGTCATGTGGTTCCCGGCGGCGATGAAGCCGGTGCCGACCGGCAGGTGCTCGGCCCCCCGCCAGTCCCGGCGCGTGATCGCGTACAGCACGGGGCGCAGGACGCGGGCGACGTTGCGGTAGGACCGGTTGGCGCGGGGGGGATGCACGGGAGCCGATGCTACCCGGGCGGGCCGTGGGCGGGCGGAGGGCGGGCCGAGGGGTCCGGTGCGCCGCCCCGGCGGCGGAGCCGGTGTGCGTCGAGCGCTCGGATTTGGCACTATCGGACCCTGTTCCCCCGGCCGACCCCGGGCGGACCACCGCGCATCGTTGGGACGAAGCGAGCCGCGCGAGAAACCGGCCTGACGTGCACTGACGACGTCGGGGCCTCGGCTTCGGAGCACCAATGTCCCTGACCTCTCGTCCCGCGTCCGGCCCGGCACAGCCGAACCCGACCGCCCCCGGGACGTTCCACGTGCTCGGCGACGGCGACGCGCTCGCCTGGTCCGAGCCCGTCTACCGCCTGCACGGTTTCGAGCCCGGCGACGTGGTGCCCTCCACGGCGCTGATGCTCGCCCACTGCCACCGCGAGGACCGGCCCGCGCTGGAGGCGGTCCTCCGCGCGGCCCCGGTCGCCGGCGGCGACGGCAGCAGCGTCCGGTACCGCCTGCTCGACGCGGGCGGAGCGGAGCGCTCCGTGCTGGCCGTCCTCGCCCCGGGGGTCGACGCGCGGCACGCGCACCGCTCCGCGGACGGCGACGCCGACCACGGCGGGCGGCCCGCCGGTCCCCCCGTCGCCCCGGACGGGCGGACGCCGGAGCGCCTGGGCCTGCTGGTCGACCTCGGCGCGGAGATCAGCGCGACCGCGGCGCGTCGCGCGGACGACATGCTGGCCGCGGCCATCGCCTCGCGCGAGGTCATCGACCAGGCCAAGGGGGCGGCGATGCTCGCCTACGGCCTGGACGGCGGCGCGGCGTTCGACTTCCTCCGCTGGCACTCGGAGCACCTGAACGTGAAGGTCCGCTCCGTGGCGGAGCGCCTGCTCGAGTCGCTGCCGGGCCGGGAGGCGGACCGCGACCCGCGCGACGTGCTCGACGCGGCGCTCGCCGGGCTGGCGGACGTGACGGGCGGTGCCGAGGTGGCCGGCCTGGACGGCGCGACCCGGCCGGCGCCCGCCGGCGGGCGCACGCTGCCGGCGACGCTGGTCGTCCGGCACACCGTCGAGGGGCGCGCCGTCGTGGCTCAGCTGGCCGGGGAGGTCGACGCGGGCACCGCGCCAGCGCTGGTCGCCGGTCTCACGGAGGCGCTGCGCGCGGTGCCGCCGCGCGGCACGCTCGTGCTGGACGCCTCCGGGCTGCAGCGGCTGGGGCCGGTCGCGGCGCTGCACATCGCCCGGCTGCGGCGGCGCGCCGAGCACGCGGGCGTGCAGCTGCGGGTCGTCGCTCCCCTGTCCGGGCGCGCCGAGATGCGGGAGGATGTCACCGGCGCGAGCATGTGAGCCACCCGACCGAGGAGGACCGCATGACCCAGGACCCGTCCGCCCGCCCCGACGGGGTGCTGCCCGGCGGCGACCCCGACGACGTCGCGGAGCAGAGCACGCCCGGCTCCGAGGGCGACGGCCCGGAGGCCGGCTACTCGGGTTCCGGCGACGCCGCGGCGCAGGGCGACCAGGAGCCGGAGGGTCACGCTCCGGCGGGAGACCGCTGATGTCCGCCGACCCGGTGCGCGGTCTGGACCTGCCGCCGGTGGGTGAGCCGGCCGCCACACCGCCGGACTGGCGGGCCGGGGCGCTGGGCGACCTGCACGACCTGCTCGTCTCGGCGGTGCCGGTGGAGCACCTCCTCGAGGCCGTCGCGGTGCGCGCGGCGGCCCGGGCGGGCGACGGGTGCTCGGCGGCGATCACCGTGCGGATCGGTGCCACGTCGGCCGTGGCGGCCGCCACCGACGAGCGGTCCGCCCACTGCGACCGCGCCGAGCAGCAGGCCGGGGCCGGGCCCTGCATCGACGCCTCGCGCACGCAGCGCCGCATCGTCCTGGCGGACGTGGACGGCGTCGACGCGCGGTGGGAGCGGTGGCGCGCCTGGCACGAGGCCACCGTCGACGCCGGGTTCCGCTCGGCGGCGGCGCTGCCCGCCGCCCGGTCCGACGGCGAGCGCATCGAGCTCGCGATCAACCTCTACGCCACGGAGGCGGGCGGCTTCCCGGAGGACGTGCTGGCCGACGTCGGGCGGTTCGCCGAGGACGCCGCGCGGGCCGTGGTGGTCGCCTCGGTCCTGCAGGAGAAGAGCCGGGTCAACGAGGACCTCCGGCTGGCGATGGCGTCGCGCACGGTCATCGACCAGGCGCTCGGCGTCGTCATGGCGCAGAACCGCTGCGGCCCGGAGGAGGCGTTCGCGATCCTGCGCCGCGCCTCCCAGACCCGCAACCAGAAGATGCGCGACCTCGCGGCCTCGATCGTCGCGTCCGTCTCGGGCGCGGCGCCGCACAGCCCGCACGAGTTCCGCGAGCGGCCGCGGGGCTGATCCCGGCCTCCCGCCCCGCCCACGCCCGGGGCCCGGCGCGCGGCCGCGACCCGAGGTCAGGGCGCGGGCGGCCCGCCGACCGTGCTGGGCCGCACGGCGACCCGGAACGGCACCTCCACCTGCACGGGGCCCGCGCCCGGGTCCTCCACCCGGCGCACGAGCAGCCGCACCGCCTCCCGCGCGAGCACGCCGAGGTCCGGGGCGACGGTCGTCAGCCCGGCGTACCGGGACTCCTCGATGTCGTCGAACCCGGCGACCGCGACGTCGCCCGGGACGGCGAGGTCCGCGGTGCGCAGGGCGTGCCACGCGCCGAGGGCCAGCAGGTCGTTGAAGCAGAGCACCGCGTCGAACCCCACGCCCGCGGCGAGCAGCTCCCGCACCGCCCGCACGCCGTCGGCCCGGCGGTACGCGCCCACCCGCGGCACGAGGGCCTCGTCGGGCTCGAGGCCGGCGGCCGCGAGCGCCTCGCGGTGCCCGCGCCACCGCTCCCCGCCGGTGCTGCCGGCCTCCTGGCGCCCGAGCACGGCGATCCGCCGCCGCCCGGTGGCGAGCAGGTGCTCGGTGAGCTCCCGGGCCGCCCGCACGCTGTCCATCGCGACGTGGTCGGCCCCCACGTCGTACCGGTGCTCGCCGAGCATGACCAGCGGCGTCCGGCCGATCCGCCGGACCACCGTCTCGTGCGGGGTGACGAGCGGCGACAGGATGACGCCGTCCACCAGGCGCGAGGTCAGGTCGACGAGCGCGACCCGCTCCCCCTCGACGTCGCCGCGGGTCTCCTCGATCACCAGCACCCGGCCGTGCTCCTTCGCCGCCCGGCCCGCCGCGGAGGCGAGCGCGGCGAAGTACGGCGAGGTGAGCTCGGGCACGGCCAGCGCGAGGATGCCGGACCGGCCGTGCCGCAGGCTGCGCGCCGTGGCGTTCGGCCGGTAGCCGAGCTGCTCGATCGCCGCGAGGACCCGGGACCGGGTCGCCGCGGTGACGTTCGGGTGCTCGTTGACGACGTTCGACACCGTCTTGAACGACACGCCCGCCACCGCGGCGACGTCCCGGAGCGTCACCGTCACGGCAGCCGGTCCACGGTCGCCGCCGGTCCGGCCAGCAGCGGCACGCCGTCCGGGCCCCAGTCCAGCGGCGTGAGCCACATCTGGCGCCCGGGGTACGCGGCGCCGACGGCGTCCGGCGGCCACGCGTGGTGCACGTACCAGGTCGCCCCGTCGTCGGCCGTGACCACGCAGCCGTGCCCCGGGCCGGCGGCCTCGGGCGAGGACCGCATCAGCGGCTCGTCGAGCGGCTTGGCCCACGGGCCGGTGAGCGCGTCGGCGACGGCCCAGCCGACGCCGTAGTCGGCCGACCCGTAGTCGTTCGCCGAGTACAGCAGGTGGTACCGGCCGTCGCGCAGGACGACCGTCGGGCCCTCGACCAGGTGGCCCTCCCACGGCTGGTCGTGCGTGATGAGGTCGACCGGTCCGTCGCCGACCAGGGCGAGACCGTCCGGGGCGAGCTGCTGCACCCGGATCCACGACCGCACGCCGACGTGGTTGCCGTCGTTCTTCCAGAGCAGGTACGGCGTGCCGTCGGCGTCCACGAACGGGGAGGCGTCGATCGACCCGCCCTCGTCGTGCTCGCAGACGAACGGCGCGTCGGCCTCGTCGACGAACGGGCCCGCCGGGTGGTCCGCGACCGCGACGCCGAGGCACTGCCGCTGCGTCGTCCGCTCCATCGCCGTGTAGTACGCCACGTACCGGCCCTGCAGCTCGACCACCTCGGGCGCCCAGTGCCGGCCGGCGCCGGTCCACGGCGCGAGCACCGGCATCCCGTCGCCGACCACCTCCCAGTGCACGAGGTCGTCGGAGCGCAGCACCGGCAGCGTGCCGAGCCGGCCCTGGGTGCCGTAGGCGTACCAGGCGTCCTGCGCGCGCAGCACGAACGGGTCGGGCAGGTTGCCGTCGTGCACGGGGTTGGTGAAGGCCACGTCGCGCTCCTCGGGGTCCTGGGTCGTCGCGGGGTCGGTGCCGGGGTCGGGTGGGCCTGCGCCGGGGCCGCAGCCGGCGAGGACCGCCACGACGGCCAGCACCGCCAGCGCCCCGACCGGCCCCTGTCCGCGGGCGGGTCCGCGTCGCACGCCGCTCACCCCTTCAGCCCGCTGCGCGCGACGCCCTCGATGATGAACCGCTGCGTCAGCACGAACAGCACGATGACCGGCACCGAGGCCACCACCGCCCCGGCCATGATCGACGGGAAGTCGGTCACGTAGGCGCCCTGCAGCAGCTTCAGCCCGGCGGGCAGGGTGAGCCGCTCGGGACTGAACAGCACGTACACCGGCCAGATGTAGTCGTTCCAGTTGCCGAGGAACGCGAGCACGGCGAGCGTCGCGAGCGCGGGCCGGGTGTTCGGCAGCACGACCCGGGTGAACACCCGCCACTGGTTCGCCCCGTCGAGCGCGGCCGCCTCCTCCAGCTCGACGGGCAGCCCGACGAAGAACTGCCGGAGGAAGAACACCCCGAACGCCCCCGCGGCGCCGGGGACCACCAGGGCCCAGATCGAGTCGATCCAGCCGAGCTGGTCGATCGTCAGGTAGTTCGGCATGAGGAACACGAACGCCGGCAGGAACAGCGTCGAGACGATCACGCCGAAGATCAGCCCGCGCCCGCGGAACCGCATCCGCGCCAGGGCGAACGCCGCCGTGGAGGCCACCACGAGCACGAGGAGGGTGTGCAGCGTGCCGGCCAGCAGGGAGTTGAGGAACCAGCGCAGCACCGGGTACGGCCCGTCGAGGCTGAGCAGCCGGTCGTACGCCGACAGGTCGATCTCCTGCGGCCACAGCGTGGGCGGCGAGGCGGTCGCCTCCCCGTACGACTTCACCGAGGTCAGGCCCATCCACAGCAGCGGCCCGACGAAGGTCACCACCAGGACGAGCACCAGCGCCCCGGTCGCGGCGGCGCCGAGGCCGCGGCGGGCCCTCACGACGCCCTCCGCACCCGGCGGGGCCGGCGGCGGCCGTCCCGCTCCCGCAGGGCGACGAAGCTGACGATCGACACGACGCCGAGCCCGATCGACAGCAGGTAGCCCATCGCGGCGGCCGAGCCCATCTTGTACTGCCCGAGACCGGTGTCCAGGATCACCATGAGCGCCGTCCGGGTCGACGTCCCGGGGCCGCCGCTGGTCATGAGGTCCGCCTGCCCGAACATGTTGGCCGACGCGAGCACGGTCATGGTGAGCACGAAGGCCAGCACCGGCCGCAGGCCGGGCAGGGTCACGTGCCGGAACCGCTGCCGGGCGGACGCGCCGTCCACCTCGGCGGCGTCGTACAGCTCGGCGGGCACGTCCTGCAGCCCCGCCAGGTAGATGATCATGTTGAACCCGAGGGTCCACCAGATCGTCACCCCGACCAGCGACACCCAGGCCCACGGCTGCGCCGTCAGCCACGGGACCGGGTCGCCGGCGCCGAGCGCGTGCAGCACCCGGTCGAGCCGGGTGAGCTGCAGCAGGTGGTTGAGCACGCCGAGGTTCGGGTCGAGGACGAACCGGAACAGCACGCCCACCACCGCCACGCCGAGGACGTACGGCAGGAACACGACCGCCCGCAGCAGGGTCCGCCCCGGGAACCGCCGGTTCAGGGCCATCGCGAGCAGCAGCGGCACGGTCAGCAGGAGCGGCACCGACGCGACCACGAACGTCCCGGTCGCCGCCATGCCGTCCCAGAACCGCTGGAACACCACGCTGGTCGAGTCGAACAGGGCGGCGTAGTTGTCCAGGCCCACGAACGGCCGGCTCGGCATGAGGTAGTCCCAGTCGTGCAGGGACATCCACACCCCGCGGACGGCGGGGAACGCGACGAAGGTGCCGAAGATCAGCAGGAACGGCGCGAGGAACGCGTACGGCGTCCACCACGCGCCGCGCCGGAGCGGCCGGCGCGGCGCGGCGACCGCCGCGCTCACGCGGCGCCGTAGCGGTCGCGGTTCTCGGCGAGCACCTGGTCGGCGCGCGCCGCGGCGTCGGCGAGCGCCTCGCGGGGCTCCTTCACCAGCAGCACCGCCTCGTTCAGCGCGGTGTACAGCTCGCCGATCGCGTCGCCGATGCCGGGGATCGACGGCGGGAACCGCAGGTCGTCGGCCTGCTCCGCGATCGCCGCCTGCGGGGCCAGCGCGGTGAACTCCGCCGACTCGCGCGCCGACCGGCGGGCGGGGACCTGCCCGCCCACGGCCCAGGCCGCGGACTGCTGGGACACCCAGTTCACGAACGTCCGGGCGGCCTCGAGCTGGTCGTCGGTGGTGCCGCGCTGCTTGGTCAGGACGAAGTTGTGCGACCCGGCCCACGCCGCGTCGACCGACCCGATCCGCGGCAGCCGGCGGACGCCCCACTCCAGGCCGCTGATCTCGTCCAGGGTGTTCACCGACCAGATGCCGTTCCAGTTGAACGCGGCCTGCCCGTTCTGCAGGGCGATGATGTCGGCGTCCTGGCCCACGTCGCGCGCGCTCCAGCCCCGGTGCACCGCGTCGACCATCCAGGACAGCGCCTCGACGCCCTCGTCCTGCGCCCAGGCGGCGGTGGCGCCGTCCGCGTCGAGCAGGTCGCCCCCGAACTGCCAGATCAGCGACTGCAGGGTCTGCCCGCCGGTGAACGTGTGCGGGCTCATCCAGTGCCCGGCGACCCCGCTGTCCAGCAGCGCGTCGAGGGCCGCCTCGTAGGACGCGCGGTCCATCGGCGGGTCGGCCGGGTCGAGCCCGGCGTCGGCCATGACCGCGGTGTTGAAGAAGAAGCCCAGCGGGTGCACGTCCAGCGGGATGCCGTACCGCGACCCGGCGAAGATCCCCGCGTCCCACACGGGTCGGATGAAGTCGTCGGCGGTGAGGTCCAGGTCGTCGGCCAGGTCGTCCAGCGGCAGCAGCAGGCCCCGGGCGGCCGACGTCGGCAGCGAGTCGAGGTGCTGGATCGCGATGTGCGGGCCCTGGCCCGAGGTGAGGGCGGCGGGCAGCTTGGCGTGGAAGTCGGCCCACTCCATCGTGGTCATCTTCACGGCGACGCCCTCGTGCTCGGCGTTGAACCGGTCGACCAGGTCCTGCATGACGGGGCCGTCGCCCCCGGTGAAGCCGTTCCAGAACGACAGCTCGACCGCGCCGGACCCCCCGGAGCCGCCGCTCGCGCCGGACGTGGACGGGCTCGCGCCGGAGCAGGCGGCGACGGCCGTGCCGAGGCCGAGGGCGCCGAGTCCGGCGAGGAACCCGCGGCGGGTCGGGCCGGGGCGTCCCGGCAGCGGGCGTGCGGGGGTACGGGGCATCTGGCTCACGGGTGGCTCCTTCGCCATCGGTGCCAGGTGGGCGGCGGCTGAGATCGCCACCCGGCCGTTTACAACGGATAACCGCGGGACCTGTCTAGCGAAGCCGTTCCTCCGTTGTAAACCCCCACTTCGCGGGCCTGGGGACGACGACGCCCGCCCGGCCGCAGGGGCCGGGCGGGCGTCGTGGGCCGCGTGCGCGGCGGTCCTCAGTCGCGGTCGAACTTCGCGCCGAGCGCCTCCAGCTTCGCGGTGAAGTTCTCGTAGCCCCGGTCGATCAGGCTGATCCCCCGCACGGCGGACGTGCCCTGCGCGGTCAGCGCCGCGATCAGGTGGCTGAACCCGCCGCGCAGGTCCGGGACCTCGATGTCCGCCGCGGTCAGCGGGGTCGGGCCGGAGATCACCGCCGAGTGCGAGAAGTTCCGCTGGCCGAACCGGCACGGCCGCCCGCCGAGGCACTCCTGGTAGACCTGGATCGTCGCGCCCATGCCGCGCAGCGCGTCGGTGAAGCCGAACCGGTTCTCGTAGACCGTCTCGTGCACGATCGACAGGCCCTTGGCCTGGGTCAGCGCGACCACGAGCGGCTGCTGCCAGTCGGTCATGAACCCGGGGTGGACGTCGGTCTCCAGCACGATCGACTTCAGGTCGCCGCCCGGGTGGTAGAACCGGATGCCCTCGTCGTCGATGGCGAACTCGCCGCCCACCTTGCGGAAGGTGTTGAGGAACGCGGTCATCTCCGGCTGGGTGGCCCCGCGGACGTACACGTCGCCGCCGGTGGCCAGCGCGGCGGACGCCCAGGAGGCCGCCTCGATGCGGTCGGACAGGGCGGTGTGCCGGAAGCCCACCAGCCGGTCGACGCCCTCGATCCGGATGACCCGGTCGGTGTCGACGGAGATGATCGCGCCCATCTTCTGCAGGACGTTGATCAGGTCCATGATCTCGGGCTCGATCGCCGCGTTGGTGAGCTCGGTGACGCCCTCGGCCCGCACGGCGGTGAGCAGCAGCTGCTCGGTCGCCCCGACGCTCGGGTACGGCAGGGTGATCTTGGTCCCGCGCAGCCGGCGGGGCGCGCGGATGTGGATGCCGTTCTCGCGCTTGTCCACCACCGCGCCGAACTGCCGCAGGATGTCCAGGTGGTAGTTGATCGGCCGGTCGCCGATCCGGCAGCCGCCCAGGTCGGGGATGAACGCCTCGCCCAGCCGGTGCAGCAGCGGGCCGCAGAACAGGATCGGGATGCGGCTGGACCCGGCGTGCGCGTCGATGTCGGCCACGTGCGCGGACTCGACGTCGGTCGGGTCGAGGCGCAGGACGCCGCCCTCCGCGTCGGCCGACACCCGCACGCCGTGCAGCTCGAGCAGGCCGGTGACGACGCCGACGTCGCGGATCTGCGGCACGTTGCGCAGCTCGCTGGGGGTCTCGCCCAGCAGGGACGCCACCATCGCCTTCGAGACGAAGTTCTTGGCACCCCGGACGGTGATCTCGCCCGTCAGGGGCGTCCCGCCGTGGACGTAGAGCAGATCGGTCATCCCCCCATGGTGGCGCACGCGCCGGGCGGGTCACGCACGCGCGCCGTGCGGGCCGCACAGCGCGCGCCAAACCTCCACAAACGGGACGCCCGGGCCGCGCAGGACGCTGCGCGGCCCGGGCGCGGTCCCGGTGGTCGACGGCTCAGAGGCCGGGGCGGCGCCCCAGGCTCAGCTCGACCGGGCGGGCGGCCTTGATCTCCACGGGCGGCAGGTGCTTGGCCGGCAGGGTCTTCGGGCGCCAGGCGTCGCGGGTGGCCTCGAACGCGGTGATCTCGTCCTCGTGCTGCAGGGTCAGGCCGATGTCGTCCAGGCCCTCCATGAGGCGCCAGCGGGTGTAGTCGTCGATCTGGAACGGCACCACGACGTCGTCGCAGGTGACGGTCTTCGTCCCGAGGTCGACGGTCACCTCGGTGCCGGGCGCGGTCTCGAGGACCTTCCAGATGAGCTCGACGTCCTCCTGCGCCAGCTGGGCCGCGACCAGGCCCTGCTTGCCGGAGTTGCCGCGGAAGATGTCGGCGAACCGCGAGGCCAGGACGACCTTGAAGCCGTAGTCCTTGAGCGCCCACACGGCGTGCTCGCGGGACGAGCCGGTGCCGAAGTCCGGGCCGGCCACGAGGACCGAGCCGGTGCGGTAGGCGTCCTGGTTGAGGACGAACGACGGGTCGTTCCGCCACGCCGCGAACAGCGCGTCCTCGAAGCCCGTGCGGGTCACGCGCTTGAGGTAGACGGCCGGGATGATCTGGTCGGTGTCGACGTTGCTGCGGCGCAGCGGGACGCCGACGCCGGTGTGCTGGGTGAACTTCTCCATGAGGGCTCTCGTTCCTGGTGTCGAGGGGGTCGGGGCGACGGCGGCTCAGGCCGGCTGGAGGTCCAGCGGCGAGCCGTCCGGGACGGCGACGTCCGGGCCCAGGTCGGAGACGGAGGACAGGGTGCCCCGGATGGCCGTGGCGGCGGCGACCAGCGGGGAGACCAGGTGCGTGCGTCCGCCCTTGCCCTGCCGGCCCTCGAAGTTGCGGTTCGACGTCGACGCCGAGCGCTCCCCCGGCGCGAGCTGGTCCGGGTTCATGCCCAGGCACATCGAGCAGCCGGCGTTGCGCCACTCGGCCCCGAAGTCGAGGAAGATCTTGTCCAGACCCTCAGCCTCGGCCTGCAGCCGCACGCGGGCGGACGACGGCACGACGAGGACGCGCAGGGTGTCGGCCTTCTTCTGGCCCTGCATCAGCTTGGCGGCGGCCCGCAGGTCCTCGATCCGGCCGTTGGTGCAGGAGCCGATGAACACCGTGTCGACGGCGATCTCGCGCAGCGGCTGGCCGGGCGTCAGGCCCATGTACTCGATCGCGCGCTCGGCGGCGACCCGCTCGTTGGCGTCGGCGATCTCCTCGGGCACCGGCACGGTGCCCGACAGCGGCAGGCCCTGGCCGGGGTTGGTGCCCCAGGTGACGAACGGCTCGAGGTCCGCGGCCTCCAGGACCACCTCGGCGTCGAACGTCGCGTCGTCGTCGCTGCGCAGCGTCTCCCAGTACGCGACCGCGGCGTCCCAGTCGGCGCCCTCGGGAGCGTGCGGGCGGCCCTTCAGGTAGTCGAAGGTCGTCTGGTCGGGGGCGATCATGCCGGCGCGCGCGCCCGCCTCGATCGACATGTTGCAGATGGTCATGCGGCCCTCCATCGACAGGGACCGGATGGCCTCGCCGCGGTACTCCAGGACGTAGCCCTGGCCGCCGCCGGTGCCGATCCGCGCGATGACGGCCAGGATGATGTCCTTCGCCGTGGCGCCGATGGGCAGGGTGCCGTTGACCGTGATCGCCATCGTCTTGAACGGCGCGAGCGGCAGGGTCTGCGTGGCCAGCACGTGCTCGACCTCGGACGTGCCGATGCCGAACGCCAGCGCGCCGAACGCGCCGTGGGTGGACGTGTGCGAGTCGCCGCAGACGACCGTCAGGCCCGGCATCGTCAGGCCGAGCTGCGGGCCGACCTGGTGCACGATGCCCTGGTCCGCGTCGCCGAGGGAGTGCAGCCGGACGCCGAACTCCTTCGCGTTGTTCCGCAGGGTGTCGATCTGCGTGCGCGACGTCGCGTCGGCGATCGGCAGGTCGATGTCGAGCGTCGGGGTGTTGTGGTCCTCGGTCGCGAGCGTGAGGTCGGGGCGGCGGACCTTCCGGCCGGCGAGCCGCAGGCCCTCGAACGCCTGCGGGCTGGTGACCTCGTGGACGAGGTGCAGGTCGATGTAGAGCAGGTCGGGCGCGCCGTCGGCGCCGCGCCGCACGATGTGGTTCTCCCACACCTTCTCCGCCAGTGTGCCGGCCATGTTCGGGCGTCCTCTCGTCCTTCGGTCGGTGGGGGCCGACCAGGTCCTTCTCGGTGCCGACTTGCGTCTCAGTGTGCGAGACGGCAATATCGACCTATGGACAACTCTAGCGGAGTCGGCGTGCTGGACAAGGCCGCCTCGGTCCTCAACGCCCTCGAGGCCGGACCCGCCACCCTCGCGCAGCTGGTCAACGCCACCCATCTTGCCCGCCCGACGGCCCACCGCCTGGCCGTCGCGCTCGAGCACCACCGCCTGGTGGGGCGCGACATGCAGGGCCGGTTCGTCCTGGGTCCGCGCCTGACGGAGCTGGCGAGCGCCGCGGGCGAGGACCGGCTGCTCGCCGCCGCCGGCCCCGTGCTCGCGGCGCTGCGCGACCACACGGGCGAGAGCGCCCAGCTCTACCGCCGCCAGGGCGACCAGCGCATCTGCGTGGCCGCCGCCGAGCGGCCGATCGGCCTGCGCGACTCGATCCCCGTGGGCGCGACGCTCACGATGGCGGCCGGGTCGGCGGCGCAGATCCTGCTCGCGTGGGAGGAGCCCGACCGGCTGCACCGCGGCCTGCAGGGCGCCAAGTTCACCGCGACGATCCTGTCCGGCGTCCGCCGCCGCGGCTGGGCGCAGTCCGTGTCCGAGCGCGAGGTCGGCGTGGCCTCGGTCTCGGCGCCGGTGCGCGGGCAGTCGGGGCGGGTCGTCGCGGCCGTGTCGATCTCGGGTCCCGTGGAGCGGCTGTCGCGCCAGCCGGGGCGGCTGCACGCCGCCGCGGTCGTGTCGGCGGCGAACCGCCTGACGGAGGTCCTCCGCCGCACGGCGGAGTGACCCCGACCCGCCGACCCGCTGCGCGAGGCCGCCGCCCTCCCGGGGGTGGCGGCCTCGCCGCATCCAGGCCGTCCCGCAGGACCGAGGTCGCCTCCCGGGCCGAGGCGGTCGGAGCGACCGCGCGCAGCCGAGGTCGGCAGTTGCGCCCGAGGTCGGCAGTTGCGCCCGAGGTCGGCGGTTGCGCCACCCCTCGGGCGGCCGGAAGCGCCGACCTCGCGCGCCGCGCACCCGCGCCGCGCACCCGCGCCGCGCCGCGCCGCGCGCCCAGCCCACGCCTCCCCCGGGCAGCAGAAAGGCCGGCCGCCTGCTGGCGACCGGCCTTTCCTGATGTACCCCCAAGGGGATTCGAACCCCTGTTACCGCCGTGAGAGGGCGGCGTCCTAGGCCACTAGACGATGGGGGCCTAGTCGATCTCACCGCCGGGGCGGCTTGACCGGGTCTTACTGTACTGCATCCTGCTCGGCCTCTTCAAATCGGCCTTTGCGGGCCGTTCTGCGAAACCTTGCTGGGGTACCAGGACTCGAACCTAGACTAAGTGAACCAGAATCACTCGTGCTGCCAATTACACCATACCCCAATGGCACTTCCGGACATTCTTCCGAGTCTCGCGGCCAGCGCCGACCGGCGCGCGGGGCGCCTGAGGGAGCGGGTTGGAGGACCGGTGTCGTGGACGCCGTGCCGACCGGAAACACTACCGGAGGAACGGGCGTGCTCCAAACCGGCCGCTCGCGACCCGCGTCACACGGGTCGCGAGCGGCGCGGTCAGAGCCCGAGCACCCCGGGCAGCTCGTCCAGCGACGCGATCACGACGTCGGTCGGCAGCGCCTCGGTGGCGTTCGCGTGCTTCGCCCCGAGGTGCGGCCGCGCGAGCCAGACGCCGCGCAGCCCGGCCGCCACCGCGGCGCGCGCGTCGACGTCGAGCTCGTCCCCGACGTACGCCGTCCGCCCCGGCTCGGTGCCCAGCCGGCGGCAGGCCTCCGCGAACACCCGCGGGTCGGGCTTGCCGAAGCCGAGCGTGTCGACGCCCACCAGCAGCGGCACGTCCTCGGCGAGGCCGGCGCGCGTCAGCTTGCGCACCTGGTACTCGGTCGCCGCGTTGGTCAGCGCGCCGACCTTGATCCCCGCGTCGAGCAGCCGGCGCACCACGCCGGCGGCGTCGTCGTGCGCGGCCCACGAGCCGGTGAACCGGTCCTCGAACAGGGCGTTCCACCGGTCGTAGGCGTCGTCGTCCAGCACCGGGCCGCCGAAGGCCGCGTGCAGGTCGTTGGCCCGCCCCATCCGCTGCTCGCGGTACGACACCTCACCGCGGGTGTACCGGCGGTACCGGCCGTGCGCGTCCGCCCGCCAGTGGTCGAGCACCTCGGTGTCGCGCGCGGGGTCCAGCCCCGGCAGCCACTCCCGGGACACGGCCGCCAGCGCCCGCGCGAACGCGCCGTGCGTGTCGACGAGCGTGTCGTCGACGTCGAACAGCACCCCGTCGACGGCGCGCTCCCCCGCGGCCGTCACAGCGCCGCGCGCAGCGCCGCGATCCGGGCCAGGGTCGACTCCCGGCCCAGGATCTCCAGCGACTCGAACAGCGGCGGGGAGACTCGACGCCCGGACACGGCCACGCGCAGCGGCGTGAACGCGAACCGCGGCTTGATGCCGAGCCCGTCCACGAGCGCGGCCTGCAGCGCCTCCTGGACGGCCTCGGTGGTGAACCCGTCCGCTGGCAGCGCCGCCAGCGCCTCGGTGGCCGCGTCGAGCACCTGGGCGGCGGTGTCCTTGAGCGCGCCGCGCGCGTCCTCCTCCACCACGAGCGCGTCGTCGGCCGTGAACAGGAACCCGAGCATCCCGACCGCCTCGCCGAGGAGGGTGACGCGGGTCTGGATCAGCGGCGCCCCGGCGTCGAGCAGCGCGCGGTGCTCGGGCGACAGGTCGGCGTAGGAGTCGGCGGGCACGAGGCCGGCGCGGTGCAGGTAGGGCACCAGGCGGTCGCGGAAGTCGTCGGCGCCGAGCAGCCGGATGTGCTCGGCGTTGATCGCCTCGGCCTTCTTCAGGTCGAACCGCGCCGGGTTCGGGTTGACGTCGGCGACGTCGAACGCCTCCACCAGCTCGGCGACCGAGAAGATGTCCCGGTCCGGGCCGATCGACCAGCCGAGCAGCGCCAGGTAGTTCAGCAGGCCCTCGGGGGTGAAGCCGCGCTCCCGGTGCAGGAACAGGTTCGACTCGGGGTCGCGCTTGGAGAGCTTCTTGTTGCCCTCGCCCATGACGTACGGCAGGTGGCCGAACTGGGGCATGACGGTGGCGACGCCGAGCTCGAGCAGCGCGCGGTACAGCACGACCTGGCGCGGGGTGGAGGACAGCAGGTCCTCGCCGCGCAGCACGTGCGTGATGCCCATGAGGGCGTCGTCGATCGGGTTGACCAGCGTGTACAGCGGGTGGCCGTTGCCGCGCACGATCACGTAGTCGGGCACGGAGCCCGCCTTGAACGTGACGTCGCCGCGCACCAGGTCGGTGAAGGTGACGTCCTCGTCCGGCATGCGCAGCCGCAGCACGGGCTCGCGGCCCTCGGCGCGGTAGGCGGCCTTCTGCTCGTCGGTGAGGTCGCGGTCGTAGCCGTCGTACCCCAGCTTGGGGTCGCGGCCGGCGGCGCGGTGCCGGGCCTCGACCTCCTCGGGCGTGGTGAACGACTCGTAGGCGTAGCCGCCGTCGACCAGCCGGCGCGCGACGTCGGCGTACAGGTCCATCCGCTGCGACTGCCGGTACGGCTCGTGCGGGCCGCCGACCTCGACGCCCTCGTCCCAGTCCAGGCCGAGCCAGCGCAGCGCGTCGAGCAGCTGCTGGTACGACTCCTCGGAGTCGCGCGCCGGGTCGGTGTCCTCGATCCGGAACACGAACGTGCCGCCGACGTGCCGCGCGTACGCCCAGTTGAACAGGGCGGTGCGGATCAGGCCGACGTGCGGGGTACCGGTCGGGGACGGGCAGAAGCGGACGCGCACGGGCGTCGCGGGGGCAGCAGCACTCACGCGCTCCACCCTAGCGAGCGCGGCGGGGGCGGCCCGCCGCGCCCCGGGGCGTCAGCTCCGGCGCAGCACCGGGTTGCGCAACGTGCCGATCTCCTCGACCTCGACCTCGACGACGTCCCGCTCCTGCAGCAGGCCGACACCGGCCGGGGTGCCGGTGAGGATGATGTCGCCGGGCAGCAGCGTGAACACCTCGGAGATGTACGAGATCAGGTACGCGACGTCGAACACCATCTGCGACGTCCGGCCGTCCTGCTTGGCCTCGCCGTTGACCCGGGACCGCACGGCCAGGTCCTCGACGTCCAGCCCCGGCACGACCCACGGGCCGATCGGGCAGGACGAGTCGAAGCCCTTGGCGCGGGTCCACTGGGCGTCGGCCCGCTGGATGTCGCGGGCGGTGACGTCGTTGGCGACGGTGTAGCCGAACACCTTGCTCAGGGCGTGCTCGGGGGCGACGTCCTTGGTGACCTTGCCGATGACGACGGCGAGCTCGGCCTCGTAGGAGACCTCCTCGGTCCAGTCGGGCAGCACGATCGGGTCGTCCGGGCCGACGACGGCGGTGTTGGGCTTGAGGAACAGCAGCGGCGACGCCGGGACCTCGTTGCCCATCTCGGCCGCGTGGTCGACGTAGTTCCGGCCGACCCCGATGACCTTGGACCGCGGGATCACGGGGGCGAGCAGCCGGACGCCGTCGCCGAGCGGGATGCGCTCGCCGGTGGGCTGCACCGGGGTGTAGATCGGGTCGCCGCTGATGACGACGAGCTGCTCCTGACCCGGCTCCCCCTCGACGAGGGCGTAGCGGGGGTCGTCTCCGGTGGTGAACCTGGCGATGCGCACGGCCCCACCCTAGGTCAGACGCGCGCCAGCACCTCGCCGTGCAGCACGGCGAACCAGCCGTCCGGGTGGGTGCTCCACTCGCGCCAGCCGGCGGCGAGCTGCTCCAGCCCGACCTCGTCGGCCAGCCCGTGCTCGACGGCCTGCCGGGCGAAGTCGGACGCGACGCACCGCTCGGCCCACAGGTCGGCCCACCAGGTGCGGTCCTCGTCCGAGGCGTAGCTCCACACCCCGGCCGTGGCGACGAGCGCGTCGGGGTCGAACCCGGCCGCGAGCGCCCAGGAGTGCAGCCGGCGGCCCGCGTCGGCCTCGGCACCGTTGGCCTGGGTGACCTCGTGGTAGAGCGCGGACCACTCGTCCAGGACGGGCGACGCGGGGAACCAGGTCATGCCGGCGTAGTCGGCGTCCCGCACGGCGACGACGCCGCCGGGCCGGGCGACGCGGCGCAGCTCGCGCAGGGCGGCGACCGGGTCGGTCAGGTGCTGCAGCACCTGGTGGGCGTGCACGACGTCGAAGGAGTCGTCCGGGAACGGCAGCGCGTAGGCGTCGCCGACCTGGAAGGTGACGTTGGCCGCGCCGGCGCGCTCCGCCTCCTCGCGGGCGAGGTCGAGCACCCGCTCCGAGCGGTCGAGGCCCACGACGGCGCCGGGCGCGACCCGGGACGCGAGGTCGACGGTCACCGTGCCGGGGCCGCAACCCACGTCCAGCAGGGACTGCCCGGGCTGCAGGGCCGGCAGCAGGTAGGCCGCCGAGTTCTCCGCGGTGCGCCACCGGTGGGAGCGCAGCACGCTGTCGTGGTGGCCGTGGGTGTAGACGTCGGCCTGGTGCGTGTCGGTCACCCGCTGACGGTAGCCCGGTCACCGGACCGCGTTCCAGTGGGCGGTACGTGGCGTCCCGATGCGCGAGACGATGCGGCGGAGGTCACGCCGCGGCGGCCGCCCGCGCCCCGCCGGCGGCCCGGCTAGCGTGGCGCCATGCAGCGGATCACCGGGGTGGACGTCGCCCGCGGCCTGGCGGTGCTGGGCATGCTCACCGCGCACGTCGGCCCCGGCGGGCCCGACGACCCGTTGCCGTGGTCGCTCGCGCAGGTGGCCGACGGCCGGTCCGCCGCGCTGTTCGTCCTGCTGTCCGGGATCTCGGTGGCGCTGATCTCCGGCGGGTCGTCCCCCGTGGTGGGCGTCCGCCGGGTCCAGGCCCGCGCGAAGATCCTGGTCCGGGCGTTCGCGGTGCTCGGCATCGGCGTGGCGGTGATCCTGCTGGGCACGCCGATCGCGGTGATCCTGCCGACGTACGCCGTGCTGTTCGCCTGCGCGACGCCTCTGCTCGGCGCGTCGCCGCGGCGGCTGCTCGGCGGCGCGGTCGCCGTGGCGGCGTTCGGGCCGGTGCTCCACGTCGGGCTCCAGGAGGCCCTCCTCTCCCTGCCCGGCCGCGCGTTCACGGACCTGCTGGTCGGGGACTTCTACCCGGCGGTCGTGTGGTTCGCGTACGTCCTGGTGGGGCTCGCCGTCGGGCGGATGGACCTGCGGGACCGCGGCGTGCGGCTCCGGCTGCTCGGCGCCGGGGCGGCGCTGGCCGTCGTGGCGCACGCGGCCTCGGCGGTGCTCACCCGGACGCTGGCCGGCGACCCGGCGCTGGTGGCCCTGGTCACCACCGAGCCGCACTCGTCGTCGACCCTGGAGGTGGTCGCGAACACCGGCGTCGGCCTCGCGGTGCTGGCCCTGTGCCTCATCGTGGCCGACGCTGTCCCCGCGCTGGTGTCCCCGGTCGCCGCGACCGGCGCGCTCGCGCTCACCGCCTACACCGGGCAGCTCGTCGTGATCGCCCTGCTCGGGGAGTCGGCGGTCTGGGAGCCGCAGGCCGGGACCTGGGTCGCGTTCCTCGGCGTCACCGTCCTGGCGTGCTGGCTCTGGCACGCCGCGCTGGGCCGCGGGCCGCTGGAGCGGCTGCTGCACACGCTCGCGGCCCGGGCGGCGGACGTGTCGCCGGACGTGCTGCCGCCGCGGGACGCGGTGCCGGCCGCACGGGACTGACCGCCCCGGGCACCGCCCCTCAGGGCCAGTCGAGGTGCCGGTCCCACCGGTCCTCGGCGCGGATGTACCGGACCCGCACGTGCGCGCGGTCCGAGTCGCCCTGCCACAGCTCGACCTCGTCCGGCTCTACCGCCCACAGCTGCCAGGTGGGCAGCACCAGCCCCGGCTCCCGGTCGACCCGCGCGCGGGCCTGCTGCACGGCGGCGTGCAGCTCCCCGGCGGACAGCAGCCGCTCCCCCGGCCGGGACGCGAGGGCTGCGGCGCGGGCGCTGGGCGAGCGGCGCAGGAAGTCCGCCGCGCAGGTCGCGGCGTCCAGCGCGCGGGCGCGCCCGACGACCCGCACCTGCCGGCCCAGCGGCTGCCAGTAGAACGTCAGCGCCGCCCGCGGCTCGGCCGCGAGGTCCTGCGCCTTGCCGGCCCGCGCGTCGCTGGCGAACACCCACGCGCCGTCCGCGACGTCCGCCAGCAGCACCACGCGCGCGTGCGGCGCCCCGTCGGGCGCGACGGTCGACAGGCACAGCGCGTGCGGCTCGGGCACCCCGGCGGCGACGGCGGCCGCGAACCAGTCCTGGAACGCCTCGACCGGGTCGGCCGGCAACGCGTACGGGTCGACCTCGGGCAGGTCGCCGGTGAGCGCGGGCAGCGACCGGAGCAGGTCGCGGGTGCTCGGGCGGGGCAGCATGCCGTTCAGTATCCGGCCGGGACTCGCGCCGCGTCCGGGACGCCGGCCGGGACCTCGGCGGGTCCCGGCCGGCGCCGGCGCCTCAGCCCAGCGCGAGCAGCGGGTCGCCCGCCGCGACGCGGGTGCCCGGCTCCGCGAGCCGGGTGAGCGAGTCCGGCTGCGCCTCGAGCCCGACGACGGGGCAGATCGCCGACCGCCCGCCGGCCTCGACGGCGGCCGGGTCCCACTCGACCAGCAGCTGCCCCTGCTCGACGGCGTCGCCCTCGGCGACGTGCAGCGTGAAGCCCTCGCCGCCGAGCTGGACGGTGTTGATGCCGAGGTGCACCAGCACGCCGCGGCCGCCCTCGGCGAGCAGCACGAACGCGTGCGGGTGCAGCTTGGCGACGGTCCCGGCGACCGGCGCGACGACCGACCGGCCGGCCCCGGACTCCGCGTCCGGCTGCACGGCCAGGCCCGGGCCGACGATCTCCTGGGCGAACACCGGGTCGTCCACGTCCGCGAGCGCGTGCACGACCCCGGCCACCGGGGCGAGGACGGTCAGCGCCATCAGCGCAGGTCCTCGATGTCCGAGGCGAGCGTGTCCGCCTCGGGGCCGACGATGACCTGCACCACGGTGCCGGACTGCATCACCGCGATCGCGCCCGCGGCCTTCAGGACGGACTCGGTGACCTTCGACGGGTCCTCGACCTCGACGCGCAGGCGCGTGATGCACGGCTCCAGGTCGACGATGTTCGCGTCGCCGCCGAGTCCGGCGAGGATCTGCTCTGCCTTGCTCATGGTTCTTCTCCTTCGTGCTTCCCGCCGGTGCGGTGCGGCGGGTCGGTGCTGGCGTGCGGCGGCCCGGCGCGGGCCGCGGCTGTCACATGAGGTCCTCCAGGTCGGAGGCGAGCGTGTCCACGCTCGGGCCGATCACGACCTGGACCACCCGCCCGGACACCATCACGCCGAACGCGCCCGCGGCGCGCAGGGCCGCGGCGTCCACCCGTGACGGCTCCTTCACGAGCGAGCGCAGCCGCGTCGTGCACGGCTCGATCTCGTCGATGTTCCCCACCCCGCCCAGGCCGGCGAGGATCGCCGCGGCCTGGCCGGCGCCCTGCGTGCTCATCCGGTCCTCCCGTCCTCCAGGGCCGCGCCCACGGCCTCCCGCTGCTCGACCCGCTCGTCGTCCCGCTCGCGCAGCCGCGGCACCAGGGCCGGCGCCGGCGCGCTCAGCGGCACCCACACGCTGTACCGGTCGCCGCGGTAGCAGGCGTTCGAGTACATGGCGGGGGCCTGCGCGCTGAACGTCCGGCGGGTCGCGCGCAGCACCGCCCGCGTCCCGCGCAGGTCGAGCAGCGCGGCCTCCTCGTCGGTCGCCTCCGCCGCGGTCAGCGTCTCCTCGCCCCAGGACGGGTCGAGGCCGACGGCGCGCAGGGCGTCGTGCATGCTCGGCGGCGGGCCGGCGGCGAGCAGCCCGGGGACCAGGTCGACCGCCACCCAGTGCTGCTCGATGCTCATGGGCGACCCGTCGGCGTAGCGGACGCGGCGGAGGTGGTGCAGCGGGGCTCCCGGCTCGGTGCCGAGCGCGTCGGCGGCCTCCGCGGAGGCGGGCACGGTCCCCATGCCGAGGACCCGCGTCTCGGGCCGCATCCCCCGGCGGCGCATCTCCTCGCCGAACGTGGTCAGCCGCATCTCGAAGTCCATCCGCCGCGGCGCCACGAACGTGCCGCGGCCCTGCTCGCGCACCAGCACGCCCTCGCCGACGAGCGCGTCGACCGCCTGGCGCACGGTCATCCGGGAGACGCCGAACCGCACGCACAGCGCCCGCTCGGACGGGATCGCGTCGCCGACGTGCAGCTCGCGCTCCACGAGTCCGACCAGGTAGGCGCGGACCGCCTGGTACTTGTGGGCGCCCCGGGCGGGGGCGGCCGGCGACTGCTTCGCGTGCACGCGCTCACCCTCCCACCTCGGTCGCCGTCGTCCGCACCACCGGGTGCCCGTCCGGCGTTCCACGGGCGGTCATGTGGTCCTTGACACATACTCCGGTCTAGACCACTCTGACCGCAACTGGTCCAGACAACTTGCCGACTCGACGGCGACCACGCAAGTTCCGCACCACGCGCACTCCACGCCCACACCTCCCCCCGACCGCGAGCGGCCCGTCCGGGGTCGCCGCGACCCGACCTCACGAGGAGTGACCATGACCGCCACCACGGTCGAGACCCCCAAGCGGGGCATCCCCGGACTCGCGCAGCTCCAGCGCGTGGGCCGATCCCTCATGCTCCCCATCGCCTCGCTGCCCGCCGCCGCCCTGCTGCTGCGGCTCGGCCAGGCCGACATGCTCGGCGCCGACGGCCTCGGGGCCCGCGCCGACTGGCTGCTGCCCGTCGCCGACGTCCTGGCCGCGGCCGGCAACGCCCTGCTCGGCAACCTGCCGCTGCTGTTCGCGCTCGGCGTCGCCATCGGCTACGCCCGCAAGGCCGACGGCTCGACCGGCCTCGCCGCGCTGGTCGGCTACCTGGTGTTCAAGGGCGTCACCGACGCGCTGTCGCCGTACATCCTCGGCGAGCCGGCGGAGGGCGAGACGCAGGAGCTCATCAACTACGGCGTGCTCGGCGGCATCGTCATCGGCCTGACCGCCGCCCTGCTCTACCAGCGGTTCTACCGGATCAAGCTGCCCCCGTACCTGGCGTTCTTCGGCGGCCGCCGGTTCGTGCCGATCGTCACCGCCGGCGCCGCGGTGCTCATCTCCGTCGTCGCGGCGCTCATCTACCCGGCGTTCGACTCCGGCTTCACCGCGGTCGGCGAGTGGGTCACGGGCTCGACGATCATCGGCGGCTTCGTGTTCGGCACGCTCAACCGCCTGCTGCTGCCGTTCGGCCTGCACCACCTGCTGAACTCGCTGCCGTGGTTCCAGTTCGGCTCGTACGAGGCCGACGGCCAGGTCTGGAACGGCGACATCGCCCGCTTCCTGCACGGCGACCCGACCGCCGGCACCTTCATGACCGGGTTCTTCCCGATCATGATGTTCGCGCTGCCGGCCGCCGCCCTGGCGATCGTGCACACCGCCAAGAAGAAGAACCGCAAGGTCATCGCCGGCATCATGGGCTCGGCCGCGCTGGTCGCGTTCGTCACCGGCGTCACCGAGCCGCTCGAGTTCGCGTTCGTGTACGTGGCGTACCCGCTGTACGCCATCCACGCCGTGCTCACCGGCACCTCGCTCGCCCTGGTCAACGCGCTCGACATCCGCAGCGGGTTCGGGTTCTCCGCGGGCGCGATCGACTACCTGCTGAACTTCCGGATCGCCGAGCAGCCGCTGCTGATCATCGTGATCGGCCTGGTCTACGCGGTCATCTACTACTTCCTGTTCCGGTTCATGATCCTGAAGTTCAACTTCAAGACGCCGGGCCGGGAGGACGACCCCGTGGCCGAGGGCGCGGGCGACGAGGTCACCGCGGCCGGCGACACCGCCCGGGCCGAGGCGCCGGCGACGGTCTCCGTCCCGGCCGCGCGGGTCGAGTCCCGGGCGGACGACCCGGGGAAGTAGCCCTCACAGACGAGTGGAAGGTCTGGCCCGACACGCCGTGCGCGTGTCGGGCCAGACCTTCCACTGTCGGGCGCGGGGTGGGGCTCAGGCGATCTCGACCTGGCTCAGGAACGTCTCGAGCGCGTCGAGGCTCGCCTCGGCCTCCGGGCCGTCGGCCTCGGTCGCGAGCACGAGCGTCTCGCCCGCGGCGGCGCCCAGGGTCATGATCCCGAGGATGCTCGCGGCCTGGACCGGGGCGGCGTCGCCCTTGCGGACCGTGACCGGCACCGGCTGCTTGCCGGCCTCCGCGACGAACAGGGCGGCGGGTCGGGCGTGCAGCCCCTCCGCGATGGCGACGACGACGGACCGTTCCATGCCTGACCTCCGGTGCGAGCGGGATCGTGCCCGGCGGTGGGCACGGGCCCGACTCTAACTGGTCTGGACCAGCCGTGGCAGGGTCCGCCGGGCGTCAGCCCGCGCGCACCTCGTCGACGCCCTTGTTCGCCAGCTGGTCCGCCCGCTCGTTCCCGGGGTCGCCGGCGTGCCCCTTGACCCAGTGCCAGGAGATCGCGTGCCGGGCGACCTGCTCGTCCAGCGCCTGCCACAGGTCCTGGTTCTTCACCGGCTTCTTGTCGGCGGTGCGCCAGCCGTTCCGCTTCCAGCCGGCGATCCACTTGGTCACGCCCTGCATCACGTACTGCGAGTCGACGTGCAGGTCGACCCGGCACGGCTGGTTGAGCGCCTTCAGCCCCTCGATGACGGCCGTGAGCTCCATGCGGTTGTTCGTCGTGACGGCCTCGCCGCCGAACAGCTCCCGCTCGTGCCCGTTCGACCGCAGCAGCGCGCCCCAGCCGCCGACGCCGGGGTTGCCCTTGCAGGCGCCGTCCGTCCACATCTCGACGGCGGGCGGGGTCGTGCCGGGGGCGTCGCTCATGGTCGCCCACTGTAGGGCCGCCGAACCGTGGAAGGATCGGCCGGTGCCCCCCACCGACCGCCGGACCCTCGCCGACCGCGTCCCCGCGAACCCCCAGGACCCCGACGCGCTCTACGAGGCGTTCACCGGCTGGGCGGCCGACCAGGGCCTCGCGCTCTACCCGCACCAGGACGAGGCGCTGCTGGAGCTGGTCACCGGCTCGCACGTCATCCTGTCGACGCCGACCGGCTCCGGGAAGTCGCTGGTCGCCACCGCCGCGCACTTCGTGGCGCTCGCGCAGGGCCGGCGCACCTACTACACCGCCCCGCTCAAGGCGCTGGTGAGCGAGAAGTTCTTCGCCCTGGTCGAGGCGTTCGGCTCCGCCAACGTCGGCATGATGACCGGCGACTCGGCGGTGAACCCGGACGCGCCGATCATCTGCTGCACCGCGGAGATCCTGGCCAACCAGGCGCTGCGCCAGGGTCCGGGAGCGGACATCGGCCAGGTCGTGATGGACGAGTTCCACTTCTACGCCGACCCGCAGCGCGGCTGGGCGTGGCAGGTGCCGCTGCTGGAGCTGCCGCGGGCCCAGTTCCTGCTCATGTCGGCGACGCTCGGCGACGTGTCGTTCTTCGTCGACGACCTCGAGCGGCGCACCGACGTCCCCGTGGCCGTCGTCGCGGGCGCCGAGCGGCCGGTGCCCCTGACGTTCTCCTACGAGGTCGAGCCGCTGCACGAGCTGCTGGAGATGCTGGTGCAGACCGGCCGCTCCCCCGTGTACGTCGTGCACTTCACGCAGAAGGAGGCCGTCGAGCGCGCCCAGGCGCTGCTGTCGATGACGCTGGCCTCCCGGGAGCAGCGCGACCGGATCGCCGAGGAGCTGGGCGACTTCCGGTTCGGCCCGGGCTTCGGCAAGACGCTGTCCCGGCTGCTGCGGCACGGCGTCGGGGTGCACCACGCGGGGATGCTGCCGAAGTACCGCCGGGTCGTCGAGCGACTGACCCAGAAGGGCCTGCTCCGGGTCGTCTGCGGCACCGACACCCTGGGCGTGGGCATCAACGTGCCGATCCGCACCGTGCTGCTCACCTCGCTGGTGAAGTACGACGGCACCCGGATGCGGCACCTGTCCGCCCGCGAGTTCCACCAGATCGCCGGGCGCGCCGGCCGGGCCGGGTTCGACACGACGGGCGAGGTGTACGTGCTGGCGCCGGAGCACGTGATCGAGAACCGCAAGGCCCTGCAGAAGGCCGGCGACGACCCGAAAAAGCTCAAGAAGATCGTCCGCAAGCAGGCGCCGCCCGGGATGGTGAACTGGACGGACAAGACGTTCGAGCGGCTGCGGGACGCGGAGCCCGAGCCGCTGACCTCGTCCTTCGCCGTCTCGCACGCGATGGTGCTCAACGTGCTGGCCCGCCCGACGGGCGACCCCGTCGAGACCTTGAAGCACCTGCTGCTCGACAACCACGAGCCCGAGGCGTCGAGGGGCCGGCTGGTCCGGCAGGCGATCGCGATCTACCGCTCGCTGCGCACTGCGGGCGTGGTCGAGCGGGTCGTGGAGGACGGGCCCGGCCCGGTGCGGCTGCGCCGCACGGTGCGGCTGACGCTCGACGTACCCCCGACGTTCGCGCTGAACCAGCCGCTGTCCCCGTTCGCGTACGCCGCGCTCGACCTGCTCGACCTCGACGACCCCGGCTACGCGCACGACGTCGTGTCGGTCATCGAGGCGACGCTGGACGACCCGCGCCAGGTGCTCGCCGCGCAGGAGAACCGCGCGCGCGGCGAGGCCGTCGCGGCGATGAAGGCCGACGGCATCGAGTACGAGGAGCGGATGGCGCTGCTCGAGGAGGTGTCGTACCCGAAGCCGCTCGGCGAGCTGCTCGGCGCGACGTTCTCGATCTACAAGCGGACCAACCCGTGGGTCGCCGACCACGAGCTGTCGCCGAAGTCGGTCGTCCGCGACATGCACGAGCGGGCGGCCACGTTCGCCGAGTACGTGTCGCTCTACCAGCTCGACCGCACCGAGGGCGTGCTGCTGCGCTACCTCGCGGACGCGTTCCGGGCGCTGCGGCAGACCGTGCCGGACGACCTGCGGACCGAGGAGCTGCACGAGATCGTCGAGTGGCTCGGCGACCTGGTGCGCCGCACCGACTCCAGCCTGCTGGACGAGTGGGAGCGGCTCGCGCACCCGGAGGACCTGGACGACGCCACGGTCACCGAGTCGCGGCCGGAGGACGACGCTCCCCCGCCGATCACCGTCAACAAGCGGGTGTTCCGGGCGCTGGTGCGTGGCGCGCTGTTCCGGCGGGTCGACCTGGCGGCGCGCGAGGCGTACCCCGCGCTGGCGGCGCTCGGCGACCAGGACGCCGCGGACCAGCCGTGGACGGCCGACCGGTGGGGCGACGCGCTCGACCCGTTCTACGACGACCACGACGAGATCCTCACCGGCCCGGCGGCCCGCGGGCCGGCGCTGTTCCAGGTCGACGAGCGGCCGGCCGGGCACGGCGAGGCCGGAGCGCGCGGCGACCTGTGGTTCGTGCGGCAGCTGCTCGACGACCCTGCCGGCGACCACGACTGGCGCATCGACGCCCTGGTCGACCTGCCCGCCTCCGACGCCGCCGGGGAGGTCGTCCTGCGGGTGCTCGCGGTGGGGCCGCTCTGACCTGCGGGAACGGCTTGATCGGTTCCAGATAAGGGCAGGCAAACCTGCGTTTCCGCAGGTCAGGGCAGCCTTTCCTGCGATGACAGGACGTCATCTCCGGCCTACCGTGGCTGCCATGAGCGCCCTGTCGACCCACCTCCTGGACCGTGACCGCACCGCCGGACCGGCGCCCCGGCGCACTCCTGAGCCGGGCGCTCCGGGCTCCGTCGACCCCGGCCCCGCCGCGGTCGTCCTGCCCACCGCCGAGCGGCTGAACTGGCTGCGCGCCGGCGTGCTCGGCGCGAACGACGGCATCGTCTCCGTCGCCGCCACCGTGGTGGGCGTCGCGGGCGCGGCGACCGGGCTCGCGACCCTCGCGGTCGCCGGCGTCGCCGCCCTCGTCGCGGGCGCGCTGTCGATGGCGGCCGGCGAGTACGTCTCGGTCAGCAGCCAGCGCGACGCGGAGAAGGTGCTCCGCGCGCACGGCGTCCGGGACGCCGAGGAAGGGCTGACCAACCCGTGGCACGCGGCGCTGGCCTCGCTCGTGGCGTTCGTGGTCGGCGGCGTGGTGCCCCTGCTCGCGATGCTCGGCCCGTGGGGCGGCGAGGCGCGCGTGGTGGCGACGTTCGCGGCGGTCGTGGTCGCGCTGGTCGTGACCGGCACGGTGAGCGCCCGCCTCGGCGGCGCCCCGGCGGGCCGCGCGGTGGTCCGCAACGTCGTGGGCGGCAGCGTGGCGATGGCGATCACCTACGGCGTCGGCTCCCTGGTCGGCCTGGCGGTCTGACCCGCCGGGCTCTCCGCACCCGAGGTCGACACTTCCGCCCCAGGTCGACGGTTCCGCCGGGGCGTCCGTGGCCGGAACCTGCGACCTCGGCGGCGGGCGGGTGCCGTCAGAGGCGGGCGGCCGCCAGCACGACGAGCGCGAGGACGCCGAGCACGCCGGCCGCGAGCGCGGCGTCGGCGGCGCCCAGCGGGACCGGGCGCCAGACCGTGCGCGGGCCGGAGGACAGCCCGCGCGACTCCAGCGCCAGCGCGACCCGCTCGGACGCGCGGATCGACGCGACCAGCAGCGCGAACGCCGACCGGGCGAGGCCGCGCCACCCCTCGTGCGGGCGGCCGTCCCGGCCGAGCGGGGCGCGGACCTGCTGCGCCGCCCGGATCGTCGCCCACTGCCGCGGCAGGCCTGCGAGCATCCGGTGGCCCGCCAGCAGCGCGTACGCGTACCGCGGGCTCAGCCGCGCGTGCCGGACGAGGCTCACCATCAGGTCCCGCGGCGGCGTGCTCGCGAGGAACGCGACGGTCGCGACCCCGATCACGCACCCGCGCAGGGCGAGCGCCGCGCCGACCACCAGACCCTCGTGCGTCACCCGGAACGGCCCGCCGGCGACGAGGACGGCGCCCGGCCGGCTCATCGCGTTGACCAGCAGCACCCCGACGCCGAACGTCCAGAACGGCACCTGGGCGAGCAGCAGCCGCCGCCCGCCCACCCCGGCGCCCCACCGGGCCGCCGCGAGCCCGAGCAGGTACAGCGCCGCGAGCGCGGCCGGGTCCAGCAGGGCGAGGGTCGCGAGCGACACCGCGACGACCAGCAGCAGCTTGACGGTCGGGTTCCGGGCACCGAGCGCCGTCACCGGACCGGCACCCCCGCCGGGTCGGGCGCGCCGGCCGGGTCGGGCGCGCCGGCCGGGTCGGGCGCGCCGGCCGGGTCGCGCGCGCCGGCCGGGTCGGGCGCGCCGGCAGCGAGCAGGGCGCAGGCGTCCAGCGCGGCGAGCGCGTCGCGCAGCCGGCCCGCGTCGCCGACCACCGCCGCGAGCCGTCGCAGGAGCCGCGACGGCCGCAGCCGCGCGGCGGCGAGGAGGCGCGGCTCCCGCAGCAGCCCGAGCGGGTCCACGTCCGCGACCAGCCCGCCGTCGGCGACGACCAGCACCCGGTCCGCGACCGACGCCACCGCCCGCAGGTCGTGGCAGGTGAGCAGCACGGCGCGCCCGGCGCGGGCCTCGCCCGCGAGCGCCCGCAGCACGGTCGCGGTGCCGTGCCGGTCGAGCCCGAACGTCGGTTCGTCCGCCAGCAGGACCGGGCGGTCGTGGACCAGCATCGCGGCCAGGCTCAGCCGGCGCTGCTCGCCGCCGGACAGGCGGTGCGGGTCCCGGTCGGCGAGCGCGGCGAGGCCGAACCGGGCGAGCGCGGCGGCCACCCGGTCGTCCGTGGCGGGGCCGGGCGGCAGCCCGACGGCGACCTCCGCCGCCACCGTGCGCCCCGCGAGCTGGTGCTCGGGGTTCTGCACGACCAGCCCGGGGCGCGCGCCCTCGACGACGCCCGCGAGCGGGGGCAGCACGCCCGCGAGGGTGGCGACGAGCGTGGACTTGCCCGAGCCGTTGGCCCCGACGACCGCCACGACCTCGCCGGCCCGCAGGCGGAGGTCGACGTGGCGGAGCACGGGTTCCGCGGCGGGCCGGCGGCGGGCCGACCGGCCGACGGGCCGTCGGCCGACCGCCAGCCCCCGGGCGGCGAGCAGCACCTCCCCCCGTCCGGCCGCCGGGTCGCGCGACGGCGGCGCCCCCGCAGCCAGGGCCGGCAGGAGGTCGAACGTCCCCGGCTCCCCCGCGGCTCCCCCGAAGGCCACCGCGAGCTCGACGTCCTCGGGCAACCAGCAACCGCGGGCGAGCAGCTCGGGCCCCGCGTCCCGCGCCACCTCCGCCGCGGGACCGTCGTGGGTGACCCGGCCGTCGGCGGACAGCACCACCCACCGGCCGGGCAGCCCGGCGACGCCCGCGTCCCCGGCGAGCGCGTCCAGCCGGTGCTCGACCAGCACGCACGCCGCGCCGGTCGACGCCCGCGCCGCGGTCAACGCATCCCGCACCGCCGCGACGCCGTCGGCGTCCAGCATCGACGTCGGCTCGTCGAGCAGCAGGAGCCGGGGGCGGGTCACCACCGCGGCCGCGAGCGCGACCCGCTGCAGCTCCCCGCCGGAGAGTGCGTCCGTGCGCCGGCCCGCCAGGTGCCCGGCTCCCGCCGCACCGAGCGCCGCCGCCACCGCCGGCCCGATCGCCGCGGGCGGAGTGCCGAGGTTCTCCAAGGGGAAGGCGACCTCGTCCTCCACGTCCGCCAGGCAGACCCCGGTCTCGGGGTCCTGGGCGAGCACCCCGACCACGTCCGCGAGCGCCGCGACGCCGTGCTCGGCGACGGAGCGGCCCACGACCGCGACCCGCCCCGAGACCCGCGCGGGCACCGCGTGCGGGACGGCGCCGTGCAGGCACCGCAGCAGCGTCGACTTGCCCGCGCCGGACGGCCCCAGCACGAGCACCTGCTCCCCCGGCGCGAGCCGCAGGTCGACGGGGCCGACGCCCGACCCGCCGTCGAGCACCGCCTCGAGCCCGGCGACGTCGAGCACGGCCGCCGGGCCGGCACCGCGTCCGGCACCGCGACCGGGCGCGGCGCCCGCGCTCCGACCGGCCGCCGGCTCAGGCACGCCGCGCCACGGGCTCGCGCCCGGCGGCCGCCGCGCGCCCGATCGCGAAGCCGTCCAGCACCCCGGTGCGGCGCAGGGCGTCGACGACCACCTTCGCCAGCAGCCCGCCGAGGACGACGCCGGACGTGGCCTGGAGCACGAGCCGCAGGACGAGCACGTCCTGCCCGTACCAGCCGAACCGGAACGCCGACCACCCGAACACCAGCGTCGCGCCGAGCAGCCCCGAGACCGCGAACCGGGCCCAGCCGAACCGCCGGTACCGCCCGAGCGCGAACGGGATCTCGCTGCCGAGGCCCTGGAGCAGCGCCGCGACGACCAGCAGCGGCCCCACCGGCGACCCGAGGAACACCACCTCGACCACCGAGGCCAGCACCTCCGCGAGCACGCCGACGCCGGGGCGGCGGATGATCGCGATCGCGATCGGCGCCACGAGCAGCCAGCCACCGAGCAGCACGTGCTGCGCGAGGTCGCCCGCGGGACCCATGAGCACCGCGAGGCCGTTCCACGCCTGGACCAGCGCCCAGTACAGGAACCCGAACACCACCCCGAGGACGACCATGAGCACGATGTCCTTCAGCGCGAGCGGCTCGCGCCGGCGCGCTCCGGCGACGCCCTCAGCCACGGGACCGGGTCGGGCTGTTGAGCGAGAAGCTGACGTGGCTGGTCACGTGCTGGACGCCGCGGCCGACCCGCGCCCACGCGCCGACCACGGTCTCCACAAGCGCGCCCACGTCGCCCTCGAGCCGCGTGACGAAGTGCTCGGAGCCCCGGAACGTCCCGTTCCCCCGCGCCAGGTCGATCGCCGCCTCGATGTCGCGCATGTGGTCGGGCTCCACCCCGGCCCGGACGTCGTCGGCCAGCGGGTAGAGCGCCCACTCCGCCACGCCCTGCCGGCCGGTGCGCCGGCCCGGCGGCAGCGTCACCCCACGCGGCCCCGCGCCACCCGGGAGCTCGCACCGCACCTCGCCGGGGCAGCCGCGCGACAGGTGCAGCGTGACCGCCGCGTGCTCCCCGGTGGCGGCCACGGCGTCCACCAGGTCCGTGAGGTACCGGAGCAGGTCCGCCTCGTCGCCGCCGACGTAGGTGCTCACGTCGCCGGTCTGCACGACCAGGCCGTCCGCGGCCACCGAGCCGAGGACGCCGAGGATCGTCTCGGCGTACCGGTCGGACATCACCGCGACGGTGACGCGGGCCCCGACCCCGAACCGGAGCGGGTCGGCGACGAGGTCGGCGGCGGGCTCCGGGCCGGGGCGGGTCGACGGCGGTGTCGGGATCATGCGTCCTCCTGTGCTGGTTCGCCTCAGCACGGGAGGACGGCGGACGGGTGCCCGGCATCCTGCGAGATGTCGCTCCCTGCGCTGGCATGATCCAGATCAGGTTCTACGGTCGGAGTTCGAGTACTCCCTCTCAGCCCGGCTCACCGGACTCCCGTGCTCACCAGCACGCTAGCAGCACCGCGCCGCGGGGTCGCGCCCTAGGCTGGCCCGGTGAGCAGGTCCAAGAACGCGCCGTCCGGGACGCCCGCGCTCGTCGCGCTGGCCGCCGCCGGGGTCCCGCACACCGCGCACGCCTACGACCACGACCCTCGCAGCACGGTCGGCTACGGCCTGGAGGCCGCCGAGGTGCTGGGCATCGACCCGGAGCAGGTCTACAAGACCCTCATGGCATCGGTGGACGGGACGCTCACGGTCGCGGTGGTGCCCGTCGCGGGGAAGCTCGACCTCAAGGCGCTGGCGCACGCGGTCGGCGGCAAGAAGGCCGTGATGGCCGACCCCGCCGCCGCCGAGCGCGCGACCGGGTACGTCGTCGGCGGCATCTCCCCGCTCGGGCAGAAGACCGCGCACCCGACCGTCGTCGACGAGACCGTGCAGCTGTTCGACACCGTGTTCGTGTCCGGCGGCCGCCGGGGCCTCGACGTCGAGCTGGCCCCGGACGACCTGATCCGGCTGACGTCCGCGACGGTGGCGGACATCGCGCGCGGCTGACCGCCCGCGCGTCCGCCACCGCGCCGGACCGCTACCGCGCGCTCCGCGCCAGCGTCCGCACCCCCACCAGCAGCCCGAGCGCCGCGGTCAGCACCGCCGCCACCGCGCCCCACGCCACCGTCGCGGACGCCAGGTCCCCGGCGAACAGCGCGCGCTCGGCGTCCACGACGTACCGCAGCGGGTTGAGGTCCGCCGCGACCTGCATCCACCGCGGGCCGGTCTCCAGCGGCAGCAGCATCCCGGACAGGATGAGCAGCGGGAACAGCAGCGTCTGCTGCACGGCCCAGAACATCCAGTCCTGCTTCCGCACCGCGATCGCCAGGGCGTAGGACAGGGAGCCGATCCCGACGCCGAACACCGCGAGCAGCACCAGCCCGAGCACCGCGCCGGCCGGGCTGAACGAGAACCCGAACGGCAGCATCACGGCCACGACCACCACCGACTACGCGACGATCGGCACCATCTCCTTCCAGGACCGGCCGACCAGCTGCGCCGACCGGGCCAGCGGAGTGACGAGCAGCCGCTCGTGGGCGCCGGTCTGCATCTCGAACAGCAGGTTCGCCCCGGTGGTCGACGTGCCGAACAGCGTCGTCATCACGAGGATCCCGGGCACGAACCACGCCCAGACGTCCCCGCCGGGCAGCCCGTCGCCGACGGACCCGGCCAGCAGCGGCCCGAACAGGCCGAGGAACACGACGGGCTGGATCAGCCCGAACACGACGGAGAACGGGTCGCGCACGGTCGGCAGCAGCTCGCGGGTCATCACGAGCCAGGCGTCGCCCCACCAGGAGCGGGTCGCCTCGCGGGCGGGCAGGGTCTCGGCGGTCGGGGCCGAGGTCGTCGTCGCGGTCATGCCGCCACCTCCACGGGGTCGGTCGAGCGCGCGGCCCCCTCCTCGCGGAGGCTGCGGCCGGTGAGGGTCAGGAAGACGTCGTCGAGCGTGGGCTGGTGGCCCTCGGCCCGGGCGACGGCGAGCCCGCGCGCGCCGGCGGCGGCGAGCACGGCGGGCAGCGCGGTCGGGGCGTCGGCGACGCGGGCGCGGACCTCGGTCCCGTCGACCTCGACGTCGCGCGCGTCGGGCGCCCGGGCGGCGACCTCCGCGAGCGCCGGCGCGTCGGCCGGGTCGGCGGCCGCCAGCACCAGCCGGTCCCCCGCGAGCGTGTGCTTGAGCGCCGCGGCGGTGTCGTCCGCGATCACCCGGCCCTCGTCCACGACCACGACCCGCTCGGCCATCTGGTCGGCCTCGTCCAGGTAGTGCGTGGTGAGCACGACCGTCATCGCGTGCCGCTCCCGCAGCCGGAGGATGTGCTCCCACAGGTTGGCCCGGTTGTGCGGGTCGAGGCCCGTCGACGGCTCGTCCAGGAACAGCAGCCGCGGCGCGTGCACCAGGCCGAGCGCGACGTCGAGCCGCCGGCGCTGACCTCCGGACAGGTCGGACACCTTGCGGCGGGCCAGCGGCTCGAGGTCCAGCTGGTCCATGAGCTCCGCGGCGCGGCGGCGCGCGTCCCGGCGGTCGAGCCCGTAGATCGTGCCCTGCACGACGAGCTCGTCGGCGGCGCGCTGCGCGTGCCCCGCGCCGTTGCCCTGGCCGACGTAGCCGATCCGGCGCCGCACGGTCCCGGGCTCGCGGGCGACGTCCGCCCCGGCGACCTCCGCCGTGCCGGACGTCGGCGCGATGAGCGTCGTGAGCATCCGGATCGTGGTGGTCTTGCCGGCGCCGTTCGGGCCGAGCACGGCCACGAGCTCGCCCGGCGCGATGTCGAGGTCCAGGCCGCGCACGGCGTGCACCGTCGGCCCCTTGCCCCCGGCGAAGTCCTTGGTCAGTCCCCTGGTGCGGATCATGGCGGGTTCCCCTCTGCTGGTCATGGCACCCACCGTGGCGCGGGTAGCGGTCAGGTCCTGTCCGCTACCCGGAGCAGACTGGGCCCATGACCGCGATCCCCGATCTGGCCGACGCCCCGGCGACGCCGTCGTCGCGGCTGCTCGCGCTGCTGTCCCTGCTCCAGACCCGGCGCGACTGGCCGGGCGAGGTGCTCGCGGGCCGGCTCGGGGTCAGCCCGCGGACGGTCCGCCGCGACGTCGACCGGCTGCGCGCCCTCGGCTACCCCGTGCACGCCACCAAGGGCCCCGACGGCGGGTACCGGCTCGCGGCCGGGACGGCGATGCCGCCGTTGATGCTCGACGACGAGCAGGTGGTCGCCCTCACCGTCGCCCTGCAGACCGCGACCACGGGCGTCGACGGGCTGGACGACGCCGCCGCCCGGGCGCTGGCGACGCTCCGCCAGGTGCTGCCCGCGCGGCTGCGCGCGCGCGTCGAGGGGCTGGACGTCACCGCGGTGCGCCGGCCGGCCGACCCCGCCGAGGAGCACGTCGACACCGAGCGGCTGATGGCGGTCGGGGCCGCGATCCGGGCGCGGGAGGTGCTGCGGTTCGACTACCGGTCGCCCGCCGGCGACGGCGACCCGGACGGCCCGCCCCGCCGGGTCGAGCCGCACCACCTCGCCACCCGCGGGCGCCGCTGGTACCTGGTGGCCTGGGACCTGGACCGCCGCGACTGGCGCACGTTCCGCGTCGACCGGCTGCACCCGCGCACGCCCACCGGCCCGCGGTTCGAGCGCCGGGACCTGCCCGCCCGGGACGTCGCGACGTACCTGCAGCAGCAGTTCGCCGACGTCACGCAGCCGTGCCGCGGCGAGGCCGTCCTCGACGCGCCCGCGCCGCTGGTCGCGCGCTGGGCGGGACCGTCCGACGTGGTCGAGCCGCTCGACGCGGGCCGCTGCCGGGTGGTCGCCGGCTCGTGGTCCTGGGTCGGGCTGGCCGCGTGGCTCGGGATGTTCGACGTCCCGCTGCGCGTCGTCGGGCCGCCGGAGCTGCGCGTCGCGGCGCGGGACCTGGCCGGGCGGTACGCCGCCGGGGCCGGCGACCCGGCGCGCGCCTGACCTCCCGGGCGCCCGCCGTGCCGCTGCCCCCGAGCGATTAGGGTCGGGCACATGACCACGGGGGTGACCGAGCTGGCGGAGCGGCTGGCGCGCGTCCGCTCCCGGATCGCGGCCGCGGAGACCGCCGCCGGCCGTCCCGCGGGCTCCGTCCGGCTGCTGCTCGCGACCAAGACCCAGGACGCCGCGACGGTGCGCGCCGCCGTCCTGGCGGACATCGCCGGCGCCGCCACCACCGCGGGCACCGCCCGCCGGGTGCTGCTCGGCGAGAACCGGGTCCAGGAGCTCGTCGCGAAGGGTCCGGAGCTCGCCGACCTGGGGGCCGAGCTGCACCTGATCGGTCCGCTCCAGTCGAACAAGGTGAACGCCGCCCTGCGCTGGGCGACCTGCGTGCAGAGCGTCGACTCCCCGGCGCTGGCCGACCGGCTCGCGCGCCGCTGCGCCGAGACCGACCGCACCCTCGACGTCCTGGTGCAGGTCAACGTCTCCGGCGAGCCCACCAAGCACGGCGCCGCGCCGCAGGACGCGCTCGAGGTGGCCCGGGCCGTCGCCGGGCACGCGCGCCTGCGGCTGCGCGGGTTCATGACCGTCGGCGCGAACACCCCCGACGAGCACGCGGTGCGCGCCGGCTACGCGCTGCTGCGCGACCTGCGGGACAAGGTGGCCGGCAGCGGCGAGGCCGGCACCGCCGACGCCGTCGAGCTGTCGATGGGCATGAGCCGCGACCTGGAGGCCGCGGTGGCCGAGGGGGCGACGGTGGTGCGGGTCGGGACGGCGGTGTTCGGGGCGCGGCCGGCGGTGGCCGGCGCGCGGGGCCCGGCCGCGTGACCGCGCCCGCCGACCGCCGGTTCCCCCGGCGGGTCTACGCCCGCGGCACCGAGCCGGACGGCCGGTTCTCGCTGGCCAACGAGCGCACCTTCCTCGCCTGGGTCCGCACGGCGCTGGCGCTGCTGGCCGGTGGCGTCGCGCTGGAGGCGCTGGATCTGCCGGTGGAGCCGCGCCTGCGCCTCGCGGCCGCGGTCCTGCTGATCGGACTGGGCATCGCCGCACCCGTGCAGGCGTGGGTCGGCTGGGCGCGGGCCGAGCGGGCGCTGCGGGAGCGGCGTCCGCTGCCGGCGCCGGCGTTCAGCGGGCCGCTCGCGGCGGGCGTGGCCCTGGCGGGCGTGCTGGTGCTCCTCGGGCTGCTCCTGCGGTGAGCACCGCGGACCCGGTCCCGCCCGGCGCGCAGCCCGAGCGCACCGCGCTGGCATGGCGCCGCACCGCGCTGTCGGTCGCCGTCGGCTCGCTGGTCGCCGGCCGGGTGCTGGAGCCGTGGGCCGGACCGGCCGTGTGGGCGCTCACGGTGCTCGGGCTGGCGGGCGCGCTGGCGCTGGACCGGGCCGGGGCGCACCGCGCCGTCACGTGGGCCGGGGTCGTGGACGACGCGCACCCCGACCGCGGACCCGGCGCCGCGGTGCCCCACGACGCGCGCACCCCGGGCGGCGGGGCGCTCGGCGCGACCGCGCTGGCCACCGTGGCGCTCGGGGTGGCCGCGCTGGTCGCGGTGCTCCGGCACGCGGCGGGCTGAGGCCGCGCCGCGGGCTGAGGCCGCGCCGCGGGCTGGCGCGCGCCGGCCCGGCCGGGCTCAGTGCCCGTACGCCGCGAACGCCCGGTCGGTCGGCACGATCTCCTTGCCCAGCGGCACGAGCGACACCGGGATCATCTTGAGGTTCGCGATCGCCAGCGGGATGCCGACGATCGTCACCGCCTGCGCGACGGCGGTGGTCAGATGCCCGAGGACGAGCCACCAGCCGGCGACCAGGATCCAGATGACGTTGCCGATCGTCGACATCGCGCCGGCCGTCGGCCGGTCCACCACCGTGCGGCCGAACGGCCACAGCGCGTACGACGCCATGCGGAACGACGCGATGCCGAACGGGATGGTCACGATCAGCACGCAGCAGACGATGCCGGCGACCACGTAGCCGAGCGCGAGCCAGATGCCGCCGAACAGCAGCCAGATGATGTTGAGGAGCGCCTTCACCCGTCCAGCGTGGCAGGCCGCGGCCCGCCGGCGCATCCGGGGTCCCCCCGACCCGACCCTGGTCCCGGGGCGGGACCGGTCCGGGTCGCCGGCCCCGTCACGGCACGCGCGCGGTCCACTCCGGGTTGCCGAACTTCTCCTCGACGAGCTGCTGCGCCCGCTCGAGCTCCTCGGGACGCAGGTCGCCGTCCACGGTGCGGTACCGGGACCGGAAGTGCGCGATGAACGCGTCGATGACCTGCTCGCGCGGCAGGCCGGTCTGGGACCGCACCGGGTCGACCCGCTTGTTCGCGCTCGTGGTGCCCTTGTCGGACAGCTTCTCGCGACCGATCCGCAGCACCTCGAGCATCTTGTCCGCGTCGATGTCGTAGGCCATCGTCATGTGGTGCAGCACGGCGCCGCCGGCCAGGCGCTTCTGTGCCGAGCCGGCGATCTTGCCCGCCGGGGACGCGATGTCGTTCAGCCCGGAGAACGTCGCCCGGACGCCGACGTCGGCGAGCGCGCCGATCACCCAGTCGTCGAGGAACCGGTACGACTGCTCGAACGACAGGCCGTCCACCAGCGACGCCGGCACCACCAGCGAGAACGTGATGCAGTTGCCGGCCTCCATGAACATGGCGCCGCCGCCGGAGATCCGCCGCACCACGGTGACGTCGTGCTTGGCGACTCCCTCGGGGTCGACCTCGTTGCGCAGCGACTGGAACGAGCCGATGAACACGGCGCGCTCGTCCCACTCCCAGAACCGCAGCGTCGGGCCGCGCCGGCCGGCGGCGAGCTCCTCGGTCAGCACCTGGTCCAGCGCGCCGAGCACGGCCGGCGGCAGCGGGCCGGGGTGGATCAGCTCGAACGTGTGGTCCTGCCAGGACGTCGCGTGGCCGAGAGCGCGCCGCACGGCGATCGCCACCGCCTCGGGCGTGAACCCGACCATCTGCACCGGGGCGTCGAACCGGCCGTCGGCCTCGGCGCGGCGCAGGCCGTCCTCGATCGCCGTCGTCAGGTCGGCGACTCGTGCGTCCGCCGGGCGGCCGCGCAGGGACTCGTCGATGACCGCCAGGGCGGCGTCGGGCTCGAGGAAGAAGTCGCCGCTCACGCTCACCTCGGTGAGCGCGCCGCCTGCCACCTCCACGTCCGCTGCCACGAGCTTGCCGCCGGGGACCTTGTACTCGCCACGCACGACGTCGATCCTAGGCCCCTGACCGGCGTGGTCGCCGGTAGACGAAGGTCCCGGCTCGGCGCCGGGCGCCGAGCGCCCGCCACAGCGCCGCCCACTGCTCCGGGCGCAGGTCTCGGGGCAGCGCGCGCGGCGGTGCCCCCGCCTGCGCGAGCGCCCGCCGGGCCGTCGGCACCGGGACCCGCGCCGCCCGCGCCAGCACCTGGTCCAGACCGCGGCCCGCGCCGGTGAACACGGCGCCGACGAACCGCTGGTACTCGTCGCGCTCGCCCGGGTCGACCAGCGGGCGCGCCCGTCGGGCCACGGTCAGCAGCCCGCCGTCCACCGACGGCCGGGGCCGGAACGCGTCGGCGGGCACCCGGCCGTGCAGCGCGACCTCGAACCACGGGTCGGTCTGCGCGGTCAGCAGCGTCCGCCCGCCGACTCCGGCGCGCTTGCGCGCGACCTCCCACTGGGTCAGCAGCACCGCGTGCCGCCAGCGACCGTGGTGCAGCAGCCGGCGCAGCAGCGGCGTCGTGAGGTGGAACGGGATGTTGCCGACCACCACCGGCCGGTCCAGCGGCACGCGCAGCGCGTCCGCGCACAGCACGGTGGCGCCGGGCGCGCGGGCGCGCAGCCGGTCGGCGCGCCGCGGGTCGACCTCGACCGCGAGCAGGTCGCGGCCGAGCGCGGCGAGCGGCCGGGTCAGCGCGCCGTCGCCCGCCCCGATCTCGAGGACGGGTCCGTCCGTGGCGCCGACCAGGGCGACGACGGCGTCGACGGTCGGGCGGTGGTGCAGGAAGTTCTGGCCGAGCTCGTGCCGGCCGCCGTGGGGGTGTCGCACGGGAGGTGCTCCAGTCGCTGGCAGGACGGAGCACCCGGAGGGGCGGAAGGTGGGTTCGGCCCGGCTCCGGGTGCTCGGGGCATCCGGAGGAGGCGACCGGTCGGACGTCCGGCCGCGCTCAGGCGGCCCAGGGGCGTGCGACGGCCGCGGCGGCCGTGCTGCTCAGCGTTCCCATGCGGGCGACGGTACGGGGCCCGCGGGCCCGGGCGCACCGGGTTTTCCGGGGCGCGCACCGGGCCACGGTCAGGGCGCTCGCGCCGACGTCAGCCCTCCGTCGAGGTGTAGTAGGTCGCCGCCATGTCCTCGTCGGTGCGGCCCTGCGCCGCCGCGCGGTCCAGGCGCGCGGCGAACGCCTCGGCGCCGTCCAGGCGCAGCCCCCGCTCGCGCGCCGCGGCCACGATCAGCCGCGCGTCCTTGCCGGACGTCCCCACGGCGAACGCCGCCGGGCTCAGCCGGTCCTGCCGGATCAGGTCGGTCTTCACCCGGAGGAACGGGGTGTCCAGCGGGCCGCCGTCGAGCACCTCGAAGAACCGGTCGGGGTCGACGCCCAGCGCCTCCGCGAGCGCGAGCACCTCGCCCGCGGCGTTCGCGACGGTGATGACCCAGCTGTTCACCACGAGCTTGAGCCGGGTCGCGGAGCCCGCCGCCGCGTCCTCGCCGGTCCAGACGGTGCGCGCGCCGACGGCGTCGAGCACAGGGGCCACGACGTCCCGCGCGGCGAGCGACCCGGCCGCGATCACGACCAGCGTCCCGGCTTCCGCGGGCTGCCGGGTGCCGGACACGGGCGCCTCGACGAACGTCACGCCGAGCTCGTCCGCGAGCGCCGCGAGCGCCGGGGTGTCGTCCACGCCGACCGTCGTCGACT
Organism: Cellulomonas sp. ACRRI; assembly: GCF_022346185.1. Classification (GTDB taxonomy): domain Bacteria; phylum Actinomycetota; class Actinomycetes; order Actinomycetales; family Cellulomonadaceae; genus Cellulomonas. The sequence goes on along the minus strand of NZ_JAKRMS010000009.1, from coordinate 4,211 downwards.
GCAGCCACACCGCCCCCCGGCGCAGGCCCGGCCCGGCCTGCCGGATCACCTCGTCCACCGCGGCGCCGTCGTGCAGCATCGTGAGCACCACGTCGGCGCCGTCGACCGCCTCGGCCGGCGAGCCCGCGACGGTGGCGCCGTCGGCGGCCAGCGGCTCGGCCTTCGGCGCGCTGCGGTTCCACACCCGCACGGTGTGCCCCGCCCGCAGCAGGTTGCGCGCCATCGCCGCGCCCATGATCCCGGTGCCCAGCACCGCCACCGTCCGTGCGTCGCTCATGGGACCCATCCTGGCCCCGGCGGCGGGCCCGGGCTCGCGGGGGCCCGGTCAGCCCAGCCCGGCCAGCGCCCGCTGCGCGCTGCTGCGGGACACCTCGACCAGCGTCGCCGCGTCGGCCGGCTCGGTCGCCGGGTCCACCCCGGACGCGGTGGTCGTCACCAGGGCGTTGCCCGCCAGGGCGGTCACCTCGACCTCCGGGCTCGTGGCGCCCTCGGCGGCGAGCGTGAGGCGCCGCACGACAGTCGGCACCGCGCCGTCCTCGGTCTCGGGGGGCTCCGCGGTCCAGGCCCCGCCGTCCGTGCCGGGGTTCGTCTGCTGGTAGGCGGGGCAGTCCTCGAGCGTGCCCACGAGCTCGTCGAACGCCGTCCGCGCCGCCGCCGCGTCGGGCAGCACGAGCACCGACTGGACCACGGTCACGGCGTCCCCGCTCGCGAACCGGAGCAGGAACACGTCCGGCTCGTGGGACGTGGTCGTGACCGCAGGGGTGCAGGAGGACGGGTCGACGGTCGACCGCTCGGGCAGGCCCCAGCGCGCCTCCTCGGCATCCGCAAGGAACTGGCCCGCGGCCAGGGGCACCGCGGCGGCGAGCTCGTCGACGGTGAGGAACAGCGCGGGCGCCGACCCGGCGTCGAACGCGGTCTCGTCGGCCGCGGGCGCTGACGGGGCGGTCGGGGACGGCGTCGCGGCGCCCGTGTCCGTGGGCGTGGCGGTCGCGGCCGGGCCCTCGTCGCGCGGCTGCGGCGCGGGGGCCCAGGGCCGCCACGCGAGCAGCACGCCCGCGGCGACCGCGAGGACCAGGACCAGCAGCCAGGGCCACGCGCGGTCCCGGCGGGGCGCGGCCCCGCCGGGCGCGTGGCCGTCGGGCGCGGGGCGACCCGGCACGGGCCCACCCGGGGCACCAGGACCGGAGGGCGGGGTCGCGGGCTCCGTCATCGGGGACTCTCCTCGGCCGGGTGCGCTGTCCCGCGCCACGCTATTGCGGCGCGCCGCCGGGCGCGACAGGGCGGCGCGCTGCGGCCACCAGGCGCGTGACCTGCGCCGCCGTGGCGCGGAGGTCCGCGGCGGTCGTCGCGGGGTCGAGCGCGTCCGCGAGCGGCAGCGGCCGCGGGTGCACCGGCAGCACCGCGTCGAACGGCCCGGTCGGGTCGTCCGCGGCGAGGTCGACGGCGCCCGCGAGCGCCACCACCACGGCGCCCGCCGCGCGCCCGAGGGCCGCCACCCCCGCCGGCGTCTTGCCGCGCGCCGTCTGCGCGTCGACCCGCCCCTCACCGGTCAGCACCAGGTCCGCGCCCGCGACCGCGTCCGCGAGGCCGACGGCCCGCGCCACGTAGCCGAACCCGGCCTCCCGCCGGGCGCCGAGCGCCAGCAGCGCCGCGCCCAGCCCGCCCGCGGCTCCGGCCCCCGGCAGGTCCGCGACGGGGTGCCCGTGCGCCGCGAGCGCCGCACCCCACGCGGTCAGCCGGCCGTCGAGGTGCGCCACCTGCTCCGGCGTCGCGCCCTTCTGCGGCCCGAACACGTGCGCCGCGCCGGCGGGCCCGTGCAGCGGGCTGTCGACGTCGGTCAGCACGACGAGGTCGACTCCGCCCAGGTCCGGCAGCGCGTCCAGCACTCCGAACCGCCAGAGCGGGTTCACCCCGGGGGCTGCCACCGGCTCGCCGGCGTCGTCCCGCACCCGCGCACCGAGCCCGACGAGGAGCCCGATCCCGCCGTCCGTGCACGCGGTGCCGCCGAGCGCGACGACCACCCGGCGCACCCCGCGGTCGACGGCGTGCCGGACCAGCAGCCCGAGCCCCGCCGACCCGGCGCGCGGGGGCAGGTCGGGACCGACGTCCACCTGCCCGAGCCCGACGCAGGAGGCGGCCTCGAGCACGGCCGTCTCGCCGCCGTCGAGCAGCGCGTACGCGGCGTCGACCGGCCGGCCGACCGCGTCGACGACCGGTGCGACCACCCGGCGCCCGGGGGTGGCGGAGAGCAGCGCGTCCACGGTGCCCTCCCCGCCGTCGGCGACCGGCACCACCCGCACCTGGGCGTCCGGTGCCGCGGCGCGCACGCCCGCGGCGACGGCCTCCCCGGCGTCCGCGCTGGAGAGGCACCCCTTGAACGCGTCCACCGCGACGACGACCCTCACGCCCCCACCTTGCCCGCCACCCCCGCCGAGATGGCAACTCTCGGCTGTGCGCGGACCCCCGGGCGCAGCCGAGAGTTGCCATCTCGGCGAACGCGGGCTGCGCGGCGCGGCGCGGCGCGGCGCGGCGCGGCGCGTGCGTCAGCGCGGCGCGATGCCGCGGTTCCGCAGGCCCCAGATCGCCGAGTCCGTCAGCGCCTCCCAGGACGCCTCGATCAGGTTCGGCCCGACGCCCACGGTGCTCCAGGCCGTCTGGCCGTCCGTCGTCTCGATGAGCACCCGGGTCACCGCGTCGGTGCCGTGCATGGCGTCGAGGATGCGCACCTTGAAGTCGATCAGCTCGAAGGCGGCCAGCTCGGGGTACACCCGCTGCAGCGCGAGCCGCAGCGCGTGGTCCAGGGCGTTGACGGGGCCGTTGCCCTCGCCGGTGGCGACGATCCGCTCGCCGCCCGCGTGCAGCTTGACGGTGGCCTCGGCGGTCGCCGGCGTGCCGCGGGAGCCGGCGCGCTCGACGATGGCCCGCCAGGACTCGACCCGGAAGTACGCCGGCCGGGCGCCGTCGACCTCCTCGGCGAGCAGCAGCTCGAACGACGCGTCGGCGGCGTCGTAGGTGTACCCCTGCGCCTCGGCGTCCTTGACCCGGTTGGTGACCCGGGTCAGCACCTCGTCCTGCCCGGCGAGGTCGAAGCCGAGCTCGCGGCCCTTGAGCTCGATCGACGCCCGGCCCGCCATCTCGGACACCAGCATCCGCATGTCGTTGCCGACGGCCTGCGGGTCGATGTGCTGGTAGAGGTCGGGGTCGACCCGGATCGCCGAGGCGTGCAGCCCGGCCTTGTGCGCGAACGCGCTCGCGCCGACGTACGGCTGACGCGCGAACGGCGCGATGTTGGTGATCTCGCTGATCTGGTGCGCGATCCGGGTCATCTCGCCGAGGCCGCCCGGGCGGTCGGCCGGCGGGACCAGCACGCTGCGGCCGGTCTTGAGCTCGAGGTTGGCGACGGTCGCGAGCAGGTCGGCGTTGCCGGTGCGCTCGCCGTAGCCGTTGACGGTGCCCTGCAGGTGCACGGCGCCGGCCTCGACCGCCGCGAGCGAGTTCGCCACCGCGCAGCCCGAGTCGTTGTGCGCGTGCACCCCGAGCCGGGTCAGGGCGTCGGCGGTGCCGAGCGCGGCGCGCAGGTCGCGGACGACCTCGGTCACCTGGAACGGCAGCATCCCCCCGTTGGTGTCGCAGAGGACGACGGTCTCCGCACCGGCCTCGACCGCCGCCAGCACGACGTCCCGCGCGTAGCCCGGGTCGAACCGGAAGCCGTCGAAGAAGTGCTCGGCGTCGACGACGACCCGGCGGCCCTCGCCGACCAGCAGCCGCACGGAGTCGGCGACCATCGCGAGGTTCTCGGGCCCGGTGGTCCGGAGCGCGCGCTCGACGTGGCGCGAGTCGGACTTGGCGACGAGCGTGACGACCGGCGCCTCGGAGTCGAGCAGCGCGCGCAGCTGCGGGTCGTCCCACGCCCGCACGCCCGGCTTGCGGGTCGCGCCGAACGCGGCGAGCACCGCGTGCCGGAGGTCGAGCTCCTTGGCGGCGCGGGCGAAGAACTCGGTGTCCTTGGGGATCGCGCCCGGCCAGCCGCCCTCGATGTAGCCCACGCCGAGGTCGTCCAGCAGCGGGGCGATCGCCAGCTTGTCGGCGACCGAGAGGTTCATGCCCTCCTGCTGGGCGCCGTCGCGCAGCGTGGTGTCGTAGACGTCGAACGCCGCGGGCCCGCCGGGGGCGGGGTGGGCCGCGCCACCGCGGGGCAGGGTGGCGCGGCC
>NZ_JAKRMS010000099.1 GCF_022346185.1 Cellulomonas sp. ACRRI | reverse complement strand
GGCTACGCCCAGCAGCCCCAGCCCCAGCCCCGGCCCGGGTACGGCTACGGGCCGCCGACGGCCGGCACCGGCGTCGGCGACGCGTTCAGCTGGGGCTGGACCAAGTTCACCCAGCAGGTCGGGCCGTTCCTGCTCGGCGTCCTCGCCTACCTCGCCGTGATCGTGGTGATCTCGGCGGTGCTGTTCGCCGTGATCCTCGGCGGCACGGTCGCGAGCGTCGACCCGGACACCCAGGAGCTGCGGAACGGCGCCGGCTTCGGCCTGGCGTTCGGCTACCTGGTGGTGCTGGCCGTGATCCTGCTGCTGTCCGCCTTCATGCAGGCCGGCGTGACCCGGGCGACCCTCGAGGTCGCGGACGGCCGCCGGATCGAGGTCGGCACGTTCTTCCGGTTCGACGACTTCGGCAAGGTGGTCGTCGCGGCGCTGCTCGTCGGGCTGGGCACCGCGGTCGGCACCCTGCTGTTCGTGCTCCCCGGGCTGGTGTTCGCGTTCTTCGCCCAGTTCACGCTGTTCTTCGTGCTGGACAAGCGGCTCGCGCCGGTCGACGCGATCAGGGCGAGCTTCACCCTGGTGTCCCGGAACGTGAGCACGGTCCTGCTGCTGTTCCTCGGGGTGTACGCCGCGAACCTGGTCGGCTCCGCGCTGTGCGGGGTCGGGCAGCTGGTGTCGTTCCCGGTCGGCCTGCTGGCGACGACCTGGATGTACCGCCGGCTGCAGGACGAGCCGGTCGCCCCCTGACCGGGGCGCGTCAGGGCGCGGTCACGAAGTCGATCAGCTCCTCGACCCGACCCAGCAGGGACGGCTCGAGGTCGGCGTAGGAGCGCACGGACCGCAGGATCCGCTGCCAGGCGCGGGCGACGTCGGCCTGCTCGTCGGCGGGCCAGCCGAGCTCGCGCAGGATGCCGCGCTTCCACTCGGTGCCCCGGTCGATGGTCGGCCACGCGGCCAGCCCGACGCGCGCGGGCTTCACGGCCTGCCACACGTCGACGTACGGGTGCCCGAGCACCAGCAGCGTCCCGGCGGGCACCGTGCGCAGCGCCTCGTCGGCGATCCGCTGCTCCTTCGACCCGGGGACGAGGTGGTCGACCAGCACCCCGACCTTCTTGCCCGGCCCGGGGCGGAAGTCGCGCAGGGCGTCCACGAGGTTGTCCACGCCGTCGAGCAGCTCCACCACGACGCCCTCGGCGCGCAGGTCGTCGCCCCACACCTTCTCCACCAGCTCGGCGTCGTGCTTGCCCTCGACCCAGATCCGGCTGCCGATCGCGACGCGGGCCCGCTGCTCGGCGGCCGCCAGCGACCCGGAGGCGGTGCGCTTCGGCCCGGTCGGCGCGGTCGGCCGCGGTGGCACCAGCTCGACCGGCTTCCCGTCGACCCAGAACCCCGGGCCGAGCCGGAACGTCCGCGTGCGGCCCTTCCGGTCCTCGAGGACGACGACGTGCTCGCCGCCGGACTTCTCGACCCGGACGACGGCCCCGACCCAGCCGGTCGTGACCTCCTCGACGACCAGGCCGCGCTCAGCGGGCGTCGGGGTGGAGGTGGGGCGGCGGTGCGCGCTCGAGGATGCCCCGGACAGCACGTCGGTTCCGTAGCGGTCGGTCACCCGCGGCAGCCTAGGTGCCGACCCGCGGCCCGCGTGGTACGACACGACGGTGACGTCGAGCCCCGCGCAGCACCCCGACCGCCCCGGCACCCCGACCGGCGCCGAGCCCGACCCGCACCGCTGGCGCGCCCTCGGCGTGTGCCTGGCCATCGGGTTCATCACGATGCTCGACGTCTCGATCGTCAACGTGGCGCTGCCGTCGATCGAGCGCAGCCTCGACGCCGGCGCGAGCCAGCTGCAGCTGATCGTCGCCGGCTACACCCTCGCGTTCGGCCTGGTGCTCGTCCCCGCGGGGCGGCTCGGCGACGCCCGCGGCCGCCGGCCGCTGTTCCTGCTCGGGCTCACCGGCTTCGCCCTGACCAGCCTGGCCGCCGGCCTCGCGCCCTCCGACGAGCTGCTCGCGGTCGCGCGGCTGCTGCAGGGCATGAGCGCGGGCCTGCTGAACCCGCAGGTGGTCGGCACCATCCAGCAGCTGTTCACCGGGTACGAGCGCGGGAAGGCGTTCGGCTACTTCGGCGCGACCATCGGGGTGTCGACCGCGCTCGGCCCCCTGCTCGGCGGTCTCATCATCCAGGCGTTCGGCGCCGAGGAGGGCTGGCGCTGGGTGTTCTTCGTCAACGTGCCGGTGATCGCCGTCGTGCTGCCGTTCGCGCTGCGGTTCCTCCCGCGCGGTGCCGTCGGGCGGGCGAGCGGGACGACCGGGCGCCACGGGCGGCCGCGGCTGGACGTGGTCGGCCTGGTGGGCGTGGCGCTGACCGCCGCGGCGGTCATGGTGCCGTTCGTCACCACGACGGGGGAGGGCGGCGACGACCCGGCGCGCTGGTGGTGGCTCGCCGTCGCGGCGGTGCTCGGCGCGGCGACCGTGGTCTGGGAGCGCGGGTACCAGCGGCGCACCGGCGCCGCCGTGCTCGACCCGCGGGTGCTGGGCGAGCCCGCGTTCCGCAACGGCGCGCTGCTGGGCATCGCGTACTTCGCGGGGTTCACGTCGGTGTTCCTGGTCGCGACGCTGTACCTGCAGCAGGTCGCCGGGTTCACGCCCCTGCAGGCCGGGCTGGTCAACATGCCGTTCGCGATCGCCTCCGCGGTGTCGGCGCAGCGGTCCGGCCGGCTGGTGGCGTCCCGCGGGCGCGCGCTCGTCGTCCTCGGCCTGGGTCTGGTGGTGCTCGGGCTGATCGGCACCGACCTGGCGATCCGGTTCGTCGACCCGCCCGCGGTCGGCTTCGTCATGGCCGCGACGCAGATGGTCGCGGGCGCCGGCAGCGGGCTGGTGATCGCGCCGAACCAGACGCTCACGCTGGCGCGCGTCCCGGTCGAGCGCGCGGGCGTGGCGGGCAGCATGCTGCAGGTCGGCCAGCGCGTCGGGTCCGCGCTCGGCGTCGCCGTGGCGCTGTCCACGTACTACTCCGCCCTGGCGTCCGGGGTCGAGGGCGCCGCGGCCGCGGGCCGCGCGCTGCTGCTCACCGTCGCGCTCGTCGCCGTGGCCCTGGTCGTCGGGCTGGTGGACCTGCGCGCGCGGCGCCGCGACGCCGACGCGGAGGCCGGCGCCGGCACCGACGCCGCGTCCACGCCCGCGGACGCGTAGAATTGGCACTCGGTTCGAGCGAGTGCCAGGAGGCCGGGGAGGTGGCGATGAGCGAGGACCGCAGGCTGGACGTACTGCGGGCGATCGTGGAGGACTACGTCGCCACCCGCGAGCCCGTCGGCTCCCGCGCGCTGGTCGAGCGGCACGCCCTCGGGGTGTCGCCCGCGACCATCCGCAACGACATGGCGGCCCTGGAGGACGCCGGCCTCATCGTGCAGCCGCACACCTCGGCCGGCCGGGTGCCGACCGACAAGGGCTACCGGATGTTCGTCGACCGGCTGGCGACCATCAAGCCGCTGTCCGCCCCGGAGCGCCGCGCGATCGAGACGTTCCTGGAGGACGCCGCGGACCTGGACGACGTGGTCGACCGCTCGGTGCGGCTGCTCGCGCAGCTCACGCACCAGGTGGCCGTCGTGCAGTACCCGTCCCTGCGCCGCACGGCCCTGCGGCACGTGGAGCTGGTGCCGATCGGCGACCGGCACCTGCTGGTCGTCATCATCACCGACCACGGCCGCGTCGAGCAGCGCACGATCGAGGTCCCCGACGCCCTGGACGTCGGCACGGTCGCGCGGCTGCGTGCCCGGCTGAACACCGCGGCGGCGGGCCGGCGGCTCGCCGAGCTCGGCACCGCGCTGTCCGACCTGGCCGACGACTTCGACCCCGCCGACGGCCCGCTCGTGCGCGGCGTGGTGGACGTCGTGGAGGACACGCTGGCCCAGGAGAGCGAGGAGCGCGTCGTCCTGGCGGGCACCGCGAACCTGGTCCGCGGCGGCGGCGCCGACTTCGCCCGCACGATCAGCCCGGTCCTGGAGGCGCTGGAGGAGCAGGTCGTCCTGCTGCGCCTGCTGGGGGAGATGGCCGAGGACGAGGCCGCGGTGTCGGTCCGGATCGGCCGCGAGACCCAGCACGAGGGGCTGGTGGAGACGAGCTTCGTGACCACCGGGTACGGCGGACCCGACGGCGGCGGGACCGCCGTCGCCCGGATCGGCTCCGTCGGCCCGCTCCGCATGGACTACCCCGGGACCATCGCGTCCGTGCGCGCCGTCGCCCGGTACCTGTCCCGGATCCTCGCCGGATGACCGCGGCCGGGCACCGACCCAGGTCCGCGCACGTTCGACAGGCAACGCCCGACCCCGCGCACGCGCGCGCGGCCCGCACACGCACAGGAAGTGACGAGTGAGCGACTACTACGAGGTGCTCGGCGTCGACCGCGACGCCACGCCCGAGCAGATCAAGAAGGCCTACCGCCGCCTCGCGCGCGAGCTGCACCCGGACGTCGCGGGCGCCGAGGCGGGCTCGGAGGACCGGTTCAAGGACGTGTCGCGCGCGTACGAGGTGCTGTCGAACCCCGAGAAGCGCCGCATGTACGACATGGGCGCCGACCCGTCGTCCCCCGGCGGGGGCATGGGCGGCGCGGGCGGCTTCGGCTTCCAGGACATCTTCGAGACGTTCTTCGGCTCCGCCGGCGCGGGCGCGCAGCGCGGGCCCATCCCGCGCGCCCGCCGCGGCCAGGACGCGCTGCTGCGCCTCGACATCGACCTCGCCGAGGCGACGTTCGGCACGCACCGCGAGGTCCCGGTCGAGACGGCCGTGGTCTGCCCGACCTGCGACGGCTCCTGCTGCCGCCCGGGCACCTCGCCGCGCACCTGCGACGTGTGCGGCGGCCGCGGCACCGTGCAGCGGGTGGCCCGCTCGTTCCTCGGCCAGGTCATGACCTCCCAGCCCTGCGCCGCGTGCCACGGCTTCGGCACCGTCATCCCCGAGCCCTGCACCGAGTGCGCCGGCGAGGGCCGGGTCCGCTCGCGCCGCACGCTCGAGGTGGACGTCCCGGCGGGCGTCGACACCGGCACCCGGATCAAGCTCACCGCGCAGGGCGAGGTCGGCCCCGCCGGCGGCCCCGCGGGCGACATCTACCTCGAGGTCCGGGAGCGCAAGCACGACACGTTCCTGCGCGAGGGCGACGACCTGCACTGCACGCTCGAGGTCCCGATGACCGCGGCGGCCCTGGGCACGGTGCTCACGCTCGACACCCTGGACGGCCCGCAGGAGGTCGACCTGCGCCCGGGCACCCAGCCCGCGCAGGTCGTGACGCTGCGCGGCCTGGGCGTCGGCCACCTGCACGCCGGTGGCCGCGGCGACCTGCACGTGCACGTCGACGTCAAGGTGCCGACCGCGCTGGACGACGAGCAGTCCGAGCTGCTCCGCCGGCTCGCGGGCCTGCGCGGCGAGGAGCGGCCCGAGGCGCGGCTGTCGGCCTCCGGCGGCGGCGTGTTCTCGAAGCTGCGCGACAAGCTCGCCGGGCGCTGAGGTGACGGCACCGGTCTTCCTGGCGGAGCCGGGCGACCTCGACGCGCTCGACGTCGGCGGCCGCTACCTCCTGGCGGGCGCCGAGGGCCGGCACGCGGGCGTCGTGCAGCGCCGGGCGGCGGGGGAGCGGGTCGACGTCGTGGACGGCGTCGGCACCCGGCTGGTCGGCGAGGTCGAGGCGGCGGGGCCCGAGGGCGTGCACCTGCGCGTCCACGCCGTCGTCGTCGAGCCGGTGCCCGCGCCGCGGCTCGTGCTGGTCCAGGCGCTCGCCAAGGGCGACCGCGACGAGCTCGCGATCGAGGCGGCCACCGAGGTCGGCGCGGACGGCGTCGTGCCGTGGCAGGCCGAGCGGTCGATCGTCGTCTGGCGCGGCGACCGGGCCGCCAAGAGCCGGGCCCGCTGGCTGGGCACGGTCCGCACCGCGGCCAAGCAGGCGCGGCGGGCGCACGTGCCCGCTGTCGACGTGGCGCTGGCGACCGCGGCGCTGGTCCGCCGGGCGCGCGAGGTGGTCGAGGCCGGCGGTGCGGTGCTCGTGCTGCACGAGGAGGCGACCACGCCGCTCGCGGCGGCGGCGCTGCCGGCGGCCGGCGTGGCGGCCGACGTGCTGGTCGTCGTCGGGCCCGAGGGCGGGATCGCGGAGCGCGAGCTCGCCGACCTGGTCGACGCCGGCGCGCAGCCGGTGCTGCTGGGGCCGCACGTGCTGCGGACCTCGACGGCCGGGCCGGTGGCGCTCGCGCTGCTGGCGCAGCGGCTGGGGCGCTGGGGCTGACGCCGGTGGGTGCCGCCCACCTGGGCCGTACGTCTCATCCGGCGACCCCCGGGCGGTCCTAGCGTCGAGGGTGACAGCGAAGGCGCTCTCACCAGGGACCCGACCGTGAACACTGACGTCCGGACCGGCACCACCTCCTCGCGCGCACCGGAGGCCCCGGCGTGCCCCGCCCCGGCCGAGCGGCCCCCGGCCGGACGCCGGCGAGGGTGGCTCCTCCCGCTCGCCGCGGCCGCCCTCGGGACGACGCTCGCGGGCTGCGCGCCCGGCTCCGCCTCCGCCGGCGGCGGCGGGGTGCACGGCGGCGAGGCGAGCCTCGAGCTGCCGGACCTCGGCGCCGTCACCGTGCTCGGCTCCGTCTCCGGCCGGCTGCTGCTCGGCCTCGGGCTGCTTGTGTGCGCGCTGGGCCTCGCGTTCGGCGTCGCCACCTACGTGCAGCTCCGCCGGCTGCCGGTGCACGCCGCGATGCGGGAGATCTCCGAGCTGATCTACTCGACCTGCCGCACGTACCTCACCCAGCAGGGCCGGTTCCTGCTCCTGCTGTGGGTCTTCATCGCCGCGGTGATCGTCCTGTACTACCGGGCGCTCGTCGGCTTCGGGTGGGGCCGGGTCGCGACGATCATCGCGTTCAGCCTGCTCGGCATGGCCGGGTCGTACGCCGTGGCGTGGTTCGGCATCCGGGTCAACACGCTCGCGAACTCCCGCACCGCGTTCGCGTCGCTGGCCGGCCGGCCGCTGCCCGTGCACCGCATCCCGATGCAGTCGGGCATGTCGATCGGCATGGTGCTGATCAGCCTCGAGCTGCTGATGATGCTGGTCATCCTGCTGTTCCTGCCCGCCGACGTCGCGGGCGCGTGCTTCATCGGGTTCGCGGTCGGGGAGTCCCTCGGCGCCTCGGCGCTGCGGATCGCCGGCGGCATCTTCACCAAGATCGCCGACATCGGCTCCGACCTGATGAAGATCGTGTTCAAGATCAAGGAGGACGACGCCCGGAACCCCGGCGTGATCGCCGACTGCACCGGGGACAACGCGGGCGACTCGGTCGGGCCCTCGGCGGACGGCTTCGAGACCTACGGCGTCACCGGCGTCGCGCTCGTGACGTTCGTGCTGCTCGCCGTCGACGACCCGCTCATGCAGGCGACGCTGCTGGTCTGGCTGTTCGTGGTCCGGGCGGTCATGGTCATCGCCTCGGCGGTGTCGTACCTCGCCAACGACGCGTGGACCCGCCGCCGGTACGCCGCCGCGGAGCGGATGGACTTCGAGAAGCCCCTGACGTCGCTGGTCTGGCTCACGTCCGTCGTGAGCATCGCGCTGACCTACCTGACCACGTGGGCGGTCCTCGGGCACCTGGACGGCGTCGGCGGGCTGTGGTGGAAGGTCGCGACGATCATCTCCTGCGGCACGCTCGCCGGGGCGCTCATCCCCGAGCTGGTCAAGGTGTTCACCTCGACCAACAGCCGGCACGTGCGCGAGGTCGTCACCTCCTCGCGCGAGGGCGGACCGTCGCTCAACATCCTGTCCGGGCTCGTGGCCGGCAACATCTCGGCCTACTGGCTCGGCATGACGGTCGTCGCGCTGATGGGCGGGGCGTTCCTCATCAGCGAGCAGGGGCTGGACCAGATCATGCTCGCCCCCGCGGTGTTCGCGTTCGGGCTGGTGGCGTTCGGGTTCCTCGGCATGGGGCCGGTGACGATCGCCGTCGACTCCTACGGCCCGGTCACCGACAACGCGCAGAGCGTCTACGAGCTGTCGCTGCTCGAGGAGCTGCCCGGCGCCGCCGAGCAGATCGAGGCCGAGCACGGGTTCGCCCCGCGCTGGGAGCCGGCCAAGCGGATGCTGGAGGAGAACGACGGCGCGGGCAACACGTTCAAGGCCACCGCCAAGCCGGTGCTGATCGGCACGGCCGTCGTCGGCGCGACCACCATGATCTTCTCGATCATCATGGCGCTGACCGAGGGCCTGACCACCGGGCTCGACAGCCTGTCGCTGCTGCACCCGCCGTTCCTGCTCGGCCTCGTCACCGGCGGCGCGATGATCTTCTGGTTCACCGGCGCGTCCATCCAGGCCGTCACCACCGGCGCCTACCGCGCGGTGGAGTTCATCCGGGCGAACATCCGGCTCGACGGCAGCGAGCGGGCCAGCGAGGCGGACTCCCGGCGGGTGGTCGAGATCTGCACCCAGTACGCCCAGAAGGGCATGCTGACGATGTTCCTGGCGATCTTCTTCGCCACGCTCGCGTTCGCGTTCGTGGAGCCGTTCTTCTTCATCGGCTACCTGGTGTCGATCGCGGTGTTCGGGCTGTACCAGGCGATCTTCATGGCCAACGCCGGCGGCGCCTGGGACAACGCCAAGAAGATCGTCGAGGTCGACCTGCACGCCAAGGGCACGGCGCTGCACGACGCGACGATCGTCGGCGACACGGTGGGCGACCCGTACAAGGACACGTCCTCGGTCGCGCTCAACCCGGTCATCAAGTTCACGACCCTGTTCGGGCTGCTCGCCGTCGAGCTCGCGGTGAGCCTGACCGGGGACGGGCGCGGGACGCTGGTGCACGTGCTCGCCGCGGTCTTCTTCGTGACGTCGGCCGTGTTCGTGTACCGGTCGTTCTACGGTATGCGGATCGGCGGGACGCCGGCCGGCGAGCAGGAGCCGGCCGAACCCGCCGAGCCGGTCGAGCCCGGGGTGCCGGCGGCCGACGGGGCCGGCGGCGCGGGTGCCCGCGGCGCGGCTGACCGCGGGCTGCTGCCCCGGCAGGGCGGGGGCACGGCGGCCGGCGACGACGGCACGCTCGTCGACGCCGAGGGGCGGTGACGGCCGTGCGCGTCGCGATCAAGCACGACGACGTCCTGGTCGACGCCGACGGCCGGGTCGCCGGGCACGACGCGGGCGCCACGCTCGTCCGCCGGCTGCTGCGGGTCTTCCCGGGCTCGGTGCTGATCGGGCCCGGCCCGCGGCGCTGCGACGGGTTCGACCTGCTGCCGCTGGAGTTCGTCGACGGCACCGGCACCGTGGTCATCACGATGGACGTGCTCGACTCGGTGCAGGTCTGGCAGACCCTGCGCGCCGGCGGCTGCGAGGACCCCCGGGTCATGAACTTCGTCTGGTGGGACGCCACCCGGTACCCGCACGACGTCGAGCGGGCCGCGCTCGCCCTGTCGTGCGCCCTGTTCCCGACGTTCGCGAACTCGGCGCGCACCGCCTCCGAGATCCGCGAGCTCATCGCCCGGCTCACCGTGCCGGCGCTGGGGGAGCGGGCCCGCACCGGCTGGGTCAACCTCGGGTTCCGCGTCGACCACGTGCGGCCCCGGCACGAGCCCGAGGTCCCCGTCGTGCTGTACCCCGCGATCTACGTCTCGGAGCGCAAGCAGCCCCGGCTGTTCCTCGAGGTGGTCGACCGGGTGCAGCGGCGCACGCCCATCCGGGTCGAGGCCCGCCTGCACGAGTCGCACCTGGTGTCCGAGACCGCCATGCGGATGTCCGAGCGGCCGTGGTGCTGGGTGGGCCCGCTGACGGCGACCCGGGACTCGTACTGGGAGGCGCTGAGCCGGACCACGGCGTTCCTGGCGACCGCCGCCGAGGAGTCCTACGGGCTGGAGTACGTGGAGGCGCTCGCCGCCGGCGCGGTCGGGGTGTTCCCGGACCTGCCGTGGGCGCGCGCGCTGCTGCCGGCCGGCTACCCGTTCCTCTACCGCACGCCGGACGAGGCCGCCGACCAGCTCGAGCTCGCCGTCACCCGGCCCGCCGCCTGCCGGCGGGAGCTCGACGCTGTCGCCGGCGGGTCGTTCGTGCGCTTGCTGTCGGCGCACCACGACGACGACGCGTTCGACCGCACCGTGGTGGCCCGGGTCCGCGACTGGTTCGGGGACGTGCCCGCCGGGGCTTGACCCGCGGGCCGGATCGGCGGGAGGCTGGCGGCCCGCACCGCAGGGGGATGAGCCGAGGGGGACTCATGGGACGGGTGGTCGCCGTGATGGCCGGCGCGGCCGTGCTGGCGCTCCAGGTCTGGCTGACGCTGTTCGCGCAGGTCGTGCTGGCCTACGAGGCCGCGGTCCTGGTCGTGGTGCTGCTCGGCCTCGGGCTGCGCGGCTGGGCGCGCTCGCGGCGCCGCGGGCAGCGCGCCGACGCGGCCCGGTGGCCCGACGCCCGCGGGATCCCCGTGCCGCAGCCGGCACCGCTGGTCGGCGGACCGGTGCTCCCGCCCGTCGACGCCGGCACGGGCGCGCCGCCCGTGCCCACGCAGGTGGCGGACCGGCGCGACCCGCTGGACGACCTCCTGGGCCGCCGGCGCCCCGTCGCCTGAGCCCGCCAGCCGGCCGCGCGCCCGCGCGCCCGCGCGCCCGCCGGCCGCGCGCCCGCCGAGTGTGCACAGGACACGTCGACTGTGCATCCGCCGCCTGCACACTCGACGCGTCGGTTGCACACTCGGCGCGGTCAGCGGGCGCTGACACGCCGACGGGCCCGCCGCGACGCGTGATCGTGGCGGGCCCGTCGGCGCGTGGCGGTGCCGGGCGTCAGCCCTGGCGCAGCTCCAGGTACCGGGCGATGAGCGACCGGGTCGACGGGTCCTGGCCCGCGAGCGCGTCCGCGTCGCCCTCGACCGCCGGGGCGATCTCGAGCGCGAGCTTCTTCCCGAGCTCGACGCCCCACTGGTCGAACGAGTCGATGCCCCACACGACGCCCTCGACGAACGTGATGTGCTCGTACAGCGCGATGAGCTGGCCGAGCACCGACGGGGTCAGCGCCGGCGCGAGGATCGACGTCGTCGGACGGTTCCCCGGGAACACGCGGGCCGGGACGATCTCCTCGGCGGTGCCCTCGGCGCGCACCTCGTCGGCGGTCTTGCCGAAGGCCAGCGCCTTGGTCTGCGCGAAGAAGTTCGCCAGGAACAGGCCGTGCACGTCGGTCTCGCCGTCCTTCAGCGGGTGCGCCGGGTTGGCGACCGCGATGAAGTCCGCCGGGATGAGCCGGGTGCCCTGGTGGATCAGCTGGTAGAACGCGTGCTGGCCGTTGGTGCCGGGCTCGCCCCAGAACACCTCGCCGGTCTCCGTCGTGACCGGCGTGCCGTCCCAGCGGACCGACTTGCCGTTCGACTCCATGGTCAGCTGCTGCAGGTACGCCGGGAACCGGTGCAGGTACTGGGCGTACGGCAGGACGGCGTGCGTGTGCGCGTCGAGGAAGTTGACGTACCAGACGTTGAGCAGGCCCATGAGGACCGGGACGTTCTGGTCGAACGGCGTGGTGCGGACGTGCTCGTCGACGGCGTGGAAGCCCTCCAGGAACTCGCCGAACGCGTCCGGGCCGATCGCGATCGCGAGCGAGGTGCCGATCGCCGAGTCGACCGAGTAGCGGCCGCCGACCCAGTCCCAGAACCCGAACGCGTTCTCCGGGTCGATGCCGAACGCGGCGACCTTGTCCAGGGCCGTCGACACCGCGACGAAGTGCTTGGCGACCGCACCGGTGCGAGCCTCCTCGGTGTCCTCGATCGCGCTGGCGGCGACGAGCCCGCGCCACAGCCAGTCGCGGGCCAGGCGGGCGTTGGTCAGCGTCTCCAGCGTGCCGAAGGTCTTGGAGGCGACGATGAACAGCGTCGTCGTCGGGTCGAGGTCCTTCGTCTTCTCGGCGATGTCGGTCGGGTCGATGTTGGACACGAACCGCACCTCGAGGCCGTCCTGGACGTACGGCTTGAGCGCCTCGTACGCCATGACGGGGCCGAGGTCCGAGCCGCCGATGCCGATGTTGACCACGGTCGCGACGCGCTCGCCGGTGACGCCGGTCCACTCGCCGGAGCGGACCTTGTCGGCGAACGCGGCGATCTTGGCGAGCACCTCCTGCACGTCGGCGTCCACGTCCTGGCCGTCGACCACGAGGGCGGGCTCCGCGTCGGCCGGGCGGCGCAGCGCGGTGTGCAGCACGGCGCGGTCCTCGGTGACGTTGATGTGCTCGCCGGCGAACATGGCGTCGAGCCGGGCCCTCAGGCCGACCTGGTCCGCGAGGGCGACCAGCAGGGACAGGGTCTCGTCGGTGACGAGGTTCTTCGACAGGTCGACCGTGAGGTCGGCCAGCGGCCGGGTCAGGCGCGTCGCGCGCTCGGGGTCGGCGTCGAACCAGCCCCGCAGGTCGGGGACGAACCCCTCCTCGTGGGCGGTCAGGGCGGTCCAGGCGCCGGTGGTGGTGGCGTCGACGGGTGCAGTCACGGCGAGTCCCTCTCGGAAGCAGATCGAACGGGGTCCACCGTATCGAGGCCGGGGCGGTGGGCGAGCGGGACGTGCGGCCCGGTCCGGGTCAGCCCAGCGCCTCGCGCACCAGCGGGGCCACCTGGGTGCCCAGCAGCTCGATGGCGCGGAGGCTCTCCCGCTGCGGGACGCCGCTCAGGTCCATCTGGAAGATCTGCCGGTCGTGGCCGAGAGCCGCGTGCAGCGCGACGATGCGCTCCGCGACCTCGTGCGGCGAGCCGACGACGTACGCGCCGCCCTTCGCGGCCTGGGACTCGAACGCGATCCGGTTCGGGATGGCGAACCCGCGCTCGGCGGCGATCCGGCGCATGGTGCTGAGCCAGTACGGGAAGAAGAACTCCCGCGCCTGCTTCCCGTCGTCGGCGACGAAGCCCATCCCCGCGACCTCGACGCGCTGGGTGGCCGGGTCGTGGCCGGCCTCGGTGTGCGCCGCCCGGTACAGCCGCACCAGCGGGGCGAAGTCCGCGGGCCGGCCGCCGATGATCGCGTAGGACACGGGGACGCCGAGGCGGCCGGCGCGGTCCGAGGACGCCGGGTTGCCGCCGGTGGCGATCGCGATCCGCAGGTGCTCCCCGAGGCCCGGCTTGTCGAGCGGCCGCGGCAGGATCTCCGCGGCGTGCAGCGGCGCGCGGAACCGGCCGGACCAGGTGACGGGGTTGCCGCGGTCGATGCGCAGCAGCAGCCGGATCTTCTCCTCGAACAGCTCGTCGTAGTCGTCGAGCGAGGCGCCGAACAGCGGGTAGGACTCGATGAACGACCCGCGCCCCGCGAGCAGCTCGACGCGGCCGCCCGAGAGCAGGTCCATCGTCGCGAACTGCTGGTACAGCCGCACCGGGTCCTCGGTGGACAGCACGGTCACGGCGCTGCCGACGCTGATCCGCTCGGTCTGCGCGAGCGCCGCGGCGATGACGGTGGCGGGGGACGAGATGGCGTAGTCGGGGCGGTGGTGCTCGCCGATGCCGACGTGGTCGAGGCCGACCTGCTCGGCCAGGCGCACCCGCTCCAGCACGTCGCGCAGGCGCTGCGCGGGGGAGGTCACCGCGCCGGACACCGGGTCGGGGTGGATGTCGCCGAACGTGTACAGGCCGAGCTCCATGCCCGGTGCAGCGCGGGGGAGGGGCGGCGCATTCCCGGGCGCCGGCCCCGCGCCGCGTCGATGTCGGCCTCGTGAACGCCCGGTCACGATGTGGTCACGGTCACACGAACTCCTTGACCGCGGATTAGTAAGGAAGGTCTACTAACAAACATGACGACGACGACGCCGTCCGCCACCTCGGGCCACCGGGGGGTCGGGCGCACACTCCGCCCGACGGGCAAGGTGCTCCCCGAGCACGCCCGGGCGCACAACCGCTCGCTCGTCCTGCAGCACCTGTTCCACCAGGGCCCGTCCTCCCGCGCCGACCTCGCGCGCAGCACCGGCCTGACCCGGGTGACCGTCTCCGACCTGGTGTCGGTGCTCATCTCGGAGGGCCTGGTCGGGGAGCTCGGGGTCCGCCCGGAGGGGAGGGTCGGCAAGCCGGCGACCCTCGTCGGGATGCGGACCGAGGACTTCCAGGTGGTGGCGGTCGACCTCGCGGACGACGCCAGCCTGCGCGGAGCCGTCATGACGCTCACCGGCGCGGTCGTCGCGCGGCGCACCGTGTCCCTCGACGGCCGCACCGGCGACGCCGCGGTCGCGGTGCTCGAGGACCTGTGCCGCGAGCTGCTGGCCGCCGCGGACCGCCCCGTGGTGGGCGTCGGCATCGGGTCGCCCGGCGTGATCGACGCCGCCGGCGTCGTCGTCGAGGCGCCCAACCGCGGCTGGTACGGCCTGCCGCTGGCCGCGCTGCTCGCCGAGCGGCTGGGCGTCCCGGTCCAGGTCGCGAACGACGCGAACACCCACGCCCTGGGGGAGTACACCTACGGCGGCGCCAGCGGGTCGGGCCTCATGGTCGTCACCGTCGGCCAGGGCCTCGGCGCCGGGATCGTGCTGGACGGCGCCCTGGTGCGCGGCCGCGCGAACGCCGCCGGGGAGATCGGGCACGTGACGGTGGTCGACGACCGCGACGTGCGGGCCGGCGACCCCGAGCCCCGGCCGTGCGCGTGCGGGCGCGCCGGCTGCCTGGAGACGCTGCTCTCCCTGCCCGCGCTGCGCCGCGCCACCGCCGGCCGCAGCCCCGAGGAGTCCGACGCGGTCCTCGCGTCGGTCGGACGGAAGCTGGGCGTGGCCCTCGCTCCCGTCGTCAGTGCGCTCAACCTCGCCGAGGTCCTGCTCTCGGGTCCCCCGGAGCTGCTGGACGGAGCCCTCAGGGTCGAGGCGCTCGCCACGCTCCGCGCCCGGACCCTGCCCCTGCTGGGGCAGGACCTCGTGCTGCGGATGGGTTCGTTGGACGAGGACGGGGCGCTGTCCGGCGCCGCGGCCCTCGTGCTGTCCGGTCAGCTCGGGGTCACGTGACGACCCCGAGCCGACCGCTTGCAGTGCCGGTACCACCACCCCCGGCGGGGCTTGCAGGCCCCGCCACGCATCTGGGAGGAACACCAACGTGAAGATCGTACGGATGGCAGCCGTCGGTGTGGCGGCGGCGCTCGTGCTGACCGCCTGCTCGTCGGGCGACGACGGCGGCTCGACCGGGTCGGACGGGACCCCCGAGGCCGCGGAGATCACGCTCTGGCTCAACGGGGCGGACACGCCCGACGAGCTGCGCGACTACCTCAAGACGACCTTCGAGGAGGAGAACCCCGGCTCGACCCTCGTCATCGAGGAGCAGGACTGGAACGACGTCGTCACCAAGCTGACGACGGCGCTCCCGGACGAGGCGAACACGCCCGACGTCGTGGAGATCGGCAACACCCAGTCGCCGACGTTCACCACCATCGGCGCGTTCCGCGACCTCACCCCGCTCTACGACGAGCTCGGCGGCGACGACCTGCTGCCGTCGTTCGTCGAGGTGGGCAAGGCGGACGGCAAGAACTACGCGCTGCCGTACTACTTCGGCTCGCGCTACATGTTCTACCGGGCCGACATCTGGTCGGCGGCGGGCCTGGAGAAGCCCACGACGCTCGACGAGTTCGCCCAGGACGTCGCGGCGCTCAAGACCGACACCCAGTCGGGCTTCGCCATCGGCGGCCAGGACTGGCGCAACGGCATCTCCTGGGTGTTCGCGAACGGCGGCGAGCTCGCCACCGAGGACGGCGGCGAGTGGACCTCGACGCTGTCCGACCCGAACACCATCAAGGGCCTCGAGCAGTGGCAGGCGGTCTACCAGGGCTCGTCCAACGTCCCCGCCACCGAGCGCGACGTGGCGTACTGGGACTTCCTGAACGACGGCGCCGACGGCGCCGCCCCGGCCGCCGCGACGATCATGGCCCCGGGCTGGGCCCGCTGGTCGATCGGCGACCTCACCACGAACGACGCCGGCGAGGAGGTCCGCGACGGCATGGTCGACGAGTCGAAGTTCGACATCTTCGCCCTGCCGGGCGTGGACGGCGGCATCGCGCCGGTGTTCGCCGGCGGCTCGAACATCGCCATCTCGGCGAAGTCCCAGCACCCGGAGCTGTCCGAGAACCTGCTGCGGATCATCTTCTCGCCCGAGTACCAGCAGATGCTCGGCGAGAACGGGCTCGGCCCGGCGAACTCGCAGTACGTCGACGCGCTCGGCGACGACAAGTTCGCGACCACGATGATCGAGACCGCGGCGGCCTCCAAGCTCACCCCGGCCGCGCCGGGCTGGGCGGCCGTCGAGGCGGCCTTCGTCTACGAGGAGCTGTTCCAGGCGATCGCCGAGGGCGGTGACGTGACCGAGCTCGCCGCGCAGTACGACGAGAAGATCACGCCGATGCTCAACGGCCAGTGACGTCCACCCGGCCGCGGGGCACCTCGCCCCGCGGCCGGGAGCGTCCGGCCCAGCTCGTCAGGAGAGGTGCCATGTCCACCACCACGGCCCGCCCCGGGCCGGACGCTCCCGGCCGCGGGGC
>NZ_JAKRMS010000098.1 GCF_022346185.1 Cellulomonas sp. ACRRI | reverse complement strand
CCCCGGCGCCCCCGTTTTAACCGCGAAACCCCCCCCCCCACCCACGCCCCCCGTCGCCCCCGCCGCGCGCCCCGCGCCCCCCCCCCGGGGGGGGGCGGCCGGCGCTCAGTCGAAGACGGGGCCCTTGGTGCGGGTGCGCTTGAGCTCGTAGAACCCGGGCACGCCGGTGATCAGCACGAAGCCGTCCCAGAGGCGGCCCGCCTCCTCGCCCTTCGGGGCCGGCGTCATCACCGGGCCGAAGAACGCCGTGCCGTTGACGGCGACCACGGGCGTGCCGACCTCGTCGCCGACCAGCGCGATCGCCTCGGCGTGCGAGGCCCGCAGCTGCTCGTCGAACTCGTCGGTGTCGCCGTACGCCACGAGCGACTGCGGCAGCCCCACCTCGTCGAGGGACTCGCGGATGATCGCCCAGGTGTCCGTGCGGCCGCCCGGGTGCCGGCGCGTGCCCAGCGCGTCGTACAGCGGCTTGAGGTGCTCGGCGCCGTACAGCTCCTTGGCGGCGGTCAGCACGCGCACGGCCGCCCAGGAGTCGTCCATCAGCGCGCGGTACTCGTCGGGGAGGTCGCGGCCCTCGTTGAGCACGGACAGGCTCATCACGTGCCAGCGGACGTCGACGTCGCGGACCCGCTGCACCTCGGTCATCCAGCGCGACGTCATCCACGCCCAGGGGCACGCGGGGTCGAACCAGAAGTCGGCGGTGTCGCGGTCGGGCGCGGTCGTCTCGGTCACTGGGAGGGCTCCTCGGGCTGTCGACGTCGGGTGCGTGCGCGCGGACGCGGGCGCCGTCCGGTCGACCGCGCCGCCCGCCATCATGCCCCGGAACCGGGGGGCCGTGTCACGCGGGGGCGGGAGCCCGGCGGACGCACGCACCCGCCGGGTGGTGGAATGATGCGGCGACGCCTCAGCGAGGCTGTCCCCCGCAGACCTGCGACCGACGTTCCACGAGGAGACCCCGCGTGCCCGCAGAGAACCTGACCCGCGACGAGGCCCGGACCCGGGCCGCCCTGGTCGACGTCCAGTCCTACGACGTGGCGCTCGACCTGACGACGGGGCCGGCGACGTTCACCTCGACGACGACCGTCCGGTTCACCGCCCGGGAGGCCGGCGCCGGCACGTTCCTCGACCTCATCGCGCCGACCGTGCACCGCGTGGTGCTGAACGGGACCGAGCTCGACCCGGCCGAGGTCGTCGCCGACTCGCGCATCCGCCTCGACGGCCTCGCCGAGCAGAACGAGGTCGTCGTCGTCGCCGACGCGGCCTACATGAACACCGGCGAGGGCCTGCACCGGTTCGTCGACCCGGTCGACGACGAGGTGTACCTGTACTCCCAGTTCGAGGTGGCCGACTCCCGGCGCGTGTTCGCCGTGTTCGAGCAGCCCGACCTCAAGGCCACCTTCGCGTTCACGGTGACCGCGCCCGCGCACTGGGTGGTCGTGTCGAACTCCCCCGCCGTCGGCGACCCCGTCCCCGTCGAGGGCGGCAGCAACCGCAACGGCGGCCGCGACGAGGGCACCGCGACCTGGACGTTCGAGCCGACGCCGCGGGTGTCCTCGTACATCACCGCGGTGGTCGCGGGCCCGTACCACCACGAGCACGGCGAGCTCACGTCGCGCGACGGCCGCACCATCCCGCTCGGCGTCTACTGCCGCGGCTCGCTCGCGCAGCACCTCGACACGGACAACATCCTCGACATCACGCGGGCCGGCTTCGCGTTCTACGAGGAGCAGTTCGACTTCCCGTACCCGTTCGCCAAGTACGACCAGCTGTTCGTGCCGGAGTTCAACGCGGGCGCGATGGAGAACGCCGGCGCGGTCACGTTCCTCGAGTCCTACGTGTTCCGGTCCAAGGTGCCGGAGGCCACGGTCGAGCGCCGCGCGGTGACGATCCTGCACGAGCTCGCCCACATGTGGTTCGGCGACCTGGTCACCATGCGCTGGTGGGACGACCTGTGGCTGAACGAGTCGTTCGCCGAGTACGCCTCCACGCTGGCGACGGCCGAGGCGACCCGCTGGACCACCGCCTGGACCACGTTCTCCTCGCTGGAGAAGGGCTGGGCCTACCGCCAGGACCAGCTGCCGTCGACGCACCCGATCGCCGCGGACATCCGCGACCTGGAGGACGTCGAGGTCAACTTCGACGGCATCACCTACGCCAAGGGCGCGAGCGTGCTCAAGCAGCTCGTCGCGTGGGTCGGCCAGGAGCAGTTCTTCGCGGGCGTCCGGCAGTACTTCGCGAAGCACGCCTGGGGCAACACCGAGCTGCGCGACCTGCTCACCGAGCTCGAGGCCACCTCCGGCCGCGACCTGTCGGCGTGGTCGGCGCTGTGGCTGGAGCAGTCCGGCGTGACGCTGCTGCGCCCGGAGATCACCTCCGAGGTCGGCGAGGACGGCGTCGAGCGGATCACCGCGCTGGCCGTGCGCCAGGAGGTGCCCGCCACCCACCCCGTGCAGCGCCCGCACCGCCTGGTGGTCGCCGGCTACGACGTCGTCGCGGACGCCTCCGGCGAGACCCGCCTGGAGCGCGTCGTGCGCGTCGAGCTGGACGTCGACGGCGAGCGCACCGAGGTGCCCGAGCTCGTCGGCACGAAGCGTCCCGACCTGCTGCTGCTCAACGACGAGGACCTCGCCTACGCCAAGGTCCGGCTCGACGAGCGCTCGCTCGCCACCGCGATCGCGCACCTCGGTCACTTCACGGAGTCGCTCCCCCGCACGCTCGTCTGGGCGGCGGTCTGGGACGCGACCCGCGACGGCGAGACCCCCGCGCGCGACTACGTCGACCTGCTGCTCGGCAACATCGCGCACGAGACGGACTCATCGGTCGTCCTGGTGCTGCTCCGCCAGCTCCACACCGCGCTCGACCTGTACGTGGCGGCCGAGCACCGGTCGGCCACCGAGGTCGCCGCCGCGGACACGCTGTGGACGCTCGCCACCGACGCCGAGGGCGGCAGCGACACCCAGCTGCAGCTCGTCAAGGCGTTCGCGGCCCGCGCCTCGACCCCCGAGCAGCTCGACGCCGTCGCGGCGCTGCTGGACGGCGGCACCCGGCTGGACGGCCTGTCGATCGACACCGACCTGCGCTGGGAGCTGCTGACCTCGCTGGTCGCCGGCGACCGCGCGGGCGAGGCGGAGATCGACGCGCAGCTCGCGGCGGACCCGACCGCGACCGGCCAGCGCGCCGCAGCGGCGGCCCGCGCGGCGCTGCCGACCGCCGACGCCAAGGCCGCCGCCTGGGCCGCGGTCGTCGACTCCGACGCACTGCCGAACGCCCTGCAGGCCGCGACCATCGGCGGGTTCGGCCGCGTGCACGACCGCACGCTGCTCCGCCCGTTCGTGGCGCCGTACTTCGACGGGCTCGAGCGCGTGTGGTCGGAGAAGACCAACGAGATGGCGCAGAACATCGTGACCGGCCTGTACCCGACCGAGCTGGCGGACGACGCCGGCGACGGCGCGGTCGACGTGGCCGGGGCGACCGACGCGTGGCTGGCCGCGCACCCGGACGCGGCCCCGGCGCTGCGCCGGCTGGTGGTCGAGGCCCGCGACGGCGTGCGCCGGCTGCTGGCGGCCCAGGCGGCCGACCGCCACTACCACGAGGCCTGACCCGCACCCCGGCCCGGCCCGACGCGCCCGGCGCCCGACCCTCGCTCGAGGGGCCCGGGCACCGGGCGCGTCGCCGTCCCGGGCGGCGCCGGCGTGAGCGTCGAGATCGGTCGTCCTGCCGCGACCAGGTGGTCGATCGCCGAGATAGGGCCCCCGCGGCGAGATAGGACCGTCCTCGGCCCTATCTCGCCGCAGCGGTCCTATCTCGGCGAACGCCCAGCGGGCGCGGCGGGCCCGGCGGGCGCGGCGGGCGCGGCGCGCTCGGCGGGTGCCGGCGCCGCCTGCGGGAGGGCCGCCAGCCAGCGGCGCGCCGCGCGCGGGGTGCGCAGGCGCACCACCGGGACCGTCCCCGTCGCCGCGAGGCGCCGGTAGCGCTCCCGGTAGGCGGCGTGCTCCGTCCACGACCAGAGCACGATGTTCTCCTCCGGGTCGGTGCGCACCAGCGACGCCAGCGACTCGGTGTTGCCGTGGTAGATCGGCCGGCGCAGCACCGCCCGCGCGAGCGTCCGGCGGACGACCCGCGCCATGACCAGCGGCCGCGGGTAGTCGAGCCACACGACGGCGTCCACGTCGTCGGCCAGCCCCTGCCGGACGTCGTTCCAGTTGCCGTCGACCACCCACCCGCCGGGTGCCCCGTCGAGGAACTCCCGCAGGATCCCGCGCGCGACCTCGGGGTCCTTCTTCACCCAGCCCGGCCCCCAGAACACCTCGTCGAGCTCGCGGTGCGGGACGCCGAGGCGCCGCGCGAGCGCGCGGGCGAACGTCGTCTTGCCCGCGCCGGAGTTGCCGACGACGCGCACGCGCCGCGGGGGCCAGGTCGTCATCGGGGCAGCCTAGCGACGCGCCCGACGACGCCCCGGCGCCCCTGCCGTCCCCGCGGCCCGACCACCCGCGCGGCGTCAGCCCTCGGCGAGCACCGACGCGAGCGACCGCAGCCGCGCGTTGGTGAACAGGTCGTCCAGCAGGACCAGCCGCCCGGCGCCGTCCGCCAGCGGCACGCGCCAGTTCGGGTACTCCTGGTCGGTCCCGGGCTGGTTCTGCGCGCGGCGCTCCCCCACGGCGTCGGCCAGCGAGACCCCGACCAGCACGCTCGGCGTGCGGAGCACGTACCGGTGCAGCGCCTCCACGACCTCCCGCTCGGTGGGGTCGTCGCCGAGCAGGCCGCGCTCGCGCAGCACCGCCAGCATCGCCTCGCGCTCGGCCCGGGCGGCCCGCCGCACCTGCTCGACCGGCTCGGTCAGCAGCCCCAGCCGCTCGCGCAGGGCGACGTGCTCCTCGGCGAGGTAGCCGGCCGTCGGCGGCAGGTCGTGCGTCGTCACCGAGGACAGCGCGAGCCGGCGGTAGTCCTCGGGCGGCAGCGGGCGGCCCTCGCCGTCCTTCTCGAACCACAGGATGGAGGTGCCCAGCACGCCGCGGTCCAGCAGGTACTCGCGCACCCACGGCTCGACGTTCCCGAGGTCCTCGCCGATGACGACCGCACCCGCGCGGTGCGCCTCGAGCGCGAGGATGCCGATCATCGCGTCGTGGTCGTACCGGACGTAGGTGGCCTCGGCGGGGCTGTTGCCCTGCGGGATCCACCACAGCCGGAACAGCCCGATGATGTGGTCGATCCGGACGGCGCCCGCGTGCCGCAGCACGGTGCGCAGCATGTCCCGGTACGGCCGGTACGCGACCCGCTCGAGCTCGGCGGGGTGCCACGGCGGCTGCGACCAGTCCTGGCCCTGCTGGTTGTACATGTCCGGCGGCGCCCCGACCGACGCGCCGCGCGCCAGCACCGACCCGAGCGCCCACGCGTCCGAGCCGTCCGGGTGCACGCCGACGGCGAGGTCGTGCATGACGCCGATCGACATGCCGGCCTCGTGGGCGGTGCGCTGGGCGGTGGCGAGCTGCTCGTCGCACAGCCACTGGAGCCAGCAGTAGAACTGCACGCGCTCGGCGAGCTCGGTGCGGGCGCGCAGGGCGCCGGGCGCGGCGGGGTCGCGCAGGTCGGCGGGCCACGGCGGCGGGCCGTGCCGCTCGGCCAGGGCGCACCACAGCGCGAAGTCCTCCAGCCCCCGCCCCTCGCGTCGGCGGAAGTCGTCGAACGCCGACTGCCGGGCGGCGGACCGCGGCGCGGCGAACACCACCTCCAGCGCGGCCTTCTTGGCGGCCCAGACCACGTCCCGGTCGATGGGCCCGTCGTCGGTGTCGAGGGCCAGCGCCTGCTCGGCCGACCACTCGACGAGCGCCCGGTCGGCGGACGACAGGTACGCCGTCTCGGGGACGTCCTCGACGCGCAGGTACAGCGGGTTCACGAACCGGCGCGTGGTGGGCAGGTACGGCGACGGCGTCAGCGGCGGCACCGGCTCGGCGGCGTGCAGCGGGTTGATGAGCAGGAACTGCGCACCCGCCTCGTGCCCCGAGAGCCACGCCAGGTCGGCCAGGTCCCGCAGGTCGCCCGCGCCCCAGGACGCCCGCGAGCGCACCGAGTACAGCTGCACCATCAGGCCCCAGGCGCGCTTCTCGTCGAGCGCGGCCGGCAGCGCCAGCCGGTCGGGCGTCACGGCCAGCGGGCTCGCCGCCTCCCCGGACGGGCCGGACGTGCGCAGCAGGTGCCAGCCGAGCGGCAGCCCGGCCGGCACGGTGAACGTCGCGCGCCCGACCTGCCGGCCGTCGACCGTGCGCGGCTCCACCAGGACGTCGGCCTGCTCCAGCTCGACCCGCTCGGTCACCGCGCCCGCGGCGCGCCGGCCGCGCCCCTCGGCGCCGTCGACCTCGACCCACGCCCGCACCGGGTCGCCGTGCGTGACGTGCACCGGGACCTGCACGGCGTCGGACTGCCGGACCACGACGACCGGCGGCAGCACCCGGCGCCACGGGGCGTCCTCGGCGTGCCGCAGCGCGACCTCGACCCGCTCGGGCGTCGAGGCGTCCACGCCGAGCGCCCCCAGCACGGCGACCAGGGTGGCGGGGGCGACGTCGCGCATCCCGCCGTTGAACTCCTGGAACTCGGTGGCGACGCCGTGCGCCCGCGCCAGGTCCAGCAGGGACGGGGAGGGTGTGTGCTCGGCCACACGCCGATCCTGCCAGAGGGGCGCGGGTCACGCCGGGCAGCCGCGCTGGTGGGTGCGGGTGCGGGACCCGCGCCGCCGCGGCACCGGGCCCCGGCGGCCGGGGCCGTAGGGTGGCGCGCATGACCGCCGAGCCCGCCGCCACCGAGCCCGCCGACGTCGCCGCCGCGACGCCGACCGCGACCGGCTACCCCGCCGCCCGCCGCCTCGACCTGGTCGAGGACCTGCACGGCCGCGCCGTCGCCGACCCGTACCGCTGGCTGGAGGACCCCGAGGACCCGGAGACGGAGGCCTGGTCCACCGCGCAGGACGACCTGTACTCCGCGTACCGCGCGCGGGTCACGGCCGGCGACCTCGCGGACGGCCCGCTCGCGACCGGCCCGCTGACCGAGCGCCTGCGCGCGCTGCTCGGCGCCGGCTTCGTGGGCGTGCCCGCCTGGCGCGGCGACCGCCGGTTCTTCTCCCGGCGCACCGGCGACCAGGAGCACGCGGTGGTCGTCGTGGCGGAGCCGGACCCCGCGTCCCCGGGCGGCGAGCGCGAGCGGGTGCTCGTCGACCCCGTGGCGCTCGATCCCGCGGGCACCACCACGCTCGACGCGTGGCAGCCGAGCAAGGAGGGCGACCTGCTGGCGTACCAGGTGTCGCACGGCGGCACCGAGGAGAGCGTGCTGCACGTGCTCGACGTCGCGACCGGCGCGCTCGTGGACGGCCCGGTCGACCGCGCCCGGTACTCCCCCGTCGCGTGGGAGCCGGGCGGCCGGTCGTTCTTCTACGTGCGGCGCCTGGCGCCCGACCTGCTGCCCGAGGGCGAGAAGCAGTACCACCGCCGGGTGTGGCGGCACGTGGTCGGCACCGACGCGGCGCAGGACCTCGAGGTGTTCGGCGACGGCCTCGACATGACCAACTACTACGGCGTCTCGGTGTCCCGCGACGGCCGCTGGCTGATCGTCTCGGCGTCGGCCGGCACCGCACCGCGCACCGACGTGTGGATCGCCGACCTGGCCGCGACCGAGCCGGGCGCCGTCCCCGCCTTCCGCGAGGTCGCCGTCGGCGAGGACGCCGAGATCGGCGCCTGGGTCGGGCGCGACGGGCGGCTGTACCTGCACACCACGCTCGGCG
This sequence comes from Cellulomonas sp. ACRRI, assembly GCF_022346185.1. Lineage (GTDB taxonomy): Bacteria > Actinomycetota > Actinomycetes > Actinomycetales > Cellulomonadaceae > Cellulomonas. Next base: position 8,692 of record NZ_JAKRMS010000098.1, on the reverse strand, counting down.
CCGACCGCGGGCGGCTGGCCGTGGCCGACCCCGAGGAGCCCGGCGTCCCGCACTGGCGCACCCTGCTGCCCGAGGACCCCGAGGCGGTGCTGGAGGACGTCGCGTTCACCGACGGCGGCGGGGACGACACGACCCCGCGGCGGCTCGTCGCGGCCTGGCGCCGGCACGCGGTCAGCGAGATCACCGTGCACGATCCGGCGACCGGCGAGCGGCTGCCCGGCGACGCCGGCACCGTCGACCTGCCCGGGCTCGGCTCCACCGGCGGGCTGGTCACGCGCCCCGACGGCGGCCCGGACGTCTGGTTCTCGTACACCGACCACACGACGGTCGCCGAGGTGCACCGGTACGACGCGCAGACCGGGACGACCTCCCTGTGGGCGGCCCCGCCCGGGGTGGTCGCCGACCTGCCCGACGTGCGGGTGCAGCGCGTCGTCGCCACCAGCGCCGACGGCACCGAGGTGCGGGCGTTCGTCGTGGCGCGGGCCGACGCGCTGGACGCCGACGGCCGCCCGCTCGCCCCCGCACCGACGATCCTCTACGGCTACGGCGGCTTCCAGATCTCGCTCGACCCGGCGTACTCCGCCACCACGCTGGCCTGGGTCGAGGCCGGCGGCGTCTACGTCGTCGCCAACCTGCGCGGCGGCGGCGAGGAGGGCGAGGACTGGCACCGCGCCGGACGCCGCGGGCACAAGCAGCACGTCTTCGACGACTTCCACGCCGTGGCGCGGCTGCTGGTCGACGACGGCTGGACCACCACGGACCGGCTGGCGTGCTGGGGCGGGTCGAACGGCGGCCTGCTGGTCGGCGCCGCGCTGACCCAGCACCCGGAGACGTTCGCGGCGGTGGTCTGCTCGGCCCCGCTGCTCGACATGGTGCGGTACCAGCACTTCGGGCTCGGGACGACGTGGACCGACGAGTACGGCGACGCCGGCACCCCGCGGGAGCTGGACTGGCTGCTGTCCTACTCGCCGTACCACCGGGTGGTCGACGGCACCGCGTACCCGGCGACGCTGTTCACGATCTTCGACGGCGACACCCGGGTCGACCCGCTGCACGCGCGCAAGCTCGGGGCGGCGCTGCAGGCCGCGACCTCCGCCCCGCTCGACGACGCGCCGGTCCTGGTCCGCCGGGAGAAGGGCGTCGGGCACGGCGGCCGCGCGCTGTCCCGCACCGTGGCCCTGACCGTCGAGCAGCTGCAGTTCGTCGCGGACCGCACCGGCCTGGCCCGCCGCTGACGCCCGCCCGCGCGGGGCCGCGGGGCCCGTGCGGCGCGGGAGCGTGTGCGGGTCCCGTGGGGGCCGCGTGCGGGCCGCGCGACCCCGCCCGGGTGGCCGCTAGCGTGGACCGGTGATCGCCGCGTCCCTCCCCTCCGTCCTGCCGGCCGCGTCCGACGACCCGGCCGCCGCTCTCGCCGACAACGCCGACGCCCTCGTCGACTGGCTGCTCGGCCCCGGCCTGCGCATCGCGCTGATCATCGTGATCGGCGCCGTCGCGCTGCTGATCGTCCGGCGCCTGATCAAGGTCGTCACCGAGCACATCGCCGACGGCACGTCGCTGCTGCAGCGCGGCATCGCCAAGCCGCTCGGCGGGACCGAGGTCGCCTCGGCCCTGCGCAAGGTCAACCCGATCGCGAACGCCCGGCGCACCCAGCGCGCCCGGACCATCGGCTCGGTGCTGCGCTCGACCGCCGGCATCGTCATCGGCACCGTCGTCGTGCTGTCCGTGCTCGACCAGGTCGGGGTGAACATCGCCCCGTTCATCGCCTCGGCCGGGATCGTCGGCGTCGCGCTCGGCTTCGGCGCGCAGAGCCTGGTGAAGGACTTCCTGTCCGGCATGTTCATGCTGCTGGAGGACCAGTACGGCGTCGGCGACGTGGTCGACGTCGGCCCCGCGCAGGGCACGGTCGAGTCGGTCGGGCTGCGCGTGACCAAGATCCGCGACGCCGACGGCACCCTCTGGTACGTCCCCAACGGCTCGATGCTCCGGGTCGGCAACAAGACCCAGGGCTGGGCCAACGCCGTGGTCGAGGTGAAGGTCGACTACTTCGCGGACCTCGACCGGGTCGGCGACGTGCTGGTCGGCGCCGCTGCGCGGCTGGCCGAGGACCCAGCGCTCGGCCCGTCGATGGAGGGCTCCGCCACCGTGACGACCGCCGAGGACCTGTCGTTCGACGCGGTGACGGTCAAGCTCGTGCAGCGCACCGCCCCCGCGCGGCAGTGGGCGGTCGCCCGCGCCCTGCGCACCGCGGTCCGCGAGGCGCTGGAGGCCGCGGACATCCCGCTCGCCGGTCAGCGCGAGGCGCTGGAGGCGCACCGCGAGCGCGTGTCGGCGACGGACGACCCGGCGACCGACTGACGCGCCGCCGTCGACCCGGGCCGGGTCCGCCGGGTGGACGGCCGTCGCCGTGCGGGACCTGCGTCAGCGCAGGCCGTCGAGCTCCGCGGCCAGGTTGTCGGCCTCGGGGCCGACGATGACCTGGACGATGCGCCCGGAGCGCACGACGCCGAACGCGCCGGTCGCCTTGAGGGCGTCCTCGTCGACGCGCTGCGGGTCGGTGACCTCGACCCGCAGGCGCGTGATGCACGGCTCGAGGTCGACGACGTTGCCGCCGCCGCCCAGGGCCACCAGGATCTGCTCTGCCTTGCTCAATGGAACCCCCGTGGTGCTGTTCTGCGGAATGCCCCCGCGGCCACCCGCGCGGGCGGTCGCCTGGGCTCCAGCCTAGTCCGCGCGGTGGCCCGCGACCGGGTGCGACGCCCGGACCCCGCCCCGCGCGGTGCGAGACTGTCGCCATGACCGACCAGCCGCCGCCACCCGCGCCCCGCCCGGCCGGCCCGACCCTCCCGCTGAGCGCCGCGGCACCCGCGGCGTCCCCCGTCGCCCCGGCGCCCGAGGGCAGCGCCGAGGCCCGCCGCCGCGAGTCGTTCTACGAGGCCGTCGGCGGCCACGTGACGTTCACCCGGCTGGTCGACGCGTTCTACGACGGCGTCGCCACGGACCCGGTGCTGAAGCCGATGTACCCCGAGGAGGACCTCGGTCCCGCGAAGCGCCGGCTGACGATGTTCCTCGAGCAGTACTGGGGCGGGCCGACCGCCTACTCCGAGGAGCGCGGCCACCCCCGGCTGCGGATGCGGCACATGCCGTTCACCGTCGACCCCGACGCGCGCGACCGGTGGCTGCGGCACATGCGCGCGGCGGTCGACACGCTCGGGCTGGCTCCGCTGCACGAGGCGACGCTGTGGGACTACCTGGAGCGGGCCGCGCACTCGCTGGTCAACTCCGCGGGACGCTGACCGGGCCCGACGGGAGGACCGAGTCGGCACCGACGGCGCACCGGCCGGGCGGGCCGTCGTGAGACGCTGGCCCGCGTGACCGACGCCGCACCCTCGACCGCTCCCGCCTCCGCCCCCGACCCGATCACCGCGCTGCTCGGCGTCCTCGACGTCGCCCCCGGTGCCGGCCCGGACGCCTTCACCGCCACGAACCTGCCGAAGCCCGGCGGCCGGGTGTTCGGCGGCCAGGTCATCGCGCAGGCGCTCGTCGCGGCGGGGCGCACCGTCCCCGAGGGCCGGCTGCCGCACTCGCTGCACGGGTACTTCCTGCGCGCGGGCGAGGTCGGCACCCCGATCGAGCTGGGGGTCGAGCGGTTGCGCGACGGCCGGTCGTTCTCCGCGCGGCGCACGCACGCGGCCCAGGACGGCGACCCGATCCTGTCGATGATCGCCTCGTTCCAGGAGGACCAGCCCGGCGTCGAGCACACCGAGCCCGCCCCGGACGTCCCCGCACCCGAGGACGTGGAGTCGGCGATGGACCGGATGGGCCACCTCGACCACCCCGTCGCCCGGTTCTGGACGCACGAGAGCGCGTTCGACGTCCGGCACGTCGGCGGCTCGCTCTACCTGGGCCCGGCCCCGACGCCGGAGGGCCGGCAGCGGGTGTGGATGCGCGCCAAGGGCGCCCTGCCCGACGACCAGCTGCTGCACCGCGCGCTGCTCGCCTTCGCCTGCGACCAGATCATGCTCGAGCCGGTGCTGCGCCGCGCCGGGCTGTCCTGGCTCACGCCCGGGCTGTCGGTGGCGAGCCTGGACCACGCCATGTGGTGGCACCGGGACGTGCGGGTCGACGACTGGCTGCTGTTCGACCAGGACAGCCCGTCGGCGCAGGGCGGGCGCGGGCTCGGCAGCACCCGGGTGTTCGACCGCTCCGGCGTGCTGCTGGCGACCATCGCCCAGGAGGGCATGGTCCGGGTCCCGGCCGCCTGACGGGCCGCGCACCGGGCGGTCCCTGACGCCCCAGGCGCTCCGCTGGCGGGGCGCCGGGGGCCGGTGCACAGTGTCCCGGTGGTGAGGCTGCGACGGGTCCGGATCGACTCCCCGGGGTGGACCCGGCGACGCGCCGGGAAGGGGTTCTCCTACCTGGACGTCGACCGCGTCACGCGGATCACGGACCCCGAGCACCTCGACCGCATCGTGTCGCTCGCCATCCCGCCCGCGTGGCAGGACGTGTGGATCAGCCCGTGGGCGAACGGCCACATCCAGGCGGCCGGCCTCGACGACGCGCAGCGGCGGCAGTACCTCTACCACGAGCAGTGGCGGCGGCGCCGCGACCGGCTCAAGCACGACCACGTGCTCGACGTCGCGCGGCGGCTGCCCGCCGCCCGCCGGTCGGTGCGCCGCGACCTCGCGCTGCCGGGGTTCCCCCGGGCGAAGGCGCTCGCGCTCGCGTTCCGGCTGCTCGACCTCGCGTACTTCCGGGCCGGCGGCGAGGGCTACGCGCAGCGCAACGGCTCCTACGGCCTGGCGACCCTGCGCCGCGAGCACGTGCAGGTGCTCGCCGACGACGACGGCGCCGAGACCGCGGTGCGGTTCCACTACCCCGCCAAGTCGGGGCAGATCCGGGACGTCGTGGTCGAGGACGCGCAGGTCGCCGACCTGGTCGGGACGCTGCTGCGCCGGCGCGGCGGCGGTCCGGAGCTGCTGGCCTGGCGCGACGACGACGGGTGGCACGACATCACCAGCGCGGAGGTGGGTGCCGACGTGAAGCACCGCCTCGGCGACGACGCCAGCCCGAAGGACTTCCGCACCTGGCACGCGACGGTGCTCGCCGCGCGCGGGCTGGCCGCCAGCGGTCCCGCCCCGGCGTCCGAGCGGGGCCGGCGCCGGGTCGTCGCGACCGTCGTCAAGGCGGTGTCGCACGAGCTCGGCAACACCCCGGCCGTGTGCCGGGCGTCCTACATCGACCCGCGGGTCGTCGAGCTGTGGACCCATGGTGCGACGATCCGCCCGACCCGGTCCCAGGCCGTCGCGGAGAAGGAGACGCTGGCCCTGCTGTCCTGAGTCAGTCCCGGACGCGGGCCAGGGCGAAGCCGTCCCAGCCCTTGGAGCCGACCGTCTGCAGCGCGGTGGCGTCCAGCCGCGGGTGGCTGCCGAGCGCGTGCAGCACCTCCCGGGAACCGACCACGCGGGGGTCCTCGGACGCCGCGTCGGCCACCTCGCCCCGCCGCACCACGTTGTCGACGACGATCACCGTCCCCGGGTGGGACAGCCGCACCGCGAGGTCGAGGTAGCGCGCGTTGCTCGGCTTGTCGGCGTCGATGAAGACCAGGTCGAACGCGTCCTCGCCCTGCGCGAGCAGGCCCTCGACCGACTCGCCCGCCGGCCCCTCGACCAGCCGCACCCGGTCCGCGACGCCCGCGCGCACGAAGTTCTCCCGGGCGACCGCGGCGTGCGCCGGGTCGATCTCCAGCGTCGTCACGTGCCCGTGCGGGCCGACGGCGTCGGCGAACCACAGGGTGCTGTACCCGGCGAGCGTGCCGAACTCCAGCACGCGGCGCGCCCCGGCGATCCGGCACAGCAGCCACAGCAGCCGGCCCTCCGTGGGCGCCACCTCGATGGCCGGCAGCCCGGCCGCCCGCCCGGCGTCCCGCGCCGCGACCAGCGCGGCGCTCTCCGGCACCAGCTCCTCGACCAGGTACGCGTCGACCGCCGCCCAGCCCTGCTCCCCCGACCCGTGCTCGCCCATGCCCCGATCATGCACCCCGGCGGCGAGGGCCCACCGGATGCGGTCCGCGCCGGGGCGTCGGAGACTGCGGACGTGCCCCAGGACCCCGCCGTGACCGGCCCGAGCGCGGACGCGCCCACCGCCGACGACCTGCTCCCCGAGCCGGTCGCCCGCTCCCTCACCGGGATCGTCCCGGGCGTCGGGCCCGACGGGCGACCCCGGCCGGACGCCCCGCTGGTGGCCGTCACCGGCGTGACCGGCTACGTCGGGGGCCGGCTGGTCCCAGAGCTGCTCGCCGCCGGCTACCGGGTGCGCGCGATCGCCCGCCGCCCCGAGCGGCTGCGTGGCCGCCCCTGGTACGACGCGGTGGAGATCGCCCAGGCGGACGCCGCCGAGCCCGACCAGATCCGCGCGGCGCTCGACGGCGCCGACGTCGCGTACTACCTGATCCACTCGCTCGGCTCCGGCCGCCGGTTCGAGCAGCGGGACCGGCACACGGCGCTGGTGTTCGGCGCGGCCGCGCGCGAGGCGGGCGTCGGGCGGATCGTCTACCTCGGCGGGCTGACGCCGGACACCGAGGACCTGTCCCCGCACCTCGCCTCCCGCAAGGAGGTCGGCGAGATCCTGCTCGCCTCCGGCGTCCCGACGACGGTGCTGCGCGCGGCGATCATCCTCGGCTCGGGCTCGGCGTCGTTCGAGATGATGCGGTACCTCACCGAGCGGCTGCCCGCCATGACCGTGCCCAAGTGGCTGGACAACCGCATCCAGCCGATCGCCGTCCGCGACGTGCTGCGCTACCTGGTCGGCTCGGCGTCGATGCCGCCCGAGGTCAGCCGGGAGTTCGACATCGGCGGGCCGGACGTCCTGACCTACCGCGACATGATGCAGGGCTACGCGAAGGCCGCCGGGCTGCCGCGGCGGCTCATCGTCAAGGTGCCGGTCCTGACCCCGCGGCTGTCGAGCCACTGGGTCGGCCTGGTCACCCCCGTGCCGTCGGGCATCGCCCGGCCGCTGGTCGAGTCGCTGATCCACGAGGTCGTCTGCGACGAGCACGACATCGCGGAGCACGTGCCCGACCCGCCGGAGGGGCTGATCTCGTTCGCCCGCGCGCTGGAGCTCGCGCTCGCCCGGATCCGCGAGGCGGACGTGACGACCCGCTGGTCGTCGGCCGGCGTGCCCGGGGCGCCGTCCGAGCCGCTGCCCTCCGACCCCGACTGGGCCGGGGGCTCGCTCTACGAGGACGCCCGGAGCGTCGACGTCGACGCGTCACCGGCGGCGCTGTGGCGGGTGCTGGAGTCCGTCGGCGGCGAGCGCGGCTGGTACTCGTGGTCGCTCGCCTGGCGGGTGCGCGGGCTGCTCGACCGAGTCGTCGGCGGGCCGGGGCTGCGGCGCGGCCGGCGCGACCCGCGGCGGCTCGTCGTCGACGACGCGGTCGACTTCTGGCGGGTCGAAGAGGTCCAGCCCGGCCGGCTGCTGCGGCTGCGCGCCGAGATGCGGCTGCCCGGGCTGGCGTGGCTGGAGCTGCGGGTCGAGCCCGACGGCGACACCCCCGAGGAGCAGGGCGACCACGACTCCGCCCGCCCCGCCGACGTCTCCCCCGAGCGCTGGACGACCCCGCCGACCCGGTTCGCGCAGCGCGCCGTCTTCCACCCGCACGGGCTGCTCGGGCAGCTGTACTGGTGGGCGGTGTACCCGTTCCACGGCGTGGTGTTCGGCGGGATGCAGCGCAACATCGCCCGCGCCGCGGAGACCGCCGAGCGCTCCCGCCGCGACCTCCCGCGCTGACCCCGCACCGCCGCCGCCGGACGCCCGACGCGAGCGCGGCGCGCACGGCCGGCCGGCCGCCGCACGCGCCGCGCGGCCGCCGCACGCGCCGCGCACGCGCCGCGAGATAGGACCCGCGCGCCGAGATAGGACCCAGGACGGTCCTACGTCGGCGCGACGGCCCTATCTGGGCGAGTGAGGCGCGGCGGAGGTCGGCGGGTCGGCGCGGGGGTCAGCGGCCGCGGCGGCGGAAGGTCGGCGGGGTCTCGACGTAGGGCAGCCAGGCCGACCGCTCGGTCTCGCCGATGCGGCGCGGCGAGCCGCTCGCGGCGTCGACCAGCACCAGGGTCGTGACCGCGCGGGCGTAGGGCCCGGCGCCGTCGGCCGGGACGTCGTCGGGGGACGCGTCGTGCACCTCGTAGCAGACGTCGATGCTCGCGCCCCCGAGGTGGCCGATCCACATGTCGACGACGACCGGCGTGCGGCGGTAGCCCAGGGGGCGCAGGTACTCGACCTCCTGGCGGGCGACGAGCGTCGCGGTCCGCGCGCCGGGCCCGGCGTCGAGCACGGCCGTCGGCCACGTCTCGCGGTCGGGCACCCGAGAGGCCGCGCCGTCCCCGAGCGGGTCGGCGGGCGCGGGGTGCGCCCAGAAGGCCTCGATGCGGGCCTCCTCGAGCAGCCGCAGCAGCTCGACGTTGTTCACGTGCCCGTACGCGTCCATGTCGGACCAGCGCAGCTGGACCGGCACCCGGAGCCTGGCCATCCGTCCTCCGTCCCTCGGTGCGGCGCCGTGCGGCGCGCCCCCAGCATCCTGCCCCTGTCGTCGGCGATCGCGGGTGCGGCGCGCGTGTGGCGTCGGCCGCAGCGGCGACGGGGCGCCCCGCGGGCGGCGGTTGTGCCGCCCGGGGCCCCGGGGGCCGGGGGGGTG
>NZ_JAKRMS010000097.1 GCF_022346185.1 Cellulomonas sp. ACRRI | reverse complement strand
ACGAAGGCGAAGGCGATCGCGCCGCCGAGGAGGCCCCCGTGCCCACCCTGCAGGACGTCGCCCAGGACCTCATGGACCTCGACGGCGCGATCGCCTTCGCCTTCGTCGACCACACGAACGGGCTCGTGCTCGCGTCCGCCACCTCGGTGCCCTACGACATCGAGCTCGCCGCCGCCGTCGCCACCGAGTTCGTCCGCGCCAAGCTGCGGGCGGTCGAGCAGATGGGCCGCGGCGGGGCCGTCGAGGACATCCTCGTCACGCTGCACGACGAGCTGCACCTGACGCTGGTGTGCGACCACCCGCGGCTCCAGGGCGTGTTCGGGTACCTCGCCCTCGACCGCCAGCGCGGCAACCTCGCGCTCGCCCGGCGCACGCTGCGCTCGCTCGGCGGCTCCGTCGAGCTCTGACGGCCCGGCCCCGCCGCCCCCCGAACGCCCGTTCGCGTGGCGGCGGGCCGCATTGGGGTGGTGCGCCCCGGTGGCAGCGTCGCTCGCGTTCCACCCGGACGACGAGGAGTGACGCATGATCAGCATGGAGGAAGCAACGGCCCAGGTGATGGCGCTCGACGGCGCGATCGCGCTCGCGGGCGTCGACTACACGAGCGGGATGACGATCATGTCGACCGTCGTGAAGCCGTTCGACATCGAGCTCGCGGCGGCCGTGGCCACCGAGGTGGTCCGGGCCCAGATGCGCTCGATCGACCAGCTCGGCGGCGGGCAGTCGATCGACGACATCCTGATCTCCCTGTCGGACGAGCTGCACCTGATCACGCTGAGCGACGACCCGCGGTACGCCGGGCTGTTCTCGTACCTGGTGCTCGACCGGCAGCGAGGCAACCTCGCGCTGGCCCGCCGGCGGTTGCGCGATCTGACGCAGGCCGGCATCGAGCTCGAGCGCTGAGCGGCGCTCGGCGACGACCCTGGAGGTGCGCGTGGACGTCGCGCTGGTGCTCGACACGCTGGTCCGGGCGCTGCCGCCGGGGGCGACGGCCTCGTGGCTCGCGCCCGACGGGTCGGGCCCGCCCGGGGTGGCGGCGCCGGAGCCGGGCGTCGCGGCGCTGGTCGGCGCGCTGACGTCCGCGGTCTCCCGCCACGGCGGGGACCTCGCCGGGGACTCCGGCAGCCTGCTGGTGGAGTCCCCGGCGCGCACGCTGCTCGCGCACCGGCTCGGCGGGCACGGGACGCTCGTCGTGGTGGCCGGGGCGGACCTCAACCTGGCGCTGGTGCGCCGGCTGGTCCGGACCGCGCTCGCGGACGGCGAGCCGCACGGCCCCGGCACCGGACGGCAGGGTCGTGCCGCCGAGGGGGACGCGGCCGTCGACGGGCCGGTCCCCGGCGGTCCCACCACCCACGGGCCCGCCACCCACGGGCCCGCCGCTGACGGGCATCCCGCCGCGGCGGACGAGCCGGCGGCCGCGCTCCCGCGCCGGGCGCCCGCCCGGCGGGTGACCGACTTCCGCTACGAGCCGGAGGACATCGAGGTCCTCCGGCAGCTCCGCGAGGCGCTCACGGGCTGACCGGAGCGAGCGCCCCGGGCCGCTCAGTCGTGCGTGACGGGCGGCGGCGTGAGCACGGTCGGGTGGTCCGGCACGCTGGCGGTCATGAGCGTGCCGTCCGCGCGCCGGGTGCCCTCGATGTCCCGGACCGTCGGCGTGCCGATCAGCCGCGGCGCGGGCGCCAGCGGCAGCACGACGGGGTCGCCCGCGGTGACCTTGACCGGCTCGCCGCGCACGACCAGGTCCGCGGCGTCGCCTTCCTCGACGGTGAGCCGCAGCTCGGTGTGCCGGACGTCGACCCGCACCCGGCTGCCGCGCAGCGTGAGCCGGAACGTCAGGCCGTCCCAGACCTCCGGGAGCCGCGGGTCGAGCGACACGACGCCCTCGTGGTCGCGCATGCCGCCGAACCCGCACGCCAGCGCGCTCCACACCCCGCCCGCCGACGCGACGTGCACGCCGTCGGCGGTGTTGTGGTGCAGGTCGGCCAGGTCCACGTACAGCGCGGAGGTGAAGTAGCGCAGCGCGAGCTCCTGGTACCCGACCTCGGAGGCCACGATCGACTGCACGACGCCGGACAGCGTCGAGTCGCCGGTGGTCAGCGGGTCGTAGTAGTCGAAGTCGGCCAGCTTCTCCTCGGCGGTGAACTGGTCGCCCTGCAGGAACAGCGCCAGCACGACGTCGGCCTGCTTGAGCACCTGGAACCGGTAGATGACCAGCGGGTGGTAGTAGAGCAGCAGCGGGCGCTTGGCCGGGTCGGTGTTGGCCAGGTCCCAGAGCTCCTTCTCGAGGAAGTTCGCGTCCTGGGGGTGGATGCCGAGCCGCTCGTCGTACGGGATGTGCATCCGCTCGGCGGCGTGCGCCCACTCGTCCAGCTCGTCCTGGGTCAGGTGCAGCCGGGCGACGAGGGCGGCGTGCTCGACCGGGTGCTCGTGCGCGAGCCGGTCCACCGCCTCGACCGCGCCGCGCAGGTTCGCGCGGGCCATCACGTTGGTGAACAGGTTGTCGTTCACGACGGTCGTGTACTCGTCGGGCCCGGTGACGCCGTGGATGTGGAACGAGGCGTCGCCGTTGGTGCCGCGCCAGAACCCGAGGTCGGCCCACATCCGGGCGGTCTCGACCAGGATGTCGATCGCCTCCCGCGCCAGGAAGTCGTCGTCCCCGGTGGCCGCGACGTACTGCCGCACGGCGTGGGCGATGTCCGCGTCGATGTGGTACTGCGCGGTGCCGGCCGCGTAGTAGGCGGAGGCCTCCTCGCCGTTGATGGTGCGCCACGGGAACAGCGCGCCGTTCTGGTTCAGCTCGGCGGCGCGGCGGCGCGCGGCGTCGAGCATGGTGTAGCGGAACCGCAGCGCGTTCCGGGCGATCCGCGGGGAGGTGTAGGTGAGGAACGGCAGGACGTAGATCTCGGTGTCCCAGAAGTAGTGCCCGCTGTACCCCGACCCGGTCAGGCCCTTCGCGGGGATGCCGTTGCCCTCCGCGCGGGCGGTGGCCTGCGCGAGCTGGAACAGGTTCCACCGGATGGCCTGCTGCAGGTCCGGCTGGCCGGGCACCTCGACGTCGCTGCGCGCCCAGAAGTCGTCGAGCCAGGCGCGCTGGTCGGCGAACTGCTGCTCGACGCCGGTCGCCTGCACGCGGTCGAGGGTCCGGCGGCACCGGTCGGCGAGCTCGCGGGCGGGCACGCCGCGCGACGAGTGGTAGGTGACGACCTTGGTGATCCGGACGGTCTGGCCCTGCTTCGCGTCGATCCGGTAGACGTGCTTGGCGAGGTCCTCCTCGACCAGCGACAGCTCCTCGTAGGCGTTGTCCGTCTCGATCGCGTGGTCCGCCGCGACCGAGAGCGTCATCCCGGAGGCCGCGGCCCGGTAGGACATGACGTACCGGCCGTCGGCCCCCCAGTGGGTCCGGGGCTCCAGCACCCGGGCGGACAGCGTCTCGGACTTGCGCGGGTCGAAGCCCTCGCCCATCGCGGCGGCCCGGACGTGGTACTCGTCCTGGCCGTCCTGCCGGTTGAGGATCTGGCTGCTCAGCACGACGGGGGCGTCGGCGTCGAGCATGGTGAGCTCGTACGTCAGGACGGCCAGGTGCCGCTCCGCGAACGACACCATGCGCCGGGTGCGGATCTGCACCCGCTTGCCCGACGGGGTCTGCCAGACGAGGTCGCGGTAGAGCACGCCGTCGCGGAAGTCGAGGCTGCGCTCGTAGGAGTGCAGGTCGGCGACGGTCAGCAGCAGCGGCTCGTCGTCCACGTACAGCCGCATGATCTTGGCGTCCGGGACGTTGACGATCGTCTGGCCCACGCGGGCGAAGCCGTACGCCTCCTCGGCGTGCCGGATCGGCCAGGTCTCGTGGAACCCGTTGAGGAAGGTGCCGTGGCTGTGGCTGTCGCGCCCCTCCTCGACGTTGCCGCGCATGCCGAGGTACCCGTTGCCCACGGCGAACAGCGTCTCGGTCCGGCCCAGGTCGGACGCGTCGTGGCGCGTCTCGCGCAGCCGCCACTCGTCCTTGGGGAACCGGTTGCGGTCCAGGGGGTCGGGGGTGAACAGGGAGGTGGGGTTCACGGCAGGGTGCTCTCGGACTCGTCGGTGTCGTCGGTCGTGGTGACGAGCTCGGCGAGGTCGTCCACCACCAGGTCTGCCCCCTGCTCGCGCAGCACGTCGGCGCCGGCGCCGCGGTCCACGCCCACGACGAGCCCGAACGCCCCGGCCCGGCCGGAGGCGACGCCGGACTCGGCGTCCTCGACGACCACCGCGCGCTCGCGCGGCACGCCGAGCTGCTCGGCGGCGTACAGGTACGTCGCCGGGTCCGGCTTGCCCGCCAGGCCGTGCGCGGCGGCCACCAGGCCGTCCACGACGAGCGGGAACCGGTCGGTCAGGCCGGCCGCGGCCAGCACGGGCACCGCGTTCCGGCTGCTCGACACCACGGCGACCTTCCGGCCCTGCGCGAGCAGCGCGTCCACCAGGCGCACCGAGCCCGCGTAGGGCGTGACGCCCTCGGACTCGAGCACCTGGGTGAAGACGGCGTTCTTCCGGTTGCCCAGGCCGCAGACCGTCTCGGTGTCCGGGGAGTCGGCCGGGTCGCCCCAGGGCAGCTCGATGCCGCGGGACGCGAGGAGCGACCGCACGCCCTCGTAGCGCGGCTTGCCGTCGATGTGCGCGAAGTAGTCGGCGTCCGTGTACGGCGCGGCTCCGCGGGCGTCGAGCAGGGGCGCGAACAGGCGCGCCCAGGCGTGCATGTGCACGACGGCGGTGGGGGTGAGGACCCCGTCCAGGTCGAACAGGACGGCGTCCAGGCCGTCCAGGACCGCGGAGGGGCGGTCGGCTGCGGTTGCCACGGTGGTGCTCCCAGGGGCGTGGTGTGCGGGTGGTGCTGGTCGGTGCTGCGGGTGCTGCGGGTCGGGCGTCAGGCGGGGTCGGGCCCCGGCCGGTTCGGGGACGGTGCCGCGCGGTGCCGGCGCGGCGCTGGACGCCCGGACGACGAGCTCCGGCGGTACCAGCCCGGCCGGGGCCGGTGCGCGCCCGAGGTCGACCCCGAGCCGGTCCAGCACCTGCTCGACGAGGGTCTGCGCCACCAGTCTGATCGGTTGCCGCAGGCTCGTCAGCCCGGGACGCGCGAACCGCGCGAGGTCGGAGTCGTCGTAGCCGGTGACGGCCACGTCCCGGCCGGGGGTGGCGCCGGCGTCGGCGACCGCCGCGAGCGCGCCGAGCGCGAGGGCGTCGGACGCGCACACCAGGGCGGTCGGCGCGGCGCCCGGCGCGCGGAGCAGCGGGGCGACGGCCGCGGCGGCGGCGTCCGGGGTGTCCGCGGCGGCCGTGACCTCCGGGCCGCGCGTTGCCTCCGCGCCGGTGGCCGCGCGCCAGGCCGCGCGCCGGGCGTCGCCGCCGGCCCCGTCCGCGGGCCAGCCGACGAACCCGATCCGGCGGTGGCCGCGGCCGGCGAGGTGCGCGACCGCCAGCCGCACGCCGAGGGCCCCGTCGACGTCGACCCAGCGGTGGCCGGCGTCCGGGTCGCCCCACGGCCGGCCGTGCGCCACGAACGGCGCGCCGCGCGCCGCCAGCCACGCCGGCCGGGCGTCGCCGGGGTGCGTGTCGGCGACGAGCACCGCGTCGACGTCGCCCGCGGCGAGCAGCTCGTCGTAGGCGGCGATCTCGGCCGCGTCGTCCCCGTAGGGGGCGTCGAACGCGAGGAACCGGTAGCCGTGCGGCCGGGCCGCCGCGACCAGCTCGTGCAGCAGCCGGTCCGGGTGCGCGGCCGTGCGGTGCGCGGTGGACCCGACGCGGATGCCGATGAGGCCCGACCGGCGCGAGGTCAGCGCACGGGCGGCGTGGTCGGGGCGGTAGCCGAGCGCCGCGACCGAGCGGCGCACGCGCTCCAGGGTGCCGGGCGAGAGCCGGCCCGGGGCGTTCAGGGCGTTGGACACCGTCTGCCGGGAGACGCCGGCGTGCTCCGCGACGGCGCGGATGGTCACCCGCGGCGTGTGCGGGCGCCTGCGCGTGTCGTCGGCGGTGGGCATGGGGCGGTCCTCGTGGCGTCCGTGCGGGGGTGGGGTGCGGTGCGGCGTGCGGACCGACGGAGCCACTTTGACCGGTCAAATCCGCGACGATTCTGGTGGGCCCCGGGCCGTGGTGTCAAAGGGCCAGGACGACCCGGATGAACCGGGCGGAGCGGCCGCTGCCTGCACGTTCGTGCACTTCGCGACCGGGCGGTCGGTCGCGGCGCCGCGGGCTGCGCGGACGCCCGCGACCGGGGGTGCGCGCGCCCCGGTCCGCGGGCCGTGCACGGGGCGTGCCGGGCGCGCGGGTGTGACTAGGGTGACACCCATGACGTGGCTGACGACGCCCGCGCACGCCCGCTGGCTCGAGACCGAGACCGACCGCCTGCTCGCCTTCGGGACGGCGTCCGCCGCACCGTCGGGCGGGTTCCTCCGCCTGGACGACGTGGGCCGGCCGCTGCCGGGGCCCGCCGAGCTGTGGATCACCTGCCGGATGACGCACGTCTACGCGCTGGCCCACCTGCTCGGGCGGCCGGGCTCCGCCCCGCTGGTCGACCACGGCCTGGCGGCGCTCGACGGGCTGTTCCGCGACCCGGAGCACGGCGGCTGGTACGCCGAGGTGAACGCGGACGGCACCCCCCGCGACGACGCCAAGGCCGCGTACCCGCACGCGTTCGTCGTCCTCGCCACGTCCTCCGCGGTCGCCGCCGGCCGTCCCGGCGCCGAGGCGCTGCTGCGCGAGGCCCTCGAGGTGTCCGAGCGGCGGTTCTGGGACGAGGACGCCGGGATGGCCGTCGAGCAGTGGGACCGGACGTTCACCGACCTCGACCCGTACCGCGGCGTCAACGCCAACATGCACACCGTCGAGGCCTACCTCGCCGCGCACGGCGTGACCGGGCAGCGGGTGTGGCTGGACCGCGCCGTGCGCATCCTCACCCGGGTGGTGCACGGCTTCGCGCGGGACAACGGCTGGCGCATCCCGGAGCACTTCGACGCGCGGTGGCAGGCGGACCTCGAGTACAACGCCGACAGCCCCGCGCACCCGTTCCGGCCGTACGGCGCGACCGTGGGGCACTGGCTCGAGTGGGCGCGGCTGACCCTGCACGCCCGGGCCTCGCTCACCGCCGCCGGCGACGTCGCGCCGGCGTGGATGCTCGAGGACGCGACCGCGCTGTTCGACGCGGCGGTCCGCGAGGGCTGGGCGGTCGACGGTGCGCCCGGCTTCGTCTACACCGTCGACTGGTCCGGGCAGCCGGTGGTGCGCGAGCGGATGCACTGGGTCGCGGCCGAGGGCATCGCCGCGGCCGCCGCCCTGCACGCCGCGACCGGCGAGCAGCGGTTCGACGACTGGTACGCGACCTGGTGGGACTACGCCGAGGAGTTCCTCGTCGACCGGGCGGGCGGGTCCTGGTGGCACGAGCTCGGCACGGACAACCGCGTGTCGCGGACCGTCTGGGAGGGCAAGGCCGACCTCTACCACGCGGTGCAGGCGACGCTGATCCCGCGGCTGCCGCTCGCCCCGGTGCTCGCGCCCGCGCTGGCGCAGGGCCTGCTCGACTGACGGCGGACGGCGGCGCCCCGGGCCGCCGCCGCGGACACCGTCGCGCGGGGGCGCGCGGCGGCACCTAGAGTTCCGCCGTGCCCAGGCTCCGGCGTGCCGTCCCGTGGTGGGCGGTGGCCGTGGTGCCGGCCGCCGCCGCGGTGCTCACCGGCGCCCTCCCGCGGGACGACGCCTGGGCGCTCGCCGAACGCGTCGGGCCGGTGCTGCTGTTCGTCGCCGCCCTGACGGTCGTCGCGGAGCTGTGCGGGTCCGCGGGGCTGTTCGACGTCGCGACCGACGCGGCGGCGCGGGCCTCCGGCGGGCGGCGGTGGCTGCTCTGGCTGCTGCTGGTCGCGATCGCCGCGGCGTCCACGGTGCTGCTCTCGCTGGACACCACGGCCGTGCTGCTCACACCGCTCGCGATCACCCTGGCCCGGCGCACCCGGACGTCGCCGCTGCTGCTCGTGCTGACCGTCGTGGCGCTCGCCAACACCGCGTCGCTGCTCCTGCCGGTGTCCAACCTGACCAACCTGCTCGCCGACCACCGGTTCGCGGAGCAGGACGTGGGCTACCTCGGCGTGATGTGGGCGCCGGCGCTCGCCGCCGTGCTGGTGACCGTCGCGGTGCTGGCGGTCCGGGGGCGCCGGGAGCTGCGCGGCCGGTTCGAGCCCGAGGCGCGGTACAGCCCGCCCGACCGCCCCCTGCTGGTCGCGACCGGGGCGACGGTCGCGGTGATGGCCGCGGGGTTCGTGGCGGGGCTGCCCGTGTGGGCGGTGGCGCTGGGCGCGGCGGCGGTGCTGCTGGCGGCGTTCGCCGTGCGGCGCCGGCCGGTGCCCGGGCGGGCGCGGGACCTGGTGCCGTGGCGGATGATCCTGGTCGTCGGCGCGCTGTTCGTCGTCATGGAGACGCTGCACGTGCGGGGGCTGGGCGACTGGGTCCTCGACGCGGCGCCGGCGGGCGCGGACGCCGGGGCGCTGCTCGGGGTCGCGGGGCTGTCCGCCGTCGTGGCCAACGCGGTGAACAACCTCCCGGCCTACCTGCTCCTGGAGCCGGTGGCCGGCGAGGACGTCCGGCGGCTCGCCGCGGTGCTGATCGGGACCGGCGTCGGGCCGCTGCTCACCCCGTGGGCCTCGCTCGCGACCGTGCTGTGGTGGCGGCGGTGCCGGCAGGCGCTGGTGCACGTGCCGGTGCGGGCGTTCCTGGTGCAAGGGCTGTGGCTGGCCCCGCTGTGCGTCGTCGCGTCCGTGCTGGCCCTCGTCGCGGTGGCCTGAGCCGCCCGGGGGTCAGCCCTTCCGGGTCGAGCGGGCCAGCACGTGCATGCGCTCGCCCTGGGGACCCCAGAGGGTCAGCACCTCCGCCGGACCGGGGCCCGGGTTGGTGAACCAGTGCGGGATCCGGGTGTCGAACTCGACCGCCTCGCCCGGCTCGACCATCAGGTCGTGCTCGCCGAGCACGAGCCGCATCCGGCCGGACAGCACGTACATCCACTCGTAGCCCTCGTGGGTGCGCGGCTCGGGCGGCCCGGGGTTGTGCCCCGCCGGGAACACCTGCTTGTACGCCTGGAGCCCGCCCTGGCGCCGGCTGAGCGGGACGTAGGTGACCCCGTGCCGCACGACGGGCGACAGGTGCACCCGCGGGTCCCCGGTCTCGGGGGCGCCGACGAGCTCGTCGAGCGGCACCTGGTGCGCCCGGGCCAGCGGCAGCAGCAGCTCCAGCGTCGGCCTGCGTCGCCCGGACTCCAGCCGGGACAGCGTGCTGACGGAGATGCCGGTGCTGCGGGACAGGTCCGCGAGGGTGGCGCCGCGGCGCTGGCGCAGGTCGCGCAGCCGCGGGCCGACGGCCTCGAGGACCGGCTCCAGGTCGCCCGGGGCCGGCGCCGGCGTCGCGGGGGCGGGCGGTCTGCGGGGCTCGGCCATGCGTCCATTTGCCGATCCGGCAACGTCGTTTGTCAAGGGCTCCGCCGCGACCGCACCGTGGGCACCACGACGAGAGGGCGGAGGACCCATGGTGACCGAGCAGGACGACGTGCTGGTGATCGGCGGCGGCGCGGCGGGGCTGAGCGGCGCGCTCACCCTGGCCCGCGCGCGCCGCAGCGTGCTCGTGGTGCACGACGGCGCGCCCCGGAACGCGCCGGCTGCGCACATGCACGCCTACCTCGGCCTGGACGGCCTGCCGCCCGCCGACCTGCTGGCACGCGGCCGCGCCGAGGTCGAGGGGTACGGCGCCCGGGTCGTCGAGGACCGGGTGGTCGACATCCGGCGCGACGGCGACGGGTTCCGCGCGGCGCTCGCGGGCGGCCGGGTCGTCCGGGCGCGCCGGGTGCTGGTCGCGACCGGGTTGGTGGACGCGCTGCCGGACGTCCCGGGCGTGGCCGAGCGGTGGGGCCGGGACGTGCTGCACTGCCCGTTCTGCCACGGCTGGGAGGTCCGGGACCGGGCGGTGGCCGTGCTCGGGTCGGGTCCGCTCGCGGTGCACCGGGCGCAGCTGTGGCGCGGGTGGACGGCAGACGTGACGCTGTTCCTGGGCGCCGGGGCCCCTGCGGGCGCGGGCGACGGCCTGTCCGACGACGACTGGGAGCGGCTCGCGGCGCTCGGTGTGCGGGTCGTGGACGGTCCGGTGGCGGGCCTGGAGGTAGTGGACGACGTGCTGACCGGGGTGCGGCTCGCCACCGGGACCGTGCTGGCGTGCGACGCGGTGGTCGTGGGGACCGGCATGGACGCGCGGCTCGACGGCCTCGAGGGCCTGGGCCTGCCGACCGAGCCGGTGTCCATGGGCGACCAGGTGATCGGGACCCGCGTCGTCGCGGCGCCGGACGGGGCGACACCCGTGCCCGGGGTGCGCGTGGCCGGGAACGTGACCGACCTGCGGGCTCAGGTGCAGGTCGCCGCGGCAGCCGGACTGACCGCGGGCGCGGCGCTCGTCGGCGAGCTCGCCGCCGAGGACGCCGACGCCGCCGTGGCGCGGTACCGCGCGGAGCAGGAGGCGCCGTTCTCGGCGCGGGCGGAGCGCGAGCTCGCCGCACGCCGGGCGGGCGACGGGCCGGTCGGGCTGTGACCGGCCAGGACGAGGCCGCGGGACGGTCCCGCGGCGGGGACGACGAGGAGGAGCGGGGCATGGCGCAGGGCCATAGCGGGCACGGGCACGGCGGGGACGCGGCGCACGGCGGGCACGCCCACGGCGGCGACCCGGGCGAGGTGCGGCACGACCGGGAGTTCTGGGAGGACCGCTACCGCTCGGCGCCGCAGGTGTGGAGCGGCCGGCCGAACCGGCCGCTCGTCGACGAGGTGGGCGACCTCGCGCCGGGGCGCGCGCTCGACGTCGCGTGCGGCGAGGGCGGCGACGCGCTGTGGCTCGCCGGCCGCGGGTGGGCCGTGACCGCGGTCGACCTGGCGCAGACCGCGCTCGACCGGGTCGAGGCCGCCGCCGCGGAGGCCGGGCCGGAGGTCGCGGCGCGGGTGCGGACCGAGCGGGTCGACATCGCGACGTGGGACGCCGGCGACGGCACCTACGACCTGGTGACCACGCACTTCCTGCACCTGCCGCCGGAGGTCCGCACCGTGGCGTTCGCCCGGATGTCGCGGGCGGTGGCGCCCGGCGGGACGCTGCTGGTGGTCGCGCACCACGCCAGCGACCTGCGCACCACGATCGGCCGCCCGGACCTGCCGGAGCTGTTCTTCGACCCCGAGGAGGTCGTCGCCGCGCTCGACCCCGGGGCCTGGGACGTCCCGGTCGCGGAGGCACGACCGCGCCCGGCCACGGACCCCGACGGCCGGGAGATCACCATCCGGGACACCGTCGTGCGGGCGGTCCGCCGCCGCTGACCGCCCCTGCCTGCCACCCGTCGGGGCCGACCCCGGTCCCGGCGGGTGGCAGGATCGCGCCCATGAGCGACGACACCGAGGTCCGGGCCCTGATCGCCGAGGTCGAGCGGCAGGAGCGCGACCTGCGCTTCGCCACCTTCACCAACGACGACGCGTGGGAGCTCGGCACGCTGCTGGTCCGGCTGGCGACGGAGCGCGGGCTGCCCGTGACGATCGACATCCGGCGCGGCGCGCAGCAGCTGTTCCACGCCGCGCGGCCCGGCACGGTCGCCGACAACGACTCCTGGGTCGAGCGCAAGGTCCGGGTGGTCGAGCGGTTCGGCACCTCGTCCTACCTGCAGGGCCTGCGGGCGCGGGCGAAGGGCACCACGTTCGGCGCGGTGCACGAGCTGCCGCTCCAGCAGTACGCCGCGCACGGCGGCGCCTTCCCGGTGCACGTCGAGGGCGTGGGCGTGGTCGGCGTGGTGACCGTCTCGGGCCTCCCGCAGGCCGACGACCACGCCCTGGTGACCGAGGCGATCCGCACCTTCCTCGACGGCTGACCCCGCGCGAGGTCGAGCGTTCCCGGCGAGGTCGAGGGGTTCCGCGGAGCATCCGGCGCGAAACGCTCGACCTCGGCGTCAGAGGACGGTGGGGAGCCACGCCGTGACGGCCGCCGTGACCGACCGCGGGTCCTTCTTCAGGGAGTGGTCGCCGGGGACCGCGACGACCGTGCGCGTCGCGGACGCCGGCGGGGTTCCGTAGGGGTCGGTGGTGCCCTGGACCACGAGGACCGGCACCCCCGCGCCGTCGAGCTCGGGCAGCCGGCTCGGCGCGTCCGGCCGGCCCGGCGGCCGGGTGGGGAACGCCAGGCACAGCACCCCGGCGGCGCCGGTGGCGAGCGCCGTGCGGCAGGCGGTGCGGGCGCCCGCGGACCGGCCGCCCGTGACCAGCGGGGCGTCGAGCGCGTGCGCGCGCAGCTGCGCGACGACCGCGGTCCAGGCCTCGTCCAGCGCCGGGCCGCGGGGACCGACCCGCTTCCCGGCGACGCGGTAGGGCTGCTCGACGAGCGCCACCCCGTACCCCAGCGCCCTCGCGGCGGCCGTCACCGCGCGCAGGTCGGGCGCGTCGATCCCGCCGCCCGCACCGTGGCCGAGCACCAGCGCCCCGGGGAGCGTCACGCGACCGTCGGTGCCGGGCACGGCGCCCGCCGGCAGGTGCAGGTGCGCGCGGGCGGGGCCCCGCGGGGTCGGGACGTCGAGGACGGCGGCGGCGCTCACGCCCGGCACGCTACCCGCGCGGTGGGTGGGGCGGCCCCGCGAGTTCGCCGGTTGCGCGCGAGTTCGCCGGTTCCGCGAGGCCCCTCGGCGCGGAACCGGCGAACGAGGGCGGGGTGCGCGTCAGCGCGGGTCGACCAGGCCGCGCTCGACGGCGCGGGCCAGGCGGCGGGGGACCTCGACCAGCCGGCCGTCGGGGCTGAGCACCGGGGTCAGCGGGACCGCCGTGGCCTTCCACTGGGATCGGCGGGCGCGGGTGTTCGACCGCGAGAGCTTCCGCTTCGGGACGGCCATCAGCCCTGCCTCGCCTTCCAGCGCGGGTTCTTCTTGTTGATCACGAAGGTCTTGCCGTGGCGGCGCACCACGATCGAGCCTTCCTTCTTCTTCAGGGACGCCAGGGAGGCGCGCACCTTCATCGGGTCTCCTCGGGGGTGGCCAGGCCGTAGCGCTGGCGGAACTTCTCCACGCGGCCGGCGGTGTCGAGCACGCGGGACTTGCCGGTGTAGAACGGGTGGCTCGCGGAGGACACGTCGACGTCCACGACTGGGTAGGTGTGGCCGTCCTCCCACTCGATGGTCTTCGCCGAGGTCACGGTGGACCGGGTCAGGAACGCGAAGTCCGCGCTGATGTCCCGGAACACCACGGGGTGGTAGTCGGGGTGGATGCCGTGCTTCATGTCGTTTCTCCTCACCAGCTGGACTTGGTCACGCCGGGCAGCTCGCCGCGATGCGCCATCTGCCGCATCCGCACGCGCGAGAGCCCGAACTTCCCCACGTACCCACGCGGACGGCCGTCGGCGACGTCCCGGTTGCGCACGCGCGTCGGGCTCGCGTCGCGCGGCAGCGCCTGCAGCGCTGTGCGGGCGGCGACCCGCTCGGCCTCGGACAGGTGCGGGTTCACCGCGGCGGCCTTGAGCTCGAGCCGGCGCTCGGCGTACCGGGCGACGACGGACTTGCGCTGCGCGTTCTTCGCGATCTTGCTCGCCTTGGCCATCAGCGCTCCTCCTTGAAGTCGACGTGCCGCCGCACCACGGGGTCGTACTTCCGCAGCACGAGGCGGTCGGGGTCGTTGCGGCGGTTCTTGCGGGTGACGTACGTGAAGCCGGTCCCCGCGGTGGAGCGCAGCGTGATGATCAGGCGGACGTCGGCGGCGCGGGCCATCAGACCTTTTCCCCGCGGGCACGGATCCGGGCGACGACGACCTCGATGCCGAGCCTGTCGATCGTCTTGATGCCGCGGGCGCTGATCGTGAGCGTGACGTGGCGGCCGAGCGAGGGAACCCAGTAGCGCTTGCGCTGGATGTTCGGGTCGAACCGGCGCTTGGTGCGCCGGTGCGAGTGGGAGATGGAGTGGCCGAACCCGGGCGACGTGCCCAGGACCTGGCAGTGAGCGGACATGCACCCATCATAGGTAATGAGAATCGTTCGCGACAAGCGCTAGTCTGGTCGGCATGTCCCGACGCGATCTGACGCCCCTGCTCGTGCTCGCCACCGTCGACCCGCTGCTGCGCGACGCCGTCGCCCTCGGCGTCGTGGTCGACCGGCCCCGGACCGTCGTGCTGCGCCACGACATCGTCGACGGCCCCGAGGGCGGCGGCATCCGCCGCGTGGTCGCGGACGCGTCGGGCGTGCTCGAGGACGTCGTGGTGCCTCTGGAGCACGCGTGCCTGAGCTGCTCCGTGCGCGAGGACGCGGTACCCACGCTCGAGCGGCTCGGCCGCGACCCGCGCTGGGACGCCGTGCTGCTGGCGCTGCCCGTGTCGGCGGAGTCGCTGCCGGTCACCCGCGCGCTCGGCCCGGCGACGCGGCGCAGCGGCGGCCTGCGCTCGCTGCGGCTCGCCGGCGTGGTCGCGGCGCTCGACCTCGCCACGTTCGCCGACGACCTGCTCGGCGACGACCTTCTGGACGAGCGCGGTCTGGCGCTGACCGAGGACGACGGCCGCGCGGTCGGCGAGGCGCTCGCGGCCCAGGTCGGGCACGCCGACGTCGTGCTGGTCGCGGGCGATCCCGCGGAGCACCCGGTCGCCTCCGACCTGCTCGACCACGTGCGCGCCGCCGACGGCCGGCGCATCGACGGGGTGTACGCCGCGGACGTCGCGGCGCTGCTGGCGGGGGTGCACGACGTGGGGGCGGGAGACCGGCGCCTCGACCCGCGGCACGCCGTCCCGGTGCCGGGTGCCCCCACGGCGCAGGGGGTGTGGACGCTCGAGCTGCGCGCCGACCGACCGCTGCACCCCGAGCGCCTGGTGGCCGAGGTCGCCCGGCTCGGGCAGGGCCGGCACCGCAGCCGCGGGCACTTCTGGGTCCCGACGCGGCCCGACTCGGTCTGCGTGTGGGACGGCGCCGGCGGCCAGCTGAGCGTGGGGGAGCTCGGCACCTGGGGCCGGCAACCGGCGGCCACGCGGCTCGTCTTCACCGGCGTCGAGGACGTGCGGGCCGACCTGCTGGCGGCGTTCGAGGACGTGCTCCTGACGGCGGACGAGCACGCGCGGGGGCTGCACCCGTGGCTCGGTGCGGAGGACGTGCTGGCGCCCTGGCTCGGCGACCGTGCGGCCTGACGGGGCCAGCGGATGCGGGCGCCGCGGGCCGGGGGCATCGTCGGGAGGACCGGACGTCGTCCACACCGAGGAGGTCGCCATGCCGCGCCGTGATCCGGGCCCGAGCGTCAAGGACAAGAGGCTCTACGAGGAGCTCCGTGACGAGGGCAACAGCAAGGAGAAGTCGGCCCGCATCGCCAACGCCGCGGCGGCGCGGGGGCGGTCGTCGGTCGGGAAGAAGGGCGGCGAGTCCGGGTCCTACGAGGACTGGACCGTCGAGGACCTGCGCAAGCGGGCGGCGGAGATCGGCATCGAGGGCCGGTCGTCCATGAAGAAGGCCGACCTGGTCGACGCGCTCCGCTCGCACTGAGCGGGCGCGCGGACGGCGCCGGGGCCCCGGGCGGGGCCCGGCGCCGTCGCCGCGCGCGGGCGGTCACGCCCCGCAGGTGAGCCCGGCGGTCAGCGCGGCGAGGTTGTCCCGCATGACGCCGAGGTAGTCGCGCCCGTCGTCCTCGGCGAGACCCTCGAGGGGGTCCAGCACGGCCGTCGCCACGCCGAGGTCGTCGGCGAGCGTCCGCGTGACCTTGGGGCTGGTCAGCGTCTCGAAGAACAGGGTGCGGACGCGCTCCGCCTCGACGGTGGCCGCGACGTCGCGCAGCCGCGCGGGCGACGGCTCGACCTCGGGGTCGATGCCGCTCAGGCCCACCTGGTGCAGCCCGTAGCGCTGGGCGAGGTAGCCGAAGGCCTCGTGCGAGGCGACCAGCGTCGCGCCCCGGCAGTCCGCGAGCCCGGCCTCGAGGTCCGCGTCCAGCGTGTCGAGGTCCGCGACCAGGTCGTCCGCCGCGGCGGCGAAGTCGTCGGCGTGCTCGGGGTCGATCCGGGCGAGCGTGTCCCCGACCTGGTGCGCGACGTCCGCGAGCCGGGTCGGGTCCAGCCAGAAGTGCGGGTCCAGGCTGCCACCGCCGCCGGGCTCGACGCCGTCCGGCCCGACCTCCAGCGCCGCGGCCTCGGCGGTGTCGACCACGTGGGCGGGCGAGGTGGCGGCGACGGCGGCGTCCGTCGCGGCCTGGAACCCGGACAGGTAGACGACCAGGTCCGCCTCGCCGACCCGGGAGACGGCGCTCGGCGACAGCTCGAGGTCGTGCGACTCGCCGCCGGGCGGGGTCAGCGAGGTGACGGCGACGTGCTCGCCGCCGACCCGCTCGGCGACGAACTGCAGCGGGTAGAACGCCGCCACGACGTCGTGCGGGGTGTCGCCGTCCTCACCGGCGGGGGAGCACGCCGCGAGCGCGGCACCGGCCAGGCCGAGCGCGAGGGCGGAGGCGACGGTGCGGGGG
>NZ_JAKRMS010000096.1 GCF_022346185.1 Cellulomonas sp. ACRRI | reverse complement strand
GGCCGGGGAGGTGCCCGCCCCGTCCGGGGCCGCCGCGTCGTCCAGCACCGCCATCAGCCGGGCCGCCGCGGCCCGCGAGCGGTGCAGCTGGATCGCCGCGGCGGGCAGGACGCTGGTCGCCTCGAAGGCGGCGAGCGGGGTCAGCACGATCACCGCGAGGTCGACCTCGGCGATCCGGCCCGCCGCCAGGGCCGGGACCCCGACCAGCAGCGCGACGAGGACGGCGAGGCCGACCGCGAGGTTGCCGAGCCCCGCGGCGAGGGCGGCAGGCCCGGCGCCGCGGTCCGTGGCCCGGGCGAGCTCGGCGTCGGCGGCGCGCAGCCGGGCGAGCTCCGCACCCGTGCGGCCCTGCACGGCGAGCGGGCCGGCGTCCTCCAGCAGCCCGAGCGACGTGGCGGCCATCTCGGCGCGGGCGGCCGCGGCACGCTGCTCGGTGGTCCGGGCGGCCCGCTGGGCGAGCCACGGGGCGACGACGCCCGCGAGCAGCAGGCACGCGGCGAGCGCCAGCCCGGCCGCGGGCAGGAACAGCCCCATCGCGATCGACGTGCCCAGGCCGAGCACGGCGGCGACCGCGGCGGGCAGCAGGCCGCGCACGACGACGTCGCCGACGGCGTCCACGTCCGCGCCCACCCGGGCGAGGAGGTCGCCGCGGCGCAGGCCGAGCGTCGCGCCGGGCCGGCCGGCGGCCAGCCGCTCGTAGAGCGTCGTGCGGAGCCGCGCCATGCCGCGCAGCGCGATGTCGTGCGAGACCAGCCGCTCCAGGTACCGGAACAGCCCGCGGCCGATGCCGAACGCGCGGACGGCGACGGTCGCCACGGAGAGCTCGAGGACCGGCGGCATCTGCGCGGCGCGGGTGATCAACCAGGCGGACACGGCGGCCAGGGCCACCGCCGAGCCCAGCGCGAGGACGCCGAGCACCACCGCGAGGGCGGCGCGCCGGGGGGCGACGTCGAGCAGCCGCACGGCGCGCCACAGCGGGTCCGCGGCCAGCCGGCGGGTCAGCGGGCCGCCGCGTCCGGCGCCGGGTGCGTCGGCCGGGCGTGCGTCGGCGGGGCGCGGGTCGGTGGTCGCGGTGCTCATCGGTCGCCCTCCGCGGCGGTCGGGGCGGCCCCGGGGCCGGCGGCGGTGCCGGGTGTTCCGGGTGCGCCGGGAGCTCCGGGTGCTCCGCGCCCGCCGACCGCTCCGGCGGCGCCGACCGCGCCGGCGCCGCCGACTGCGCTGCCGACCGCGCCGGCACCGGCGACGGCGACCGTGCCGGAGACGCCGGCCGTGCCGACGAGGGCGGACTCCGCGGCACCGAGGCGGGCGACGGCGGCGCGGGCGGCGGGGGAGCCGCCCGGGCCGCCGTCCGGCTCGTCCGCGGCGGCGAGCGGCGCGGACCGGACCGCGACCACGTCGTCGGCCAGCGCCACGAGCGAGGGCCGGTGCGCGACGAGCAGCACGGTCCGCCCGGCGTCCCTCAGCGCGCGCACCGTCGCGAGCACGACGCGCTCGCCCGCGGCGTCGAGGTGCGCGGTGGGCTCGTCGAGCACGACCAACGGGGCGTCGGACAGCAGGGCCCGGGTGAGCGCGACGCGCTGGCGCTGGCCCACGCTGAGCCCGGCACCGCCGCGGCCGAGGTCGCTGTCCCAGCCGGCGGGGAGCCCCGCGACGACCTCGTCGAGGCCGGTGAGCGCGGCGGCCGCGTCCCGGCGTGCGCGGGCGGCGGGGTCGAGCTCAACGTCCTCGGCCCCGGCGACCAGCCGGCCGACCGACGCGGGGTCGAGGACGGGCCGCTGCGGCAACCACGCGATCTGCCGCCAGTAGCCGTCCGGCTCGACGTCGGCCAGCGGGGTGGTGCGGCCGTCGGCGTCGACCAGCTCGACGGTGCCGGAGTCCGGGCGGAGCAGGCCGAGCAGCAGGTCCACGGTGGTGGACTTGCCCGCGCCGCTCGGCCCGGTGACGGCGACGGTGCGGCCCGGGGCGAGGACGAGGTCGAGGTCGGCGGGAGCGAGCAGGTCCCGGCCGGGCGCGCGCACCGTGACCCCGCGCAGCCGCACGGTCGTCCGGCGGAGGTCGGGGGCGGGGGTGGTGCCCGCGGCGGGGACCGGCGTCTCCAGGACCCGGAACACCTGGTCGGCGGCGGCCACCCCGTCGGTGGACGCGTGGAACTGCGCGCCGACCTGGCGCAGCGGGAAGTACACCTCGGGGGCGAGCACGAGCACGGCGAGCCCGGTGGTGAGGTCGAGGTGGCCGTAGACCAGGCGCAGCCCGATGCCCACCGCGACCAGGGCGACCGCCAGGGTGGTGAGCAGCTCCAGGACCATGCCGGACAGGAACGCGATCCGCAGGGTGCCCATCGTGGCGCGGCGGTGCGCGTCGCCCAGCGCCTGGACCCGCTTGGCGGGGCCGCGCTCGCGCCCGAACGCGCGCAGGGTGGTCAGCCCCGCGACCAGGTCCAGCACCTGGGAGCCGAGCCGCTGCATGACCCGCAGGCTCCGCTCGGAGCGCCCCTGGGTCAGCTGGCCGATCAGGACCATGAAGATCGGCACCAGCGGGATGGTGCCCGCGGCGATCGCGGCCGACACCCAGTCGAGCCCGAGGATCACGACGAGGACGGCCGGTGTGACGGTGGCCGACAGCACGAGCTGCGGCAGGTACTTCACGAAGTAGGGCTCGAGGGCGTCGAGCCCGCGGGTCGCGAGCGTGACCACCCGCGTGCCCTCGCCCTCGGCGAGCCAGCGCGGGCCGAGGGCGGCGGCGCGGGCGACCACCTGCTCCCGGAGCTCGGCGACCGCGCGGGTCGCCGCCCGGTGCGCGTAGCGCTCCTGGACCCCCACGGCGAGCGCCCGCGCCGCGACGACGACGGCCAGCCACCCGACCCGCGGGAGCAGGTCGGGCAGCGTGGCCCCGTCGTGCGCGGCGGCGGCGAGCACCTGCGCCAGCAGGATCGCCTGGGCGATGACCAGGCCGGCCGTGACGATGCCCAGGGCGACCGTCAGGGCCAGGTACCCCCGGGCGGCGCGGGCGTACCGGAGCAGGCGCGGGTCGAGCGGCTTCACGCGGTCGATCGTCCCTCAGGCCCGGGTCGAGCCGTCGGGGGAGGTCCCGCCGTGCCCGGTGGACGCGCCGGCCTTCGCCGTCACCGCGGCGAACGTCAGGCCGGTGTGCTCGGGGATGTGCTCGGCGGAGATGCGCTTGCGGAACACCCAGTACGTCCAGCCCTGGTAGAGCAGGACGACGGGCGTCAGGATCACGGCGACCCAGGTCATGATCGTCAGCGTGTAGTCCGTCGAGGACGCGTTCCGGATGGTCAGCGAGTTGGCCGGGTCGAACGCGGGCATCACGTCGGGGTACATCGAGCCGAAGATCAGCACGACGGCGGCGACGATCACCACGGACGACCAGATGAACGCCCAGCCCTCGCGCCGGGCCCGGGTCGTGAGCACCACCGCGACCAGCGCGACGGCGGCGACGGCCACGACGGCCCAGGTCCACGTGACCGAGTAGGCGAGCTGCGCCCAGATCGCCCACGCCGCGGCGACGACCAGCGTCACCGGCGCCAGGCGCTCGGCCAGCGCGCCGGCCCGCTCGCGCATGTCCCCGGAGGTCTTGAGCGCCAGGAAGACCGCGCCGTGCGTGAGGAACAGCAGCATGGTCACCGCCCCGCCCAGCAGGGAGAACGGGTTGAGCAGCGCCCAGAACCCGCCGACGTACTGGTGGTTCGCGTCGAGCTCGACGCCGCGCACCAGGTTGGCGAACGCGCAGCCCCACAGGAACGCCGGGAGGTAGGAGCCGGTCATGATGCCGCGGTCCGCCCAGCGCCGCCACTGGTCGGTGTTGATCTTGCCGCGCCACTCGAACGACACGATCCGCACGATCAGGCCGACGAGGATCAGCAGCAGCGGGAGGTAGAAGCCGGAGAACAGCGTGGCGTACCACTCCGGGAAGGCCGCGAAGGTCGCGCCGCCGGCGGTGAGTAGCCACACCTCGTTGCCGTCCCAGACCGGGCCGATGGTGTTGATCATCACCCGGCGGTCCTTGTCCTTGCGGCCGAGGAACGGCAGCAGCATGCCGACGCCGAAGTCGAAGCCCTCGAGGACGAGGTAGCCGGTCCACAGGACCGCGATGAGCAGGAACCAGATGAGCGGGAGATCCATGGCCGCCTCCTCAGTACGCGAACGACAGCGGGCGCTCGGCCGCGTCGGGGTCGCCGGGGTCGGGCTGGTTGTCGGGGTTGTCCGGGCTGTAGTCCTTCTCGGTGTCCGCGACGCCCTCCACGGCGTACCGCTTCATCAGGCGGAACCAGAACACCGCCAGGACGCCGTAGACGAGGGTGAACGCGACCATCGAGATCACCACCGTGGTGGGGCTGACCACCTCGGAGACGCCGCGCTCGGTGAGCAGCCAGACGCCGTCGACGCCCGTCGGGTTCGGGTACACCACCCAGGGCTGGCGTCCCATCTCGGTGAAGATCCAGCCGAACGACGAGGCCAGGAACGGGGTCGGGATCGCCCAGATCGCGATCCGGGCGAGCCACTTGTTGTCGGAGACCCGGCCCTTGCGCGTGAACCACAGCGCGGCGAGCGCGAGCGCCACGGAGCCGGCGGCGAGGCCGATCATCAGGCGGAACGCCCAGTAGGTGACGGTCAGGTCGGGGATGTAGTTGACGCCCTCGCCGTACTGCTCCTCGTAGCGCTCCTGCAGGTCGTTGACGCCCTCGATGCGCGACGTGAAGTCGTTGTTCGCGAGGAACGAGGTCAGGCCGGGGATGCTGATGAGGTGCGCGACGCCGTCGCAGTCGTTCGTCAGGTCGCCGATCGCGAGGATCGAGAAGGCGGCGCCGTCCTCGGTCTCGCACAGCGCCTCGGCGGCGGCCATCTTGGTGGGCTGCTGCTCGAACATGAGCTGGCCCTGCGCGTGGCCGGTGATGCCGAGGCCGACGCCGGAGATCAGCATGGTGAACACGCCGAGCAGCACGGCCGGGCGGTAGACCGTGCGGGCCTTCTCGCTGTCGCCCTGGCGGACGAGCCGGACCATCCACCAGGCGGCGATGCCCGCGACGAAGGTGCCGGCGGTGAGGAACGCTGCCGTGACGGTGTGGGGGAACGCCGCCAGGAGCGTGCTGTTGGTGAGGACCGCGACGATGTCGGTCATCTCGGCGCGCCCGGTCTCGGTGTTGAACGTGGTGCCGACCGGGTGCTGCATCCACGAGTTCGCGGCGAGGATGAAGTAGGCGGAGAGGTTGGTCGCGATGGCGACCGCCCAGATCGTGGCCAGGTGGATCTTCTTCGGGAGCTTGTCCCAGCCGAAGATCCACAGCCCGAGGAAGGTCGACTCCACGAAGAAGGCGGCGAGCGCCTCCATCGCCAGCGGCGCGCCGAACACGTCGCCGACGAACCGGGAGTACTCGGACCAGTTCATGCCGAACTGGAACTCCTGCACGATGCCCGTGGCCACGCCGATCGCGAAGTTGATCAGCATGAGCTTGCCGAAGAACTTCGTCAGCCGGAGCCACGTCTCGTTGCCGGTGCGGTACCAGATGGTCTGCATGATCGCGACGAGCGGCGTGAGTCCGATCGTCAGCGGGACGAAGATGAAGTGGTAGACGGTGGTGACACCGAACTGCCAGCGTGCCAGGTCGAGGGCTTCCACGGGGGTGTCCGTCCAGGTGCTGAGGCGAGTGGTGGGGGGCGGTTGACCGGGGGGTCCAACGGCCCAGGTCAGGACCGTCTGTCGACGGTATTGCGCCCCGGTTCACAAGCGTAGGACAAAGGTCCCGCGATCTGACGGGATGTCGTCTCGTTGTGACTCGGTTCACGAGCGTGACCTACCGCACGTCCGCGGGACCTCTGTGCGATACTGGCTCCGGTCTCCCGGGATCCACACACCCCGGGCGCCACCGTGCTCGCCGCACCAGCGCATCGCGCTAGCCAGGCGCCGCCGGCCGGCCGACCCCGACCCAGGGGATCGTGCCGCCAGGCAGGCGATGGCGCCGATCGCCCGTGCAGCGACCGACACCGACGACTTCCGTCGCCGCGGACACGCGAGCGACGACCGACAGCCCGACGGGCGCCGAGCGTGTGGCCGGCGTACCCGGGCGTGCAGGAGCAACCGCGCGTGACGCTCGACAACACCTCGGACAGCACCACCACCGCAGCGCAGACGGGCGGTGAGGCGCCCGTCGAGGCCGCCGCACCCGCCCGCAAGCGCACCACCCGGACCCGCGCCACGCGGGCCGCCAAGGCCGCGGACCCCGCGGCCGAGACCCTGGACTTCAGCGTCGGCGACGGGGCCGCGCCCGCGGGCGCCGCCCCGGCCGACGGGACCGCCCCGGCCGACGCGACCGCCGGGGACGAGGCGCCGGCCAAGCCGGTCCGGCGCCGGGCACCGCGCAAGACCGCGGCGCAGAAGGCCGCCGAGGCCGAGCAGGCCGAGGGCGCCCCCGTCGAGGAGCCGGTCGAGGCCGACGACGTCGTCATCGAGCAGCCCGAGGACGAGCAGGTCGCCGAGGCGGTCGAGCAGGCCGAGGAGACGTCGGCCGCCGCGCCGGAGAGCCGCCTGGACGTGCTCGCGGAGCTCGGACGCTCCCAGCCCGCCGCCGAGCGCGAGCCCCGCCGCTCGCGGGGCCGCCGGTCCGGCAGCCGCAGGGCCGGCGCGCCCGACGCCGGCGCCGGGGACTCCGTCGACCCGCAGCCGGCTCCGGCCGAGCAGCAGCCCGCCGCCGAGCAGCCCGCCGCCGAGCAGCCCGCCGCCGCCACGCCCGCGACCGAGAAGCCCGCCGCGCAGCAGCGCGGTGCCGGTCAGAAGCCCGCCGACCAGGACCGCGCGGCCTCCGCGCGCCTGGCCACCACGGCGCTGCTGTTCCAGGCGCCCGAGGCCCCGCGCCGCCGGCGCCGCGCCCAGGCGCCGTCCGGCTCGCCCGAGGCGATCTCCGCCGCGGCGCAGGCCGACCTCGAGGCCGCGCAGGCGGCCGAGGCGGCCGAGGCCGCTGCCGCCGAGGCGCCGCTGGAGGCGCCCGCCGAGGAGCAGGCCGCCCCGTCGCGCCGCCGCGGCCGCCGTGGCCGGTCGCGGGCGGAGCGCGCCGAGTCCGCCGAGGCCGTCGAGGAGAGCACCGACGCCGTCGAGGCCGAGGACGCCGCCGCGGTCGAGGCGGCTGCGGCCGCCGAGGCCGACGAGGACGCCGAGGAGGCCGCCGCCGAGCGCGCCGACGACGAGGGCGACGAGGGCGCCCCGCGCCGCCGGCGGCGCCGGGGTGGCCGGGGCCGCCGCTCGCGCGCGGGCTCCGACGGCGACCAGGCCGAGGACGACGCCGACCAGCCCGAGGACGGCGACGAGCCGGCCGAGGACGCGGACGAGCGCGAGGACGAGGCCGACGAGCAGGCCGACGGCGACGAGCAGGGCGGCAGCAGCCGTCGCCGTCGCCGCCGCCGCCGGTCCGGCCGCGGGGGCGGGGACACCGAGGGCGAGCAGCAGCAGTCGCCGCGCCGGTCGTCGTCGCGGGGCGGGGACGAGGTGACCGCGCTGCGCGGGTCGACCCGCCTCGAGGCCAAGCGCCAGCGCCGCCGCGAGGGCCGCGACGCCGGCCGTCGCCGCCAGATCATCACCGAGGCCGAGTTCCTGGCCCGTCGCGAGTCGGTCGAGCGCTCGATGGTGGTGCGCGAGGCGGGCGGCAAGACCCAGATCGCGGTGCTCGAGGACGGCGTGCTGGTCGAGCACTACGTGTCCCGCCAGGCGCAGGTGTCGATGGCCGGCAACGTCTACCTCGGCCGCGTGCAGAACGTGCTGCCGAGCATGGAGGCCGCGTTCGTCGACGTGGGCAAGGGCCGCAACGCCGTGCTCTACGCGGGCGAGGTCAACTGGGACGCCGCGGGCCTCGACGGGGGCCAGCCGCGCCGCATCGAGCAGGCGCTGAAGTCCGGCGACCCGGTGCTGGTCCAGGTCACCAAGGACCCGATCGGCCACAAGGGCGCCCGCCTGACGTCGCAGATCACGCTCGCCGGCCGCTACCTCGTGTACGTCCCCGGCGGCGGGATGACCGGCATCAGCCGGAAGCTGCCCGAGCCCGAGCGCGCGCGCCTGAAGAAGATCCTCCGCGAGGTCGTCCCCGACTCCGCCGGCGTCATCGTGCGCACGGCCGCCGAGGGGGCGAGCGAGGAGGAGCTGCGCGCCGACATCGCCCGCCTGCAGTCGCAGTGGGAGGCGATCGAGAAGAAGTCGAAGACCGCCAACGCGCCGGCGCTGCTCCAGGGCGAGCCGGACCTCGCGATCCGCGTGGTGCGCGACATCTTCAACGACGACTTCTCCTCCCTGGTCGTCCAGGGCGACGAGGCGTGGTCGACGATCTCCGGCTACATCGGCGAGCTGGCTCCCGACCTGGCCGAGAAGGTGTCCAAGTACACCGGCACCGGCGACGTGTTCGCGGACCACCGCGTGGACGAGCAGCTCGCCAAGGGCATGGACCGCAAGGTCTGGCTGCCGTCGGGCGGCTCGCTGGTCATCGACCGCACCGAGGCCATGACCGTCGTCGACGTCAACACCGGCAAGTTCACCGGGGCCGGCGGCACGCTGGAGGAGACGGTCACCCGGAACAACCTGGAGGCCGCGGAGGAGATCGTCCGCCAGCTCCGGCTCCGGGACATCGGCGGCATCATCGTCATCGACTTCATCGACATGGTGCTCGAGTCGAACCGCGACCTCGTGCTGCGCCGGCTGGTCGAGTGCCTGGGCCGGGACCGCACCAAGCACCAGGTGGCGGAGGTCACCTCGCTCGGCCTGGTGCAGATGACCCGCAAGCGGGTCGGGCAGGGTCTGGTCGAGGCGTTCTCCGAGACCTGCGAGCACTGCAACGGCCGCGGGTTCATCGTGCACACGGAGCCGGTGGAGAAGCACAACCACAAGCCGGAGGCGGGCGCGCCCCAGCAGCCGGCCGAGGGCGGCGGCGAGGCCAAGAAGCCGCGGCGCAAGCGCGGCGGCACCAAGGAGCAGGCGCCCGCGCCGGCGTCAACGCCCGCCGTGCCGGTGCTGCCGGAGGCGCGCGACGCGGTCAAGGCCACGCTCGCGACGATCGCGGCAGCGGCGGCGCACGCCCACGCCCACGAGGACGAGGAGCACGCGGAGCCCTCGGCCAACGCGGCGGAGCAGGTCGCGCCCGCGGCCTCCGACGGGGTCGCGACGGAGGCCGCCGAGGCCGCCGGTGCGAAGCCCGCGCTCGACGTGCTCGCCGCCCTCGGCGACCTCGCCGCGCGCGCCCCGGAGCAGCCCGCCGAGGCCCGGGCCGCCGGTGAGCCGCACCTCGAGCTCACCCCGGTCGACCCCGGCCTGTTCGAGCTCCCCGAGTCCGAGTCCGACCCCGAGGACGACGCGTCCTGACCGCCTCGGTGGCCGCCCCCCGCGGGTGGGCGGCCACCGGGACGCGGTTTGACCCTCTCGGAGGGTCTGCGTATCCTTGAACGTCGGTGCGCTCTGATGGTGAGCCAGGAACCCTGGTCGCTGCGCAGAGGCACCGTTCGTGCGTGACGCCCCAGCGGCGCCGACCTCCCGAGCTCCGCGGCCACCGCGGTGGCGCGCCGGGACCGGCAGCAGGGCGGGGCGCCCCTGAACCTGAAGTTCGACGAGCAGAGATGAGCAGCAACGTGGTGTACGCGATCGTGAAGGCCGGCGGCCGCCAGGAGAAGGTCGCCGTCGGCGACGTCGTCGTCGTCGACCGGCTCGCGGCCGCGGCCGGCGAGACCGTCGAGCTGCCCGCGCTCCTCCTCGTCGACGGCACCGCCGTGACGTCGGACGCCGCGGCGCTCGCCAAGATCAAGGTCACCGCGGAGGTCGTCCGGGACGAGAAGGGCCCGAAGATCGACATCCTGCGGTACAAGAACAAGACCGGCTACCGCCGCCGCCAGGGCCACCGCCAGGCGCTGACCCGCCTCAAGGTCACCGGCATCAAGTGACCTCGCGGGCCCGGCGGCCCGTGACTCTCTCACCCGTAGACAGCACCGCAGGAAAGCAGGCCTGAGATGGCACACAAGAAGGGCGCGAGCTCCTCGCGCAACGGTCGGGACTCCAACGCCCAGCGTCTCGGCGTCAAGCGCTTCGGCGGCCAGGTCGTCAACGCCGGCGAGATCATCGTCCGCCAGCGCGGCACGCACTTCCACCCCGGCGTGAACGTCGGCCGTGGCGGCGACGACACCCTGTTCGCGCTCGCCGCGGGCTCGGTGCAGTTCGGCACCCGTCGTGGCCGCAAGGTCATCGACATCGTGACGGCGGGCTGACACCGCCGCACCCCAGCACGCTGGCCGGAGGGGCGCACCGCACGACGCGGTGCGCCCCTCCGTCCGTCCAGGAAGGAACCACCCGCACATGGCCGCGTTCGTCGACCGAGTCGTCCTCCACGCCAGCGGCGGTGACGGCGGCCACGGCTGCGCGTCCATCCACCGCGAGAAGTTCAAGCCGCTCGCCGGCCCCGACGGGGGCAACGGCGGCAACGGCGGCAGCGTGATCCTGGTCGTCGACCCGCAGGTCACCACCCTGCTCGACTACCACCACGCGCCGCACCGGCACGCCCCGTCCGGCACCCAGGGCATGGGCGACCACCGCCAGGGCTCGACCGGGCAGGACCTCGTCCTGCCCGTGCCCGACGGCACCGTCGTCAAGTCGACCGACGGCGAGGTGCTGGCCGACCTGGTGGGCGCCGGCGCCACGTTCGTCGTCGCCGAGGGCGGCCACGGGGGGCTCGGCAACGCCGCGCTGTCCTCCCCGCGCCGCAAGGCCCCGGGCTTCGCGCTGCTGGGCGAGCCCGGCGACGCCCGGGACGTCGTGCTGGAGCTGAAGACGATCGCCGACGTCGCGCTCGTGGGCTTCCCGAGCGCCGGCAAGTCGTCGCTGGTCGCCGCGATGTCGGCCGCCCGGCCGAAGATCGCCGACTACCCGTTCACCACCCTGGTGCCGAACCTGGGCGTCGTGCAGGCCGGCGACGCCCGGTACACCGTGGCGGACGTCCCGGGCCTGATCCCGGGGGCGAGCGAGGGCAAGGGCCTCGGCCTGGAGTTCCTGCGGCACGTCGAGCGCTGCGCCGTCCTGGTGCACGTCCTCGACTGCGCGACGCTCGAGCCGGGCCGCGACCCGCTCACCGACCTCGACGTGATCGAGGCCGAGCTCGCCGCCTACGCCGGCGACATCGGCATCGAGGGCGGCCGGGTGCCGCTCACCGAGCGCCCGCGCATGGTCGTGCTCAACAAGATCGACGTCCCCGAGGCCCGCGAGCTCGCCGACCTCGTGCGCCCGGACCTGGAGGCGCGCGGCCTGCAGGTGTTCGAGATCTCGACCGCGAGCCACGAGGGCCTGCGCCCGCTGACGTTCGCGCTGGCCGAGGTCGTCGAGCGGGCCCGCCGCGAGGCGCCGGCCCCCGAGGCGACCCGCGTCGTGCTGCGGCCCAAGGCCGTCGACGAGGCCGGGTTCACCGTCGCGCGGCGCCAGGACGGCGACCACGAGTACTTCCAGGTCCGGGGCACCAAGCCCGAGCGCTGGGTCCGGCAGACCGACTTCGCCAACGACGAGGCCGTGGGCTACCTGGCCGACCGCCTGGCGCGCCTCGGCGTCGAGGAGAAGCTGCTCAAGGCGGGCGCCGTCGCTGGTGCCGAGGTCGTCATCGGCGACGGGCCGAGCGCGGTCGTCTTCGACTGGGAGCCGACGCTGCTCACCGGGTCCGAGCTGCTCGGCGGACCCCGTGGCTCGGACGCGCGCCTCGAGGACCAGAGCCGGCCGACCCGCGGGCAGAAGCGCCAGGAGTACAAGGAGCGCATGGACGCCAAGGCCGAGGCGCGCGCGGAGCTGTGGACCGAGCGCGAGGCCGGCCTCTGGCGCGAGGACTGACCCGGTCCCACCCCGGACCCCTCTCGAGTGGAAGGTCTGGCCGGACACGCCCACGGCGTGTCCGGCCAGACCTTCCACTCGTCGTGCACCCCGGGCCCGTCCGGTCCGCGAACGCCCGACCGGCCGGGGCGCCGCACGGGGGAGAATGCCTCCCGTGAGTGCCGCCGCGTTGTCCGACCGCCGCCTGCTGCCCGAGGTCCGCCGCGTGGTGGTCAAGGTCGGCTCCTCCTCGCTCACGGACGGCACGGGCAAGCTCGACCCGGCCCGGCTGCGCGCGCTCGTCGACGTGCTCGCGGCCCGCGTGAACGGCGGGCACCAGGTCGTCCTGGTGTCGTCCGGCGCCATCGCGACCGGCATGGACCCGCTCGGCCTCGCGCGGCGCCCCCGGGACCTCGCCACCCAGCAGGCCGCCGCGTCCGTCGGGCAGGGCCTGCTGGTCGCGCACTACACGCGGGCGTTCCACGAGCACGGGCTGCGGGTCGGGCAGGTGCTGCTCACCGCCGACGACACGATGCGCCGCACCCAGTACCGGAACGCGCAGCGGGCGCTGGAGCGGCTGCTCGACCTCGGGATCGTGCCGATCGTCAACGAGAACGACACGGTCGCCACGGACGAGATCCGGTTCGGCGACAACGACCGCCTGGCCGCGCTCGTGTCCCACCTGGTGCACGCCGACGCGATGGCGCTGCTGACGGATGTCGACGGCCTGTACACCGGGCCGCCGAACCGGGAGGGCTCGCGCCGGATCGCCGAGGTGCGCGGCCCGAAGGACCTGGACGGGATCGACGTGTCCGCGCGCGGGTCCCGGGTCGGCACCGGCGGCATGGTGACCAAGCTGGAGTCGGTGGCGATCGCGACGGCCTCCGGCGTGCCCGTCGTGCTGACGTCGGCGGCCCAGGTCGCCCCGGCGCTGGCCGGCGAGGACGTCGGCACCTGGTTCGCGGCCACCGGCAAGCGCGCGTCCACCCGGCTCATGTGGCTCGCGTACGCCGCACGCACCCACGGGCGGCTCGTGCTGGACGACGGCGCGGTGAAGGCCGTCGTCGAGCGGGGCACGTCGCTGCTGCCGGCCGGGGTGACCGCGGTCGAGGGCGAGTTCGAGGCCGGCGACCCCGTCGAGATCGTCGGTGCCGACGGCACGGTGGTGGCCCGCGGGCTGGTCGCCTACTCCTCGCAGGAGGCGCCCGGGCTGCTCGGCCGGAGCACCTCCGAGCTCCGCGACACGCTGGGGGAGGGCTACGACCGCGAGCTCGTGCACCGCGACGACCTCGTGCTGGTGCGCCGCCGCCGCTGAGGCGCAGGGGTCGGCGCGCGCCGCCGCCCGGTCGCGCACTGAGACGCACGCCGGGTGCCCGGCCGTCCGGGACTAGGCTGGCGCGATGACCACCTCGCTCGACGCCCCGGCCACGGACGGGGCCCAGCCCTCCGCCGTGCCCGCCGTGCCGTCGGCCGACGACGTCACCGCCCAGGTGCTCGCCGTGGCCCGCCGCGCCCAGGAGGCGTCCCGCGCCCTGGCCGTCGCGACCCGCGGCACCAAGGACGCGGCCCTGCACGCGCTCGCCGACGCCCTCGTCGCGCACGCCGACGCGGTCGTCGCCGCCAACGCCGAGGACCTGGAGCGCGGCCGCGCCGACGGGATCCCGGACGGCCTGCTGGACCGGCTCGCCCTGACGCCCGCGCGGATCGAGGCCATCGCCGGCGCGCTGCGCGAGGTCGCGGCGCTGCCCGACCCGGTCGGCGAGGTCGTGCGCGGCTCGACGCTGCCGAACGGCCTGCGGATGCGCCAGGTGCGCGTCCCGATGGGCGTCGTCGGGATGATCTACGAGGCGCGGCCGAACGTCACGGTCGACGCCGTGGGCCTGACGCTCAAGAGCGGCAACGCGGTCGTGCTGCGCGGCGGCTCCGCGGCCGCCCGGAGCAACGCCGTGATCG
The DNA here is from genome assembly GCF_022346185.1 of Cellulomonas sp. ACRRI. Classification (GTDB taxonomy): domain Bacteria; phylum Actinomycetota; class Actinomycetes; order Actinomycetales; family Cellulomonadaceae; genus Cellulomonas. The sequence goes on along the minus strand of NZ_JAKRMS010000096.1, from coordinate 2,776 downwards.
TCGACGTGCTGCGCACCGCGCTCGAGGCGCAGGGCCTGCCGGCCGACCTCGTGCAGTCGGTCGACGCCTGGGGCCGCGCCGGCGGCGTCGCGCTCATGCACGCGCGCGGGCTGGTCGACGTGCTCGTGCCGCGCGGCGGCGCCGGACTGATCCAGACCGTGGTCCGCGAGGCCACCGTGCCCGTCATCGAGACCGGCGTCGGCAACGTGCACGTGTACGTCGACGCCACCGCGGACCCCGCCGTCGCGCTGCCGATCCTGCTCAACGCCAAGACGCAGCGCGTCGGGGTCTGCAACGCGGCCGAGACGCTGCTCGTGCACCGCGACGCCGCGGGGGAGTTCCTGCCCTCCGCGCTCGTCGCCCTCGCGCAGGCCGGCGTGACCGTGCACGGCGACGCCGCCACCGCCGCCGCTGCGCCCGCCGGGGTCGAGGTCGTGCCCGCCACCGACGAGGACTGGGCCACCGAGTACCTGTCGCTCGACCTCGCCGTCCGCGTGGTCGACGACCTGGACGCCGCGCTGGAGCACATCCGCACCTGGAGCTCCGGGCACACCGAGGCGATCGTCACCCGCGACCTCGCCGCGTCCGAGCGGTTCGTCGCGGAGGTCGACTCCGCCGCCGTCATGGTGAACGCCTCGACGCGGTTCACCGACGGCGGCGAGCTCGGGCTCGGCGCGGAGATCGGCATCTCCACCCAGAAGCTGCACGCCCGCGGCCCGATGGGCCTGGGCGAGCTCACCACCACCAAGTGGGTGGTGCACGGCGACGGGCACGTGCGGCCCTGACCGGGGTCCGGCGGGCGAGCCGCCGGACGTGCGACACTTGACCCTCACTTCGACCCGTCCGGGAGGACCACGTGAACGCTGCGCTGCGCGTCGCCGAGACCGCCGCCGAGCACACGACCGAGCTGCCGTTCTCGCCCGTGGTGTTCGGCATCACCGCGTTCGGCGTGCTGCTGGCCATGCTGCTGGTGACGTTCGCGTTCCGGAGCGTCGGCACGCGCCACGACTGAGCCACCGCCAGGGGACCCGCATCCGATGACGCAGCGACGAGCCCGGCTGGGCGTGATGGGCGGCACGTTCGACCCCATCCACCACGGCCACCTCGTCGCCGCCAGCGAGGTCGCCGCGCGGTTCGACCTCGACGAGGTCGTGTTCGTGCCGACCGGTGCCCCGTCGTTCAAGCAGGACGTCGAGGTGACGCCCGCCGAGCACCGCTACCTCATGACCGTCATCGCGACGGCGTCGAACCCGCGGTTCACCGTCAGCCGCGTCGACATCGACCGGCCGGGGCTGACCTACACCGTCGACACCCTGCGGGACCTCGCGCACGAGCGCCCCGACGCCGACCTGTACTTCATCACCGGCGCCGACGCCATCGAGCAGATCCTCACCTGGAAGGACTCGCCCGAGCTCTTCGAGCGTGCGCAGTTCGTGGCCGTGACCCGGCCCGGGCACACGCTGACGACCGACGGCCTCCCGGCCGACCGGGTGAGCCAGTGGGAGATCCCGGCGCTCGCCATCTCGTCCACCGACGTGCGCGCCCGCGCACGCGGCGGCAAGCCCGTCTGGTACCTGGTGCCGGACGGCGTCGTCCAGTACATCGCGAAGCACGGTCTGTACCGGGGGAGCGAGTCGTGATCCACGAGATCGCGCGCCGCACCCCCGGTCCCGAGGAGGCCCCGAGATGAGCTCGTCCGGCAGCCCGCTGACCCGACGGGAGCTGCGGGAGCGCGAGGCAGCGCGGCTCGCGGAGCAGGAGCGCGCGGCCGCGGGAGCGCCCGCCGCCACGCCCGAGGCCGCTCGGGCGACCCCGGCGCGCGGCACCCAGCGGGCGCCGGGTGGGTCGCCGACGTCGAGCCCGCGGGCGTCGCAGGCGACCCCGACCCGCACGAGCCCGTCCGCCGCCTCGCCGGCCCCCGCCGCCTCGCCGTCCTCCCGGCGCGCCCTGCGCAGCCAGCCCGTCTCGGCCGTCGGACCGGACGGCTCCGCCGCGCCGTACCAGGTGCCGGGGCTCCAGCCCGAGCAGCCCGTCCGCACCCGCCGGTCCATCCGGACGTCGGACGCCCCGCAGCCGGACGCCGCGCAGCCCGGGACGACCGGCGCCGCGGCCCCGCGAGCGACCGCCCCGGGTGGCTCCGGTGCGGCGAGCGGCTCGGGTGCGCAGGCAGCCGGAGCACGCCCCGCCGGTCCGTCGGTCGCCGGTGCGGGCTCCGCACGCACGGCCGAGCCCGCCTCGGCGCCGCGCGTGCCCGACCTGTGGGCCGCCGCGCAGCGCGACGCGGACGGGTCGGCCGCCCCGGCGACCGGCGCGGCCCCGGCGACCGGCGCGGCCCCGCAGCCGACGCGTCCGGCCCCCACCCGCTCCTCGGGACGCCGACCCGCCACCGGAGCCGCGCCGGCAGACGGCGCGGCCGGCTCCGCCGCGCCCGCGACAGGTCAGGGCGCCCCTGCGACTGGCTCCGCCGCCCCCGCGGCCGGTCAGGGCGGCGCGTCCGCGCCGTGGGCCCGCACCGGCGCGACGGGCGCCGCGGGCGGTGCCGCGGCCGCGGGTCCGGCCACCCCCGGCGCCGCGCCGGTGGGTCGCGCCGCCTCCCGGTCGGCGCAGGGGGTCCCCGGGCAGGCGGTCCCCGGGCAGGGGGCCGCGCCGCACCGACCGTCGGCGACCCCCACCGCGGACCGGTCCACCGGGTCGACCGCCGCGAGCGCGCCCGGGCGAGCGTGGCCCTCGACCGCCCCCGGCACCGCCGGGTCCTCGACCGCCCCCGGGATCGCCC
>NZ_JAKRMS010000095.1 GCF_022346185.1 Cellulomonas sp. ACRRI | reverse complement strand
GTGGTGTCGCCCGACGCCGGACCACCGGCCGGACCGGGTGACCACCCGCCGTCCGGACCCGCTACGTCCTCGGGCGACACCACCGCGTCCGGACCCGCCACCGCGTCCGGACCGGCCACCGCGTCCGGACCGGCCACCGCCTCCGGACCAGCCACCGCCTCGGGCGGCTCCACCGCGTCCGGCTCCACCGCCTCCGGCTCCACCGCCTCCGGCTCCGGCGACGTCGTCCGCCCGCGGGCGCCGTCCGCCCGGCGCTGGACCGCACGGGTCGTCGCCACCCTGCTCGTGGCGGCGCTCGCCGGCGTGGGCGTCGGCGTGGTGCGCGAGCGCGAGGCCCGGGCGGCCGAGGTGCGCGCCCGGGCCGCCGTGACCCTCGCCGAGGCCGCGGCGGACCTGCGTGCAGCGCGGGACGACGGCCGGGCGGTCCTCGCGGGCTCTGCCGGCCGCGTGGCCGACAACGCGGCCCGGAGCCGGCTCGCGGCGGTGCTCGTCGACCTCCCCGCCACCCAGCCCGACCCCGACCTCCCGCGCGGCGAGGCGACCGCCTGGTGCCTCGCCCAGGCGGATGCCGCGACGGACCGCGCCGCCCGGATCGCCGAGGAGGCGGCCGAGGTGCGCCTGGCGTGGGACGCGTGGGAGCTCGACCGCGCGGAGGCCGGGCACGCCGACGCGGTGCGGTCGCTGGTGGCCGCCGTGGACGGGGCGCGCGCCGCGCTCGCGCGCTCCGAGGGCCGGGTGCTCGACGACGCCGTCCGCGACGTCCTCGCCGCAGCCGTGGTCGCGGCCGACGGGCTCCTCGGAGGGCCGGACCCGGTCGGGACGTCGGTGCTCGACGCCGCGGCCGCGACGGCCCGCGCGCACGCCGACGCGCTCGTGGTCGCGACCGCGGAGGTCGCCGCCGCCGAGGAGGCGTGGCAGGCGGAGCAGGACCGGCTCGCGACCGACCGCGCCGCGGCGGCCCGGGGGCAGGCCTCGACGCCGGCCGACGCCCGGGGCGCGGGCACCGCGGGTGGCGGCCCGTCGAGCGGGACGCGCGCGGGCGGCGCGTCCGCGGGCGGCTCCGGGACCGGGTCCGGGACCGGCGCCGGACGCTACGACGGGTGGCTGTCCGGGTGGTCGCCGGGTGACCCGGTGCCCGACGGCTGGACCGTCGTCGTCGAGACCGAGGGCGGCGGCTGGGGCGGCGACGAGCACGGCGACGTCTGGGCCCTCGGGTGACGGGCGAGCGGCCGGGGGAGGCGCCCCTGGTCTGACCACCGACGCCGACAGCCGCAACGCCGTACGACCGACCACCGACCGACCACCTCAGCGGTGAGGGCCCGGTGCTGGCACACCGGACCCTCGTGCCCGCTCGACAGTTCCTCAGGAGATCTGACATGCAAGCACGGCCATCTTGGCATGCCCGCCGCGCCACCTCGGCGCTGCTCGCTGCCGCCCTCGCAGCGGGTGCGTGCGTCGCCCTGCTGCTCGCCCCGGACCCGCCGACCGCCGCCGCGGCGGTCCCCGCGTCCGGCATCAGCATCACGCCGGCCGGCTACGGGCCGGTGCAGCTCGGGCCGCTGGACGGGCCGGCCGGTTCCGACGAGCACGGCTACTGCGTCCAGGCGCGGGTCAACGCGTCCGGTCCGGGCGACGTCGCGCTGGGTGCGAGTCACGTGGACGACCCGCAGCTCGCCGCGGCCCTCGCCCGGCACCGCTGGTCGACCGACGACCTGACCCAGGCGGCCCTCGGCTACGAGGTCCACCAGCGGCACGAGCGTCCCGGGACGATGGCGGGCGGCGACGTGGGCGCCGTGCGCACCCTGATCGCGGCCGCGACCCCGCAGGCCGTCAAGGACCGGGCCGCCGAGATCATGGCGCAGGCCGCGGCCGAGGCCGGCCCGTGGACCGGCGCCGCCGGCTCGGTGGCGGGCGCGGGCACCCGCACGGGCGAGATCCGCGGCATCGCGCTGCGCTCCGCGTCGGGGCAGGCGGTCGTGGGTGCCCCGTTCACGGTGACGCTCACCGGTCCCGCGACCCTCGACGCGACCGGCACCCGCACGTACTCGGGCACGACCACGGCCGCGCCGACCACCCTCGCCTGGACCGCGACGGGCAACGGCACCGTGTCCTACGAGGTGCGGTTCCCGGACGCCTGGCGGACCACGGTCACGGTCCTCGAGCTCGCCGGCAACCGGCAGGACCAGCTCACCTACGGCAACCGCCCGGGGCACGACCCGTCCGAGGTGACCGTGCCCGGCGAGCCGTTCGAGGTGGTCAAGGACTTCCGCCCACGCGCCACCACCACGGTCCGGGACGTCGCCGTCGGGGCCGGCGACCCGCTGGTCGACGTCGTGACGTTCACCGCGGCGCCCGGCGACGAGTGGGCCGTGCTCGACGGGGTCCCGGTCGCCCTGCCCGCGGACGTCACCTGGTACGGGCCGTACGACCAGCCGCAGCCGCAGACGGCCACCCCGCCCGCCGGTGCGCCGGTCGCCGGGGTCGAGCGCGTGGTCGCCGAGGGCCCGGGCACCGTCAGCACCGCCGGCGCCGTCCGCGCGAGCGGCCCGGGCTTCTACACCGCGGTCGTCACGATCCGCCGGGCCGACGCCGGCCCGCTCGCCGAGTACGTGCGGGAGGACTTCGCCGCGCCGTGGTTCGAGGAGGTGGAGACGGCGGTCGACCGGTTCGACCTCGCGCACGAGTCGCAGGTCCGGGAGTACAACGTCGCCCCGGGCGGGCGCGCGTTCGACCGCATCACGATCACCGGGTACCCCGAGGACCACGGGCAGTTCGGCGGACTCGGCGGCTGGGCGGCCGACCTCGGCGAGGCGACCGTGACGGTGTACGGCCCGCTGCCGGCGGCGCCGGACGGCCCCGACGTGCCCCCGGACGCGCCGGTGCACTGGACGGACACGCTCGCGGCCGTGAACGGCACGTTCGAGGTCGGCTACGACGACGCGCACCCGATCGTGGCGCCGCACCGCGCGACCCACCCGGGCGGCGACTACTTCGTGGTCGTCTACGCGTTCGCCGGCGACGACCGGGTCGAGCCCTTCGTGAGCCCCTTCGACGACCTGCGGGAGGTGTTCTACGTGCCCGGGCCGCCGGAGGTCGTGGTGCCGCCGTCGGTCGTGACCCGGGCGCAGCCGACCGCCACGACCGGAGCGCCGATCCACGACGTCGCCCTCGTGACCGGGACGGCCGACCCGGGCGACCACCTGGTGTTCCGCGCCTACGGGCCGCAGGACCCGGACGCGGATCCCGTGTGCGACGAGGACACCCTGCTGTGGACGTCCGACCCGGTGCCGGTGGCGGGCGCCGGGCTGTACGACTCGGGCAGCACAGCGGCGCCCGACGCCGCCGGCGCCGTCTACTGGGTCGAGACCCTGCACGCCGAGGACGGCACGGTCCGGCACGCCGGCGTGTGCGGCCTGCCGTACGAGACGACGCAGGTGACGTACGACCTCGCCGTGCGCACCGAGGCCCGCGCCGCACCGGCCGAGGCCTCGCCCGACCACGGCGCGCGTGCCGGCGACCCCGCGGATGCCGGGCCCGTGGTGGGCGACGAGCTCTGGGACGTCGTGGTCGTGAGCGGCGCGGTGCCCGCCGGGGCGACGACGGTCGTCGACCTGTTCCACGCCCCGGAGGGCGAGGCGCTGGTCTGCGAGGATCCGGTGTGGACCTCGGGGCCGATCCCGCTGGCGGACGGTGCCGGTGAGTACGTCACGGGCCGGTACCCGACCGAGCGGCCGGGCACCTACGGGTACGTCGAGCGCACCACCACCGCCGACGGCGAGGTGCTCTCGGTCGGCGAGTGCGGCGACCCCGCCGAGACCCTGACGGTCGCGGCCGTACCGCCGGAGCCAGAGCCGGCCGCCGAGCCTCCCGCGCCCGACCAGCCGCTCGCCGTCACCGGCGCCGACGTGGCGCTGCTCGGCGGGGCGGCGCTGCTGCTCGCGGTCGGCGGGGTGGCGGCCGTGGTCCAGCGGTCACGGCTGCGGCGGGCGCTCGACGCGACCTCCGCCGACGACCGGTGGCCCCCGGGGTGAACGGGCACCCGCGGCGCGCGGGCCCGGCGCGCGCCGCGGGGCAGGCCGGTCGTGCCGGGGCGCTCGCACCCGGGCACCCCGCCGCAGGTCACCGCCCCGCCCGGGGCTACGATCGCGGCAGGGACCCGGAGCGCCCCGGCCGGCGCGCGGCACCCGTGGCGCCGCCCGGACCTCGCCCTCGACGACCAGGAGGGGTGAGCGGATGACCAGGGGCCGGCTGCGCGTGCTGCTCGGTGCCGCACCCGGCGTGGGCAAGACCTACGCCATGCTCGAGGCGGGCCGTGACCTCCGCGCTGACGGACGCGACGTCGTCGTCGCGGTGGTCGAGACCCACGGCCGCGCCGCCACCGCCGCGCTGGTCGAGGGTCTGGAGGTGGTGCCGCGCGCCCGCGTCGAGCACCGCGGAGTCGCCCTGACGGAGCTGGACCTCGCCGCCGTCCTGGCCCGGCGCCCCGAGGTCGCCTTGGTCGACGAGTACGCGCACACCAACGCCCCCGGCTCCCGGCACGACAAGCGCTGGCAGGACGTCGCGGAGCTGCTGGACGCCGGCATCGACGTGCTGACCACGGTGAACATCCAGCACATCGCGTCGCTCAACGACGTCGTGCGCACGATCACGGGCGTCCCGCAGCGGGAGACGGTCCCCGACGCGGTGCTCCGGTCGGCCGACCAGATCGAGCTCGTGGACCTCGCCCCGCAGTCGCTCCGCGACCGACTCGCCGAGGGAAACGTCTACCCGGCCGAGCGGGTCGACGCCGCGCTGTCGAACTACTTCCGGCTCGGCAACCTCACGGCGCTGCGCGAGCTCGCCCTGCTGTGGCTCGCCGACGAGGTGGACTCCGCCCTGCGCTCGTACCGTGCCGAGCACGCCATCGAGGCGCCCTGGGAGGCGCGCGAGCGCGTCGTGGTCGCGTTGACCGGCGGACCCGAGGGGGAGACGCTGCTGCGCCGCGGCGCGCGGATCGCCGCGCGGTCGGCCGGCGGCGAGCTGCTGGCGGTGCACGTCAGTGCCCAGACCGGGCTCCGGGACACCGACCCCGGGGCGCTCGCGGCCCAGACGGCGCTCGCCGAGCAGCTCGGCGGCACCTACCACCAGGTGGTGGGGGAGGACGTGCCGACCGCGCTCGTCGAGTTCGCCCGCGGGCAGGACGCGACCCAGCTCGTCATCGGGCTGAGCCGCCGCGGCTGGCTGAAGGCCGCGCTGACGGGCCCGGGCATCGGGGCGACCGTCATCCGGCACGCCGGGCCGATCGACGTGCACATCGTCAACCACGCCGCCGCGGCCGGCGGCCGGCTGCCGCTGCCGCGGGTGTCGGGCGCACTCACGGTCCGGCGGCGCCTGCTCGGGTTCGCCCTGTGCGTCGTCCTCGGCCCGCTGCTCACCTGGTGGCTGGTCGCCGCGCGGACCCCCGACTCGCTCGCCAGCGATGTGCTCGCCTACCAGCTGCTGGTCGTGGTGATCGCGCTGGTCGGCGGCCTGTGGCCCGCGCTGCTCACGGCGCTGCTGTCCGGCCTGACGCTGAACTACCTGTTCGTCGCACCGACCCACACGGTCACCGTCAGCGAGCCGGTGCACGCCCTCGCGCTCGCCCTGTACGTCGTGAACGGTGCGCTGGTCGCCGCCGTGGTCGACCTCGCCGCGCGCCGCACGCGGGCCGCGCACCGCGCGCGGGCGGAGTCCGAGCTGCTGGCCACGGTCGCGGGCGGGGTCCTGCGGGGCCAGGACACGCTCGGCGCGCTGATCGAGCGGGCGCGGGAGGCCTTCGGGCTCGCGGGCGTCCGCCTGCGCTCGGGGGACGAGGTCCTCGCCGAGTCGGGCACCGTCCGGCCCGGGTCGCCGCACGTGCCGGTCGACGAGCAGACGGTGCTCGACCTCGACCGCGGCGCGCGGCAGCCGCGCGACGCCGGCCCCGACGCCACGCGCGTCCCCGAGGTCGACGGCGCGGACAACCGGTTGCTCGGCGTCGTCGTCGCGCAGGTCGCCGCCGCGCTCGACCACCAGCGGCTCAGCCGCACGGCCGACGCCATCGGCCCGCTGCGGGAGACGGACCAGGTGCGCAGCGCGCTGCTGTCGGCGGTGAGCCACGACCTGCGCCGCCCGCTCACCGCCGCCACGACCGCGGTCGGCAGCCTCCGGTCGCGGGACGTCGACCTGTCGCCCGCCGACCGCGACGAGCTGCTCGCGACCGCCGACGAGAGCCTGGCCACCCTCACCGGCCTCGTCACCGACCTGCTCGACGTGAGCCGGCTGCAGGCGGGAGTGCTGGGGGTCTCGGTCCGGCCGACCGACGTGGACGAGGTCATCCTGCCGGCGCTCGACGAGCTCGGCGCCGGCCCCGACGAGGTGCGGCTCGAGCTCGACCCCGCGCTGCCGCCGGTGCAGGCCGACCCCGCCCTGCTGCGCCGGGTGATCGTGAACGTGCTGGCGAACGCGCTGCACGCCAGCCCGCCGGGCGTGCCGGTGCGGGTGCGGACGAGCGCGTTCGCCGACCGGGTGGAGGTGCGGGTGGTCGACCACGGGCCCGGCGTGCCCGCCGATCGGCTCGCCGACCTGTTCGTCCCGTTCCAGCGGCTCGGCGACACCGACAACGCGACCGGGCTCGGGCTCGGGCTGGCGCTGTCGCGGGGGTTCGCCGAGGGGATGGGTGGCACGCTCGGGCCGGAGGACACCCCGGGCGGCGGGCTGACGATGGTGATCGCGCTGCGCCAGGCCGGCGCCGCGCCAGGACCGAGGGAGAGCGCGGAGTGAAGATCCTCGTCGCCGACGACGACCCGCAGATCCTGCGCGCCCTGCGGATCACGCTGCGCGCCCGCGGCTACGAGATCCTCGTCGCCACCGACGGGGTGTCGGCGCTCAACCAGGCGATCGAGCACAAGCCCGACCTGTACCTGATCGACCTCGGGATGCCGCACCTCGACGGCGTGGAGGTGATCCAGGGCCTGCGCGGCTGGACCAGCGCCCCCGTGCTCGTGCTGTCCGGGCGCACCGGCTCGGCCGACAAGGTCGAGGCGCTCGACGCGGGCGCGGACGACTACGTGACCAAGCCGTTCGGCGTCGACGAGCTGCTGGCCCGCATCCGCGCGCTCACCCGCCGCGCGTCCGGCGGGACCGACGCCGAGCCGCTGGTCCGGATCGGCGATGTCACCGTGGACCTCACCGCCACGACCGTCACCCGGGACGGCACGCCGCCCGAGCCCGTGCGACTGACCCCGACGGAGTGGCGGATCCTCGAGGTGCTGGTGCGCAATGCCGGGCGGCTCGTCACGCGGCAGACCCTGCTGTCTGACATCTGGGGCTCCGAGCACATCACCGACACCGGGTACCTGCGGTTGTACCTGTCGCAGCTGCGCAAGAAGCTCGAGCCGGACCCGGCCGCGCCGCGGTACCTGCTGACGGAGCCGGGGATGGGCTACCGCTTCGACCCGACCGGCGGTGGTGAGGCGTCGGGGCCCGGCGCCGCGGGCTGACCGTCGGGCCGCTCGCCGGGCTGCCCACCGGTTCGATCGCCCTGATTCCCACCTGATCGTCGCCCGGCACCCCGGACGATCCGGTGGCGGGGAGACCTTCCGCCGGGGATCAGGAGCGAGCGGGCCCCGCCGCGCGGGCCGGACGGTCGGGACGTGCGTCGTGCGGGCGACCTCGGGGTCCCGCCGGTGCCCGCGCGGGTGAATCCACGCGCCGGTCGGCTGACCCCGGTCGCGGCTCCGGCCCGGTGCTGGTAACGCCCGGTGGTCGGCCCTCGCGTCCGCCATGTGAGCGTGCACACCGCTGACCTGCGGTTCTGTCCGCTCTCGGGTGGTACTTGCCGTTCTGTCCGATTTCTGTATAGTTCTCCTCGTTGAGCGACAACGGCAAACCCGCTGCAAGGCGGGGACGCAAAGCCACGGGTCCCATCGGGACAGCCGGGCTACCGAACCGACTAGGAGTCACCATGACGTACCCCCTCGAGGCCCAGATCCCGACGCAGGCCTCCGCCTCGCTGCTCACCCCGGGTGAGGTCGCGGTCATGTTCCGGGTCGACCCGAAGACGGTCACCCGCTGGGCCCAGGCGGGCAAGCTCTCCGCCGTCCGCACCCTCGGCGGCCACCGCCGGTTCCTCGAGTCCGAGGTCATGGAGCTGCTCGGCGGCGTGCCTCAGCAGGCCGGCCGCCTCTGAGGCGCAGCACCCCGCACCATCGCGAACGGGCCCCCGAGCACACGCTCGGGGGCCCGTTCCGCGTTCTCGGGACCGCGCACCCGGTCAGTGGAAGGTCTGGCCCGACACGCGCACGGCGTGTCGGGCCAGACCTTCCACTCAGCCGATCCGGACGGGGCTTCGGACCTCAGGCCGGGAGCTGGTCGAGGACCGTGGCCAGCACCGCGCGGCGGACGTCCGCGACCGGCCGCTCGGGCTGGAACGCGAGCCACTCCAGGCCGGCGACGAGCGTCGCCCCGAACATCGCGGCGGCGGTCAGCGACGGGTCCCGGTGCGGCCAGGACGCGGCGACGACCTCGGCGAACACGGCGAACGACTCGTCGCGCACCTGCCGGATAGAGTCCTGCCAGTCCCGGCCGGTGCGGAACACCTCGGCCACGAGCACCTTGGCGAAGTCGGGGTGCCCCTGGATCTGCGCCAGCAGCTCGTGCACCAGCGCGCCGACCGCGTCCCGGCCCTCGCGTCCCTCCGCGGCACCGCGCAGCGCGGTGGTCAGCGCGCGCTGCCCCTCGGTGAGCACCGTCTCGAACAGCGCGCCCTTGGACCCGAAGTTGTAGTAGACGCTGCCCTTGGCGACCCCCGCCCGGTCGGCGATGTCGTCGACGGAGGTGGCGGAGAACCCGCGGTCGGCGATCAGCGCGACGGTCGCCGTGATGATCGCCCGGCGGGTGTCGCGCCGGCCGGTGCCGGGGGAGTCGACGGCCCCGGAGGGCGCGGGGACGGCGTCGGCGGCGGCTGGCATGGGACCCAGCCTCTCAGATCGACAGGGCTGGGTGCAGGCGGGACAGCGTCCACGTACGCTGGCGGGCCGCGCGCCACGAGGTGATCGCGAGCGAGCCCAGCAGGAACGCCGCCAGTGCCGCGACCGAGGTCCACAGCCGCGCGTCCGTGCCGCCGGTGGTGAGCTCGCGCAGGCCGGTGACGGCGTAGGTCATCGGCAGCGCGGGGTGCAGCGCCCGGAAGAACGCCGGCGTGGTCTCGACGGGGTAGGTGCCCGACGCGGCCGTGAGCTGCAGCATCAGCAGGGCGATGATCGCCACCTTGCCGGCGGCGGCACCGAGCACCGCGATGAGCATCTGCTGCACCGCGAGGAAGGCGCCCGCGACCAGCACGGTGAACGCGGCCGTGCCCAGCGCGGTCGACCAGCCGAGGCCGAGCCCGAAGTGCACGACCGTCAGCAGGATCACGACCTGCCCGACGCCGATCGCCAGGGCCGGCAGGTACCCGGCGAGCGCGATCCGCCAGCCGCGGGCCGGGGTGGCGAGACCGCGGGGCGGCAGCGGGCGGAGCAGCAGCCAGGTGATGAGCCCGCCGACGAACAGCGCCAGCGGCACGAAGAACGGCGCGAAGCCCTCGCCGTACCCGTCGGCCGCGGCGACGTCGGTGCTCGACAGCTCGACGGGGGTGCTGAGGGCGCTCGCGCGGTCGGACCGGGTGCCGTCGGAGTCGTCCGGGATCTGTGCTGCCCCGTCGGCGAGCTTGTCGGCCAGCTCCTGGCTGCCGTCGCCGAGCTGGTCGGTGCCGTCGGCGACCTGGGTCGCGCCGGAGGCGAGCGTGCCGGTGCCGGACGCGAGGTCCGCGGCGCCGGACGCGAGCGTGTGCGCGCCGGTGTCCAGGTCGGCCGCGCCGGAGGCGAGGGTGCCCGCGCCGCCCGCGAGGTCGGAGGCGCCGGAGGCCACCTGGGCCGTGCCCGAGGACAGGGCGGCCGCGCCGGTGGCGAGCTCGCCGGACGACGACGCCACGGTGCCCAGCCCGGTCGAGAGGGCGGCGGAGCCGTCGCGGAGCTGGTGGGCGCCGGCGACGAGGGTCTGGAGGTCGGCGGCGGCCTGCTGCTGGGCGGCGGCGTCCGGCAGGTCGAGGTCCGCGACGGCGCCCTGCAGGTCGGCGAGCGCCGCCTGGATCGCCGCGGCGGTCGCGGTGTCCCCGGCCTGCGCCCGCTGCTGCGCGAGCGCCCCCAGGTCCTGGCCGGCGGACGCGAGCGTCCCGGACAGGCCCTGCGCGCCCGCGGACAGCGCGGTGACCGTCGCGGCCACCTGGTCGACGCCGTCGCTCACCCGACGCGCGCCGTCGGCCACCGCGCCCGCGCTGGTCGCCGCGGTGGACGCCCCGTCGGCGAGCCGCTGCGCCCCCGCGGCGAGGTCCGCCGCGCCGGAGGCCGCCGAGCCCGCGCCGGAGGACAGCGTGCCGGCGCCGGTCGCCAGGGCCGCGGCCCCCGAGTCCAGCCGGCCCGCGCCGTTCGCGAGGTCCGTGGCGCCGGACGACAGCCGCGCCGCGCCGTCCGCGGCCGAGGTCGCGCCGTCCGCCACCTGGTGCGCGCCGGACGACAGGTCCCCGCTCGCGGCGGTGAGGGTCAGCGCGCCGTCGGAGGCCTGGGCGAACCCGTCGCGCGCCGAGCCGAGGCCGACGAGCACCTGGTCCGCCGCCTGCTCGCCGATGGTCGCGGACACGGCGGCGCGGATCTGGGTCATCGCGCTGCGGCCCAGGGTCGAGGCGAGGTAGGAGTTGGCGTCGTTGTACGTGACGTCGATCTCCGCGGAGGTCGGGGTGTCACCGCCGATCGACGCGATGTCGGTCGAGAAGTCGGCGGGCAGCGTCACGGCGAAGTAGTAGGTGCCGTCGGTGACGCCCGCGGCGGCGTCCTCGGCGTCGACCTGCCGCCAGTCGAGGGCGTCGGAGTCGAGCAGCTCGTCGACGACGTCGTCACCCGCGCGCAGCGGCTCCCCGTCCTGCGTGGCGCCCTCGTCGGCGTTCACCAGGGCGACCGGCAGCCGGTCCAGGTTGCCGGTCGGGTCCCAGTAGGCCCACAGGTACAGCGCGCCGTACAGCAGCGGGATGGCCAGCATCGCCACCACGGCGAGCTTCGGCAGCAGGCCGCGGCGGAACCGGCGCAGCTCGGTGCCGGTCGACAGGGAGGAGAGCATCACAAGTCCTCGGGGAGGTGCGGGAGCGGGTTCAGGCGGCGGGCACGGCGTGCGGGCCGGTGGCGAGGTTCGCGACCTCGGGCGTCGTCCACCAGCGCATCCGGGCGACCTCGTCCAGCGAGGCGACCGACGCGATCACGGTGGTGCCGGCGGCGGCGACCGCCTCGAGCCGAGTCCAGACCGTCTGCCGGCGGCCGGAGTCGTGCACCTGGTCGACGTCGTCGACGACGAGCAGGTCGGGCTCCTGGGCCAGCGCGAGCGTGACGCGCAGCAGCATGGCGTCGACCTCGTCCAGATCCCAGATCACGGTCGAGACGCGGGGGAGCGGCCGCTCGCCGAACACCGGCCCGGCCAGCGCGGCGAACCGCTCCTGGGACACGCGCCCGGTCCAGCGGTACCAGGGCGACAGCCAGGCGAGCCGCTCGCGGGTGACGTCGCCGACCGTGACGGAGTCGTCGAGCTCGTCCACCCCGGCGAAGCCGGCCACGGCGGCACGGCGCTGCACGGCGGTCCGGCGGCGCGGCAGGTCCTCGCCGAGCACCGTGAGGTCCGAGCCCCGGTCGGGGACCATCCGGCCGGCGAGGGTGAGCAGCAGGCTGGAGCGGCCGGCGCCCTGCGGCCCCTGGACGACGGTGAGTGCGCCGGCGGGCAGGTCGAGGTCGACGGGGCCGTAGACGGCTCCGCGGGATCCCGTGAGCACGAGGCCGCGGGCCCGCACGGCGAGCGACGGGGGAGCCGACCCGGTGCCGGGGTCCTGCTGCTCGAGGTCGCCCTGCTCGGACGGCACGGACGGCACGGACGGCGCGGAGGGCGCGGGCCGCTCGGCCGGTACGACGTCCTGCTGCTCGGCCTCGCGGGTCGGGGTGGGCTCCGAAGACACTGTCGCCTCTGATCGCTTCGCACTGACTGGTCAGTACAAAGATAGGACGACCCGGCCGCGCCGTCATCCCGGCGCGGCGTCTCGCGCGTCACACCGGCGGGATGCCGGCCCGCCGCGGGCCGGGCGAGGCGGTCGCGCTCGAGATCGGCGGTTCCCTCCTGTGCGGGGGTCCGGCTGGGAGGACGCGCGTCGATGGCGATGTCCGATCGCCGCTGGACTCCGGCTGCGTCCGCGCGGTGCACTGGGGGCATGCCCACCCGCGAACCCGCCGACCCGGCCACGGCCGCCGCCGCCCCGCCGGCCGCCTCCGCCCCCGCGGCGCCGCACGCCCGGTGCGCCCCGGGCGACCCGGGGTTCGAGGAGCGGTACCGGGCGATCGACGCGCGGGACACCCGGTTCGACGGGCAGTTCGTCACCGCCGTCTCGTCGACGGGGATCTACTGCCGCCCGTCCTGCCCGGCCCGCACCCCGCGGCGGGAGCACGTGACGTTCTACCGGACGTCCGCCGCCGCGCACGAGGCCGGTTACCGCGCGTGCAAGCGCTGCCTCCCGGAGGCCACGCCCGGCACGCCCGAGTGGGACCTGCGCCGGGACGCGGTCGGCCGGGCGATGCGGCTCATCGGCGACGGGCTGCTCGACCGCGGCGGGGTGGAGGCGCTCGCCGCGGAGCTCGGGTACACGAGCCGGCACGTGCACCGGATGCTCGTCGCCGAGCTCGGTGCCGGGCCGCAGGCGCTGGCGCGGGCACGGCGGGCCCAGACGGCGCGGACGCTGCTGGTCGGGACCGCGCTGCCGGTCACGGACGTCGCCTTCGCCGCGGGCTTCGGGTCGGTGCGGCAGTTCAACGACACGATCCGCGAGGTGTTCGCGGTGCGGCCCTCGGAGCTGCGGGCGCGGGCGCGGCGCGGTGACGCGGTCGACCCGGCGCGGTCGGCGGTCCCGGGGCCCGCGGGCGCCCCGCAGGTGCGGCTCGACCTCGCGCTGCCGGTGCGGCAGCCGTTCGACGCCCGGGGCGTCCTCGGGTTCCTGGCGGTCCGGGCCGTGGCGGGCGTGGAGGTGGCGGACCTGCCGGACGACGGGCCGCTGCGCTACGCCCGCACCCTGAGCCTGCCGCACGGGCCGGCCGCGGTGGAGGTCGTCGCGACCCCCGAGCGGCGGGGAGGCTGGCGGCTCGCGGCGCGGCTCGAGCTCGCGTCGCTGGCGGACGTCGGCACCGCGGTGGCGCGGGTGCGCCGCCTGCTCGACCTCGACGCCGACCCCACCGCCGTGGACGCCGCGCTGTCCGCCGACCCGGTGCTCGCGCCGCTCGTCGCGGCCGCGCCGGGCACCCGGGTGCCGGGCACGGTCGACCCGGCGGAGCTCGTCGTGCGCGCGATCGTCGGGCAGCAGATCTCGGTCGCGGCCGCGCGGGGCCACCTGGGCCGGCTGGTCGCCGCCGCGGGCGCGCCGTACGCGTCGGCGATCCCGGGGCTGGACCGGCTGTTCCCGACGCCGAAGGAGGTGCTCGCGGCGGTCCCGGCACCGGTCCCGGGCGCCGAGCCGGACCCGGGCCGGCCGCTGCGGCTGCCCGCGCGCCAGGTGGCCGCCGTGCTCGCGGCCGCCGGGGCGCTGGTCGACGGGACGCTGCCCGCGCACGTCGGCGCGGACCCGGCCGACCTGCGCGCGCGGCTGGTCGCGCTGCCGGGCGTCGGGCCGTGGACCGCGGCGTACGTGGCGATGCGCGTGCTGGGCGACCCAGACGCGTGGCTGACCGGCGACGTGGCGCTCGTCGCGGGCGCGACCGCCGCTGGCGCGCTCGACCCCGGGCCGCGCGCGTCCGCGCACCGGGCGCTCGAGGAGCGGGCGGCGGTGTGGTCGCCCTGGCGGTCGTACGCCGCGATGCACCTCTGGCGGGCCGCGGCGGCGCGCTGAGCGCCGTCGCGTGGTTCGGCCGGCGCCGTCCGTGCCGGTCGGCCGGCGTCGTCCGGCGCCGCCCGTGCGGGTCGGCCGACGTCGCCCGGCGCCGCCCGTTCCGGTCGGCCTACGCCTTCCGGCTCCGCCCACGCGGATCCGCGTAGGCCGCGCCGGAAAGCGTAGGCCGCGCCTGGCACCACCGGCGCGTGCCCCGCGCGTGGCACCGCCGGCGGCGCGCTGACCAGCCCGTCCCCGCGCCGCGTGCCCGCACCGCGGATGCCGCGCGCGGCATGGAAGAATCGCGGGCATGGCGATGAGAGAGATCCGCGTGGTGGGCGACCCGGTGCTGCGCACCCCGTGCGAGCCGGTGACCACGATCGACGCCCGCGTGAAGGGCCTGGTCGAGGACCTGCTCGAGACGGTCGACCACGACGGTCGCGCGGGTCTGGCCGCGAACCAGATCGGCGTCGGGCTGCGGGCGTTCTCCTGGAACATCGACGACGAGCTCGGCTACGT
The DNA here is from genome assembly GCF_022346185.1 of Cellulomonas sp. ACRRI. Classification (GTDB taxonomy): domain Bacteria; phylum Actinomycetota; class Actinomycetes; order Actinomycetales; family Cellulomonadaceae; genus Cellulomonas. The sequence continues at coordinate 2,272 of NZ_JAKRMS010000095.1, read as the reverse complement.
GCTGAACCCGACGATCGTCGAGCTGTCCGAGGACTACCAGGACGGCGACGAGGGCTGCCTGTCGGTGCCCGACCTGTGGTTCCCGACCAAGCGCGCCTGGTACGCCCGGGTCGTCGGCCACGACCTCGACGGCAAGGAGGTCGTCGTCGAGGGCGTCGAGCTCATGGCCCGCTGCCTGCAGCACGAGGTGGACCACCTGGACGGCCACCTCTACATCGACCGGCTCGACCGGTCCGTGCGCAAGAAGGCGATGCGGGCCATCCGCGAGACCCTCTGACGGGTCGCCGGGGACGTCCGGAACCCGGACGATCCGGGCATCGAGCAGGTGATGAGGGCCGGAGCGCTGGTGCGCACCGGCCCTCATCAGGCATGCTGTCCTCAGCACGCCGCGCGTGCAGGTCGTGGAGTCACGTGCCCGGTAGGGACGAGGTCGTTGGGGAAGGCGAACCTCGAGCCGATCCGGGAGGGATGACATGGCAGGTGCGATCACCCGCGGTGTTCTTTTCGTGCACTCCGCGCCGCGCGCGCTCTGCCCACACCTCGAGTGGGCGGCGGGCAACGTGCTGGGCTCGCGCGTGTCCATGGACTGGACCGAGCAGCCCGCCGCACCGGGGATGTTCCGTGCCGAGCACTCGTGGCAGGGGACCTCCGGCACTGGCGCGCGCCTCGCGTCGGCCCTGCGCGGCTGGACCCACCTGCGCTACGAGGTCACCGAGGACACGAGCCACGGCAGCGACGGCGCCCGGTGGAGCCACACCCCCGAGCTGGGCATCTTCCACGCGCAGACCGACGTGCACGGCAACGTCGTCGTCCCCGAGGACCGCATCCGCGCGGCGCTCGAGCAGGCCGACGCCCGCGCCGTGCGCGAGGAGCTGGCGCTGGCGCTCGGGCAGGCGTGGGACGACGAGCTGGAGCCGTTCCGGTACGCGGGCGCGGGCGCGCCCGTGCGCTGGCTGCACCGCGTGGGCTGAGCACCGGGTCGCGCCGCGGAGCGCCGCGCACCGCCACCGGACCGGCTCCGCGCCCCCGCCTCGCCGCGCCCGCCCGGCGAGCGCGGCAGTCCCGGCCGAGCGCTGTACCCCGGGCTACCGCGCTCGGCGCGGGCGACCGCGCTGGGCGCAGGCGACTTCCTGCAGCGCGCGCCGTAGCGCGGGCGGCAGCCGGTGCGGGTCCTCGTCAGCGGTAGAAGCGCGCCGCGCGGTCGTAGAGGTCCAGCACCTCGTCGCGGCGGGCCGGGGAACCGAACCGTCCGGGGTCGGCGCGGGCCGCGGCCGCCAGGTCGGCGATCCAGCGTGCGAAGAACGCCCGGTGCTCGGCCGGCCCCGCGGGGTCCGGGCCGGGGCCGTCGAGGTGCACGGGGCTCGTGTGGGCGAGCCGGATCGTGCGGGGGTCCGGCTGCCTGGCCCGGGCGGCCACCCAGCCGGCGCGGCGCAGGTCGAGCGTGACGTCCAGCACCGGCCCGTCGGAGCGCGCCGCGACCAGGCCGTCGACGACGACCTCGACCCGCACCGGACCCGCGCCGTCGGGCGCGGAGCCGCCCGCGCCGGAGCCGTCCGACCCGCGCGTCTCCGGCCCCGCGCTCACGCCGGGTGCCCACGCCGTGCGCGCCACCGCCCGCACCCGGTGCCGCCCCGCCGGCACCGTCGCGCCGGGCCCGGCGTCGCCGACGGTCACCGCCAGGAGCGGCCCGTTCGTCACGACCGACCGCCCGGCCCGCAGCCCGGCGTAGAACCCGTCGACGGTCAGGGGCCCCGGCGCCTGGACGTACACCCGGTCGTACCCGGGCGGCGCGGGCAGCACACCCGACGCCGAGCCCGCCGACGCCGGCAGCCGCAGGCCGAGCCCGAGGTACCGGTACCAGAGCCCGAGCTGGTACCGGCTGGCGCCCTCCGGACCCGGGTACGCGGCGCGGTCGCGCGGCCGCCCCCAGGCCTCGTTGGCGAGCATCCCGCCGGGGACGTAGTGGTTGTTCAGCACGCCGACCGCGTCCGGGGCGCCGGTCGCCATCAGGACCGGGGTGTCCCACCAGGTCGGCTTCTCGGCGTCGACGAACGCGCCGACGGCCCGCGCGGCGTCCACGAGGGTCCGGGCGGGCGGGTACCACCAGTCCCCGGCGCCGGTGCCGGGCAGATCGGGCACCGTGACGCCGTGCAGCAGGACGGCGCCGCCGCCGCGCTCGTCCTCGGTGACCGGCGCGACGGCGTGCCGGTCGCCGTCGACCGTCAGCGCGGCCCGCGGGGCACCGCCGGGCTCGTCCGGTCCGGCCCCGCCC
>NZ_JAKRMS010000094.1 GCF_022346185.1 Cellulomonas sp. ACRRI | reverse complement strand
TCCTTCCGGGTCGGGATGCGCGAGGGTGGAGCGCCCTGCCCGGCACGCGCCGCGTGCCCGGGCGGGACGCTCCACCCGAGGAGGTGGGGGCGGGGGTCAGCCCTCGGTGCCCTCGTCCTCGTGCGCGTGCTCGTCCTCGTGCGCGTGGTCGGCGTGGTCGCCCTCGGCGTGGTCGTGCCCGCCGTGCTCCGCGGCGGCGCCGGAGACGCCCGCGATCTCGTTCGGCGTCACCTCGAGGTCGGCGCTCAGCCAGACCTCGCCGGTCTCGATGTCGACGGCGTGCACGGACTTCGTGGCCGGGTCGGTGATGTACGCGGAGCCGTCCAGGACGGTGATCGCCGGGCGCGGCTCCTGCCACTCCTCCGGCTCCTCCCACGCGTCGATCACCGGGACGGACCGCACGACGGTGCCGGACTCCGGGTCGATGACGTGCAGGGCGCCGTCGGTGCCGAGCACCAGGGCCTCGCCGGCGTCGCCGCGGGCGAGCGAGCGGAACGTGTAGGAGGCCGGCAGGTCGACCAGGCGGAGGGACGCGTCGCGGGTGTCGATCAGGGAGACCCGGGTCGGGCGCTCCAGGTCGGCGTCCGGGTCGGACTTGTAGTCGCCCAGCACGTACGGCGAGGCCTCGGACCCGGCCTGGTTGCCGATCCGGCCGTAGGCATCGGGGGCGGTGACCTTGGTCAGCGCGCCGCCGGCCCAGACGACGGCGCCGTCCTCGCAGCCGATGACCACGGCCTCGTCGGCGGCGACGGCCTCGCCGTGCACGCCGGGGCAGGTGTCGATCGCGGCGATCTCGGCGTCGTCCGCGTCGAGGACCCGCACGCCGGTGCGCTCGTCCTCGGTGCCGTCGGAGACGACGAGGGTGCCGTCCGTGAGCTCGACCGCGACGCCGTGGTGCGCGGACGGGGTGGTGTGGTCGCGGGTCTCGGCGTCCGGGTCGGTCAGGGCGTCGGAGTCGACGACCGTGACCTGGCCCGTGCCGTCGTCGAACAGCGCGGTGCGCCCCTCGTGCCGGACGGCGTGGCCCGGCGTCTCGGCCGGCCACAGCACGTCGGTCAGCACCGGGTCGGCCGTGTACGAGTGCGTGTGGTCGCCGTGCGGCTGCGTCCAGGTGCCGGCGTCGAGCACCTGGAAGCCGCCGGTGGTGGAGACGAGCACGTGCCGGTTGTCGCCGGCCGGGTTCAGGCGGTTGAAGCCGGCCAGCTCGATGTCGGAGACGACCTCGAGCGTGTCGGCGTCCAGCACCTGGATGCCGCCGTCGTAGGTGAGGGCGAGGCGCGGCTTCGCGGTGGCGACCTCGGTCGCGGCCGGGGCGGCGGACGTCTCCTCGGCGGTGGCGGACGGCTCCGCCGCGGCGTCGCCGGACTGGCCGCACGCGGCGAGCAGCGCCGCGGTCACGCCGAGGCCGAGCGCTCCGGCGAGGCGGGGGCGGGTACGGGTCGAAAGGGTCATGTGGGGGCCGGCGGCCGGGGGGCCCGTGCGGACGCACGGGTGCCCTCGCCGCCGTCTCCTCTCCGGTCGCGGGTCGGATGATCAGCGCCGTCACGCTAACACAACTGATACTCACTCTCATTACCGCGGAGCGCACCGGCTCACCACGCCGCGTCGAGGCGCTCCCGGGCCGCTGCGGGGAGCACCAGCCGCACCCCGGCCATCGCCGTCGCGAGCTGCTCGGGGCTGCTCACCCCCACCACGGGCGACACCCGCGGGCTGCCGCCGGCCAGCCACGCGAGCACCACCTCGCTCCGGCTGACGCCCAGCTCGGCCGCCACGTCCGCCAGGACGGCCAGCCGCCGCGCGGTCCCGGGGTGGTCGAACCCCGCGGGCACCGGCCGGTCCGCCCGCTCGTAGGCGCCCGACATCAGCGGGCTGTACGCCCACAGCCCGACGGCGGGGTCCGCCTCGGCGTAGTCGAGCACCTCGTCGGTGATCCAGCCGAACCGGTGGTCGTGCTCGTGGTCCCGGACCATCGGCCGCGGCTGCAGGTAGGAGTACCGGAGCTGCAGCGCGCTGGGCGCCGCCAGCCCGCGCGCCCGGGCGGCGCCGGCTGCACGCTCCACCCGCCACAGCGCGGTGTTGGAGAAGCCCCAGGCGCCGACCACCCCGTCGTCGACCAGCCCGGCGAAGCCGTCGACGATCTCGCGCAGGGGCGTCGAGCGGTCGTCCCGGTGCGCCCAGAACAGGTCGATGCGGTCGATCCCCATCCGGTCCAGGCTCTGCCGCGCCACCGACCGCACGACCTCGGCGCCCAGGCCCGTCGTCCGCTCGGGGAACGAGCCCGGCCACAGCGGCTCGCAGCCGACCTTGGTCGCGATCCGCACGCGGTCCCGCATCCCGGGGCGGGCGGCGAGCCAGCGCCCCAGCACGGGCTCGCTCTGGCCGCCGCGTCCGGACTCGTCGGCCCAGAACGCGTAGCAGTCGGCGGTGTCGATCCACACGCCGCCCGCCTCGACGTACGCGTCGAGCAGGTCGAACGACTCCGCGTCGTCGTGCCGGGTGCCGAACAGCATGGCGCCCAGGGCGACGGGCGGGGCTGCGGCCGCGCGCTCGTCGGCGGGTACGGGTGCGGTGGTCTGCCCGGTCGCGGGCGTGGTCGTCGTCATGCCGGCCAGCGTCGCGGCTGGAGCGCGCTCCAGCGCAAGACCTGTCGCCGGACCGCTCCCGTCCGCGCCCTGCCCGCGCCACACTGGCGGCCATGACCACCTACGCCCCGGCCGACGCCGCCCGGCGCTCCGGCTTCAGCCTCGACACGCTGCGCTACTACGAGAAGATCGGCCTGGTCCGCGACGTCCGGCGGGACGCCGCGGGCCGCCGGCTCTACGACGACGCGGACCTGGACTGGCTCGGCGTGCTGCGCTGCCTGCGGGACACCGGCATGCCGATCGCCGCGATGCGCCGGTACGCGGGGCTGGCGCTGGCCACCGGCCCGCAGGCCGACGCGACCGTGCCGGAGCGGCTGGCGCTGCTCGAGGCCCACGCCGAGCACGTAGCCTCGACCCTCGAGCGGCTGCTGCACCAGCAGGAGCACCTCGAGGAGAAGATCGAGTACTACCGCGGCCTCGTGCGCGCGGCCCCGGCCCCGGCGGCCGCGCGGTCCGCCGGCTGAGCCGCGGCGGGCGCACCACGGAGGGGCCACGCGCATGGACCTGCTGCTGATCGGGGTGATCGGCGCTGTCGCGGTGGTGACCGTCACCGCCCTCGCCCCGCGGGTGGGGGTGTCGGCGCCGCTGCTGCTCGTGGCGCTCGGCGTCGCCATCAGCCTGGTCCCGGCGGTCCCGGCGGTGGAGATCGAGCCGGAGTGGATCCTCGGGATCGTCCTGCCCCCGCTGCTGTACGCCACCTCGGTGTCGGTGCCCACCATGGACTTCCGGCGCGACCTGACGGCCATCAGCGGCCTGTCGGTGCTGCTCGTCGTCGCGACGTCCGTGGTGCTGGGCGTGATCTTCTCCTGGCTCATCCCCGACGTGTCGCTGGCGACCGGGATCGCGCTGGGCGCCGTCCTCAGCCCGACCGACGCGGTGGCGACGTCGATCGTCCGGAAGTCGGGGGTGAGCCCGCGCATCGTCACGGTGCTGGAGGGCGAGAGCCTGCTGAACGACGCGTCGGCGCTGGTGCTGCTGCGCTCCGCCGTGGCCGCGACCGCCGCGTCCGTGACGCTGTGGGAGGTGGCGACCGACTTCGTCTACGCGGTGGTCGTGGCGGTCGCGATCGGCGGCCTGGTCGGCAAGATCAGCCTGTGGGTGCGGACCCGCCTGGCGGACCCGCACCTGACGACGGCGGTCTCGTTCATCGTGCCGTTCGTCGCCTACATCCCGGCCGAGCACCTGAACGCCTCGGGTCTGGTCGCCACGGTGAGCGCCGGTCTGGTCGCCGGCGCGGGCAGCGTGCGGCTGCGGCCGCAGGACCGGATCGCGGAGGCGGCCAACTGGCGCACCCTGGAGCTGCTGCTCGAGGGCGCGGTGTTCCTGGTCATGGGGCTCGAGCTGTACGGCCTGGTCGCGGAGGTCCGCGCGGACCACGGTCACCTGTGGGCGGCGGTCGGCCTCGGTGCGCTGTCGGCGGCCGTCGTGCTGCTCGTCCGCACCGGGTACGTCGCCTACCTGCTGTCCCGGCTGTCGCGGCGGGCGCGGCGGGGCGTCACGGTGCGCGGCTACCTCACGGCCCTGAACGAGCGTCCCGAGGGGCTGGCGACGTTGACCCGGGAGGACCTGGCCGAGCGCCGGGTCCCGGGCGCGCCGCCCGCGGGGGCGGCCCCGCGCGCGACCACCGCGCCCGTCGACGCGGCGAAGGTGCGGCGCGTGCTCGGCCGGCGCCGGCCGCGCCTGGGCCGCCACGACGCGCCGGAGGCCCGGGGCGTGCGGCTCCGCTACCGGATCACCCGCCGGATCGCGGACATCGACTACCTGCAGGCCGAGCACCTCGGGCCCCGCGAGGGCGCGATCCTCGTCTGGGCCGGCATGCGCGGCGTCGTGACGCTGGCCGCCGCGCAGTCGCTGCCGCGGGACACCCCGCACCGCGCGCTGCTGGTGCTGGTCGCGTTCATCGTCGCGGCGGGGACGCTGCTCGTGCAGGGCGGGACGCTCGGCTGGCTGGTGCGCCGGCTCGGGCTGGGCCGGGACGGTGCCGACGACCGCGCCGAGGTGGACCGCCTGGTGGGGGAGATGACCACCGCCGCGGCCGCGCTGCTCGGCGACCCCGACCTGCGCCGGCCCGACGGCACCCCGTACGACCCGGCGGTCCTCGACAAGGCCCGGCGGATCGCCGAGCGGCAGGGCGGCGAGGTCGACGAGGACGAGGACGCCGCCGAGGACCGGGCCTCCGCCGCTGCCCAGGTGCGCGAGCTGCGGCTGGCGGTGCTGGACGCCCAGCGCGAGGCGCTGCTGAAGGTGCGCGACCTCGGCACGGCCAGCTCCGGTGCGCTCACCGAGGCCCTGCGGGTGCTGGACGCGGACCAGATCAGCCTGGAGCTGCGCGGGCGGGACTAGCGCGAGGGTGCGTCAGCCGACCGGGCCGCCGCGCGCCTCGAGCATGTCCTGCAGCGCGGTCAGCTCGCGCTCCTGGGACGTGACGATCGTGCGCGCCAGCGCGACGACCTGGGGCCGCTGCGCGTGCTCGACCGCGTACTCGGCCATCTCCACGCCGCCCCGGTGGTGCGGGATCATCAGCTGGAGGAACAGCCGGTCCGCCTCGGTCCCGGTGGCCGCGGTCAGCCGGGCCAGGTCCTCGCGGGACACCCACCCGGGCATCGCCGCGTAGCCGGGGGCGTCCCCGGCCGCGGTGCTGCCGCCGGCCGCGCCGTGCCCGTGCCCCGCGCCCGTCATCCACGCCATGGGCGGCTCGGACGCCGCGGCGGGGAGCCCCCAGGTCGACAGCCAGCCGGCCATCTGCCCGATCTGGTTCTGCTGGGTCAGCAGGATGTCGAGCGCGACCGTGCGCACCTCCTCGTCGGTGCTGCGGTCCCGGACCAGCACCGCGAGGTCGACGGCCTGGGCGTGGTGCGCCTGCATGTCCCGGGCGAAGCCCGCGTCGACCGAGCCCTCGGCGGCCGCGGCGAGCGCGGGCTGCCGGGCGAGCAGCGCACCGGCGAGGGCGCCGAGCACCAGCGCGGCGAGGGCCACCACGGCGAGCACGAGGCGCCCGTGGCCCCGGCCCGCGGGCGCGGGCGCGGGCGCCACGGGGGCGTCGTCGAGGACGGGGGACGTCACGCGGGCGTGCCCACGCCGCTTGAGCAGGGCGCGCCGACCTCGGCGAGCTCCGGGTTCAGCAGGTACTTCTGGATGAACACGGGCAGCCGCTCGTCGTCGACCGAGTCGACCTTCAGCTGGTAGCCCCAGGCGCTGATCGCCACGGGCGAGTCGAGGCCCTCGTACGGGGAGACCAGCACGTACGACTGGTTGTCCGCGAACGCCTGGAGCGTCGCGACGTCCTCGGCGGGCAGCGCCGGGTCGTAGGTGATCCAGACCGCGCCGTGCTCGAGGGAGTGCACGGCGTTCTCGTTCGGCACCGGCTCGGTGTAGACGCCGCAGTTCAGCCACGCGGCGTTGTGGTCGCCGCCGGCGGGCGGGTCCTGCGCGTAGTCGACGCTGGTCGTCACGTGGTTGAACGTGAGGCCGTCGATCGCCTCGACGCCGTCGATGTCGGCGTCCGCCCGGGCCTGCACGGCGGCCTTGTCGCGGCCCGCGTCGACGATGACCCAGGCGCTGACGCCGACGAGCGCGAGCACGAGGACGCCGGCGATCGAGCCGATCCAGATGGCGCGGCCGCGCTCCTTCTTGCGCTGCTCGGCTCGGACGGCGGCCAGGCGGGCCTGGCGCTCGGCCGCGGTGGGACGGCGGTCGGGCATGGGGTACTCCTCCGGTCGGTCGGCGCGGCCCCGGGGGCCGGTCGGTCCGGCGAGAATACTTGAAGGATCTACTAATTGACAGGCGCGGCCATGCCCAGGCGACCGTCCAGCGCCGCGGCCGGGCCGGGCCGGCCGAGCGCCCAGCCCTGCGCCGCGTCGCACCCCAGCCCGCGCAGCAGCGCCAGCGTGCGGTCGTCCTCCACGCCCTCCGCGACCACGTACATGCCGAGCGCGTGGCCGAGGTCCACGGTCGAGCGCAGGATCTCCGCGCACACCCGGTCGTCGGCCGCCGGTGCCACGAACGCCCGGTCGACCTTGAGCACGGTGAACGGCAGCCGACGCAGGTAGTCGAGCGAGCCGTAGCCCACCCCGTAGTCGTCCACCGCGAGGCGCACGCCCAGGTCCGCGAGCGCCCGCAGCGTCCGGCCGGCCTGCGCGGCGTCCCGCATCGCCATCGTCTCGGTGACCTCCAGCCCGAGCGCGCCCGGCGGCAGGGCGTGCCGGTGGAGCGCCGCCCGCACGTCGCCGACCAGCCGCGGGTCGTCCAGGTCGTGCGCGGACACGTTCACCGACACCCCGAACGTCGCCGGCCCGGCCGCGCGCCACCGGGCGCAGTGCGCCAGGGCGACGTCCAGCACGTGCAGGGTCACGGGGCGGATCAGGCCGGTGCGCTCGGCGGCGGGCACGAACGCGTCCGGGCCGAGCAGGCCGTGCTCCGGGTGCTGCCAGCGCACCAGGGCCTCGGCGCCCTCGACCCGGCCGCCGGCGACGGAGACGAACGGCTGGAAGTGCACCACGAGCTCGCCGGCGGCCACCGCGGCGGGCAGCCGCCGCAGCAGGTCCGCCTCGCGCGGGGCGGTCGCCGCGCCGGGGCCCCGCGGGGTCGGCACCGCGGGCGCCCCGGCGTCGACGCCGACCCGGTCGTCCCGGCGGCGCGCCGCGGCGAGGGCGCCGTCGGCGCGGGCCACCAGCACGTCGGCGGCGGCCGGGCGCCCCGCCGCCACCGCGACCCCCACCAGCGGGCGGACGGACAGGTCGAGCCCGCCCACCGGGAGCGGCGGGGTCAGGCGCTCGACGAGCCGGCGCGCCGCGCTCTCGGCCGCGTCCGGGCCGTCGACGTCCAGCCCCACGGCGAACACGTCGCGCGCGAGGCGCGCCGGCGTGCCGTCGTCCCCGGCCTCCCGGCCCACCACCGCGGCCACCGCGCGCAGCAGGTCGTCGGCCGCGGCGTGCCCGAGCGTCTGCGCCACGTCGCGGTAGCCGTCCAGCGCCACGAGGAGCACGGCGGGGACGGTGCCCGGCGGTGCGTCGCAGGGGCCCGCCTCGACCCGGCGGGCCAGCCCGGTGGCGTTCGCGAGCCCGGTCACGTGGTCGGTCACGGCCAGGTGCTCCAGCCGGGCGTGCTGCCGCCGCATGGCGCGCAGGAGCCCGCCGAACCGCAGCAGGAACGCGGCGATCACGACCATGGCGGCGATGCACACCTCGGCCAGGTGCACGGGCAGACCCCGCGCCGCCTCCAGCGCGGCCGTGCCGGGCAGGACGCACACCGACGCGCCCAGCAGGACCAGGTAGCCGGTGCCGAGGTCGCCGTCGGCGCGCGGCGGTGCGGCGCGGCCGGCGGACGCGTGCCGGGCCGCTGACGCCAGCAGGACGTACCCGGTGAGCCACAGGGTGTCGATCAGGTGCACGCGCGCGTCGAGCGCCGGCCAGCCCGGGGCGAGCAGGAACAGCTCGTCGGCGAGCAGGATCGCCAGCACCCCCCACGTCGACAGCCGCAGGGCCGGGGGCCGGGTGCCGGCGGCGGTGGCGGCCCGGGCGAGGAGCACGAGCAGCACGGCGTCGCCGAGCGGGTACAGGGCGCCGACCGCGGTGCCGAGCGGGTCGGCCGGCCACCCGGCGAGCGTCGGCTCGAGGACCAGGAGCCACAGCACCAGCAGCGCGCCGCTGGTGACCAGCAGGGCGTCGAGCAGCCAGGTCGGGCGCCGCCCGCGGGGAGCCGGGAACGCCCGGACGAGGCCCGCGGCGAGCAGCGGGTAGGAGGCGACGTACGCGACGTCCGCGACCGACGGGAACGGCTGCACACCGAGGCCGCGCTCGAGGAGGGTCCACACCACGTCGCCGATCACCCAGGCGACGAGCCCCAGCGCGAGCAGCTGCCAGGCGCGCCGCTGCGGCCCGGTGATCCGGCCGGCGGCCCGGCAGGTCTGCGCGGCGCACACGGCGCCGACGACCGCGTACAGCACGTCCCGGAGGGTCCCCGGGGGCAGCACGGCGTGCGTCGCCAGCGCGGCGACGACGACCGCGAGCCGCGGGAGGGAGGCACGCTGCTGCACGGTGTCCTGATCGGCACCCCACGGCCCTGCTTGACCCGTCAGGAGGGTGGTCCTGGCGGGGTCCCGCCGACCTGCAGGTCAGCGGACCTGTGGGTAGGGTCACGCCGGGGGGTGAGGCATGGGCGGGACCGCACGAGCGGACGCGGACGAAGCACGACGGGTCGCCGCGCTGCGCGACCTGGCCGTGCTCGACACGCCCCCGGAGGAGCGGTTCGACCGCGTGACCCGGCTGGCCCAGCAGCTGTTCGGCGTCCAGATGGCGTTCATCTCGCTCGTCGACACCGACCGGCTGTTCCTCAAGTCGCGGCAGGGCACCGAGGCGCGCGAGACGCCCCGCGAGGGGATGTTCTGCGCGGCCGCGATCCAGCAGCCCGCGACGATGGTCGTCCCGGACGCCGCCCTCGACCCGCGGTTCACCGCCGCGCCGTTCGTGACCGGGGACCCGCACATCCGGTTCTACGCCGGGCGGCCGCTGGCCACGGCGGGCGGGGAGCGCGTCGGCACCCTGTGCCTGATGGACCGCCGGCCGCGGGAGTTCACCGCCGAGGACGAGGCGCTGCTGTCCGACCTCGCCGCCTGGGTGGAGAAGGAGCTCTCCGCCGACGCCGAGCTCGGCCGGGCCGCCGAGGTGCAGCGCGGGCTGCTGCCGACGGCCGCGCCCGACGTCCCCGGGTGGGACCTCGCCGGCGCCTGCCTGCCCGCGCACGGGGTGGGGGGCGACTTCTACGACTGGCAGGCGATCCCGGGGCGGCTGCTGGTGACCCTGGCCGACGTGATGGACCGCGGCCTCGGCGCCGCGATCATCGCCGCGACCGTCCGCTCCGTGCTGCGCGGCCTCGGCCGGCACGAGGACGTCGGCGAGGCGCTGGCGCTCGCGGAGCGGGTGCTGGAGCCCGACCTGGACCGGGCCGGCGCGTTCGTCACCGCGTTCCACGCCGCGCTCGACCCGGCGACCGGCGTGCTCCGGTACTCCGACGCCGGGCACGGGCTCGCGGTGCTGCGGACGGCGGACGGCGGCCTGCACCGGCTGTCCGCCCAGGGGCCGCCGCTCGGCGTGGTGGTGGGGGAGCCGCGCGCCGCGGGCGAGGTGACGCTCGCCCCCGGCGACGCCCTGGCCGTCGTGAGCGACGGCGTGCTCGAGCGCGGCGACCGGGCGCTCGACCCCGAGGACGTGCTGGCGGTGCCGCTCGGCGCCGCCACGTCGGCGGCGGACGCCGTGGCCCGCGTGCTCGCGGGCGCCGGTCCCGCCACGGACCGCCCCGACGACCTGACGGTCGTGGTGCTGCGGAGGGAGAACGGATGAGGCAGCAGCTCGTGCTGCGGGTCGTGGTGGTGCTGACGCTCCTGCTGGGGGTGAACTACATCGCCTGGCGCTGGCTCGACTCGGTGAACTGGTCGGCGTGGTGGATCGCCGTCCCCCTGGTGATCGCGGAGACCTACTCGCTGATCGACGTCGCGCTGTTCGGCATGACGATGTGGAAGGCCAAGCAGCGCGAGGACCCGGCGCCGCCCGCGCCGGGGATCACCGTGGACGTGTTCGTCACCACCTACGACGAGCCGGTCGAGCTGGTGCTGCGGACCGCCGAGGCGGCGCGCGACATCGCGTACCCGCACCGGACCTGGGTCCTCGACGACGGGTCGCGGCCCGAGCTGGCCGCCGCCGCGCGGGCCGCGGGCGTCGGGTACATCGAGCGGTCCGAGGACTGGACCGACCGCCCCCGGCACGCCAAGGCCGGGAACCTCAACAACGCGCTGTTCCAGACCGACGGCGAGTTCCTGCTGATCCTCGACGCCGACCAGATCCCCGAGCCGGAGATCCTGGACCGCACCCTCGGGTACTTCGCGGACCCGGCGGTCGCGCTCGTGCAGACGCCGCAGTTCTTCACCAACGTCACCTCCGCCGACCCGCTCGGCAGCCAGGCGCCGCTGTTCTACGGCCCGATCCAGCAGGGCAAGGACGGCTGGAACGCCGCGTTCTTCTGCGGGTCGAACGCGGTGCTCCGCCGGGACGCGCTGATGCAGCTCGGCCTGGTCGGCTACGTCCGCGAGACCGAGCGCTCGGTCCGCGAGGCGCTGCACGCCTCCCGGCGGCTGCTCGACCGCGCCCAGCGGGACGCCCCGGACGCCGTCCAGGCGGCCGTCCTGCACGAGGTGCAGGAGGCGGCCGCCCGGGCGCTCGGCGCGCTCGACGCCGGCGAGCCGCTGTCCGACGTGACCTACGGCTTCCAGCGGGAGGTCGACGGCATCTCCGGCCAGGTCGTCGCGCGGGACGTCGCCGGCATCCAGGACGACCTCGCCGCCATCGCCGCCCTGCCGATCGCGCGGGACGACCAGATCGGCGCCGTCGTCGTCGACGAGCCCGCGCTGGCCCGGCTCGCCGACCGCGAGTGGTCGCCCCTGGGGGCGATCGAGTCCGTGCAGGCGCTGGTGCGGGCCGTCGACGTCGACCGGTCGTCCGAGGCGCAGGCCGTCATGCCGGTCGCCACGCTGTCCGTCACCGAGGACATGGCGACCGCGATGCGGCTGCACGCGCTGGGCTGGAAGACCGTCTACCACCACGAGAGCCTGGCGCACGGCCTCGCCCCCGAGGACCTGGGGACGATGATGACCCAGCGGCTGCGCTGGGCCCAGGGCACCATGCAGGTGATGCTGAAGGAGAACCCGCTGGGCGTCCGCGGCCTCAAGGTCGGGCAGAAGCTCATGTACTTCGCGACCATGTGGTCGTACCTGTCGGGGTTCGCCGCGCTCGTCTACCTGGCCGCGCCGATCATCTTCCTGTGCTTCGGCGTGCTTCCCGTGACCGCGTGGACCGTGGACTTCTTCGCGCGGTTCATCCCGTTCTTCCTGGCCAGCCAGCTGCTGTTCGTGGTCGCCGCGCGCGGGGTCAAGACCTGGCGGGGGCAGCAGTACGCGCTCGCGCTGTTCCCGGTGTGGATCAAGGCCGTGTGGACCGCCGTCGCGAACGTGTGGTTCGGCCGGCCGCTCGGCTTCGCGGTGACGCCCAAGGTGCGGCCGGACGGCTCGCCGAGCCAGTGGCGGCTCGTGTGGCCGCAGCTGCTCGCGATGGTGCTGCTCGTGGTGGCCGCGGTCATCGGGATCGTCCGGGCGTCGCTCGGGCTGTCCCTGTGGGTGGGCACGACGGTGAACCTGCTGTGGGTGGTGTACGACCTGGTGGTGCTCAGCGTCGTGGTGCAGGCGCTGCGCTACCGCGGGTTCACCGGACCCGACGCGAGCCCGCCGCGCTCCGCGCGGCGCCGGGGCATCGCATGACGACGACGAGGAGGACCCGATGGAGCTGACCACCGACCGGAGCGAGGGCGCGGCGGTGCTGCGCGTGCACGGGCGGCTCACCATGGCCGCCGCCGGGGAGCTGAAGGCCGCCGTCGACCGGGAGGTGGCCGACGGGCGCACGCTCGTGGTGGTGGACCTGGCGGACACGGCGTTCCTGGACTCGTCGGGCCTGGGCGCGCTGGTCGGGGGGCTGCGCACCGCCCGCGCCGCCGGGGGCGACCTGCGGATCGCCGGGGTGGGCCAGCAGGTCCGCACCGTGCTGGAGCTCACCACCATGGACCGGGTGCTCCGCCCGTACGCGACCGTCGAGGACGCGGTCGGTGCCGGCCGCTGAGGGGGCCGCGGAGCTCCGCGTCGACGGGTCCGCGGAGCCCGGCTGGCTGGAGGAGGTGCACGACGCGTTCGCGCGGCTGTGGGCCGCAGCCCCCGACGTCCCGGACCTGGACCGGCTGCGGTTCGAGACCGCGGTGATCGAGATCGCCACGAACGTCGTCCGGCACACCGTCCCGGTGGGCGACGGGCCCGTCCGCGCGACCGTCCTGCTGCGGGCCCGGCCCGAGCGGCTCGAGGCCGAGCTCACCGACGACGGCGCCCCCGTCCGCGTCGACCTGGACCCGGACCCGGTGGACGACTTCGCCGAGAGCGGGCGCGGCATCGCCCTCGTGCTGCGGGCCGTCGACAGCCTCAGCCTGGACCGCGACGGCGACCGGAACACGTGGCGGCTGGCGCGGCACCGGTCCGGGTGACGGGCGGGGCCGCGGCGGCCCCGTCCGTGCGCAGGTCGCGACCGGTGACGTACGGTCGTGCCGATGGCCACCGACACCACCCACCTGGAAGCCGAGCGGGTCGCGGCGCTGCACCGGCTCGGCGTGCTCGACACCCCCGCCGAGGACCGGTTCGACCGCGTCGTCCGGCTCGCGCGGCAGCTCTTCGGCGTCTCCACCGCGCTCGTCTCCCTCGTCGACCGCGAGGTCGTCGTGCACAAGGCGATGGCCGGCTTCGACGCGCCGGTCGTCCCGCGTGACGACTCGTTCTGCGGCACCACCGTGCTGTCGGACGCCATGCTCGTCGTGCCCGACGCCGCCCAGGACGAGCGGTTCCGCGACAAGCCCTTCGTCGTCGGCCCCGACGGGCTCCGGTTCTACGCCGGGCAGCCGCTCGTCGCCCCCGGCGGGTACCGGGTGGGGACGCTGTGCATCGCCGACCCCGAGCCGCGCGAGTTCGGCGCCGACAGCGCCGCCCTGCTGCGCGACCTGGCCGCGTGGGTCGAGAAGGAGCTCGTGATCGACTCCGAGCTGGAGCGCGCCGCCCAGGTGCAGGCGGGGCTGCTGCCGCGCAGCGCCCCCGACGTGCCGGGGTACGAGGTCGCGGGCGCGTGCCTGCCGAGCCGGGCCGTCGGCGGCGACTTCTACGACTGGACCGCCACCGACGGCGGGGTGGTGCTCAGCCTCGTCGACGTCATGGGCAAGGGCGCCGGCGCGGGCATCATGGCCGCGTCGATCCGCGCCGTCCTGCGGGGGTCGGCGCACGGCGCCGACGTCGCGCAGTCCCTGCTGTACGCCGGGGCCATCCTGCACTCCGACCTGTCCGGCGCCGGGGTGTTCGCCACGGCCTTCCACGCGGCGCTCGACGCCGCGACGGGCGACGTCACCTACGCCGACGCCGGGCACGGGCTCACGGTCGTCGTGCGCGCCGACGGCACCGACGAGCGGCTGCCCGCGACCGGGCTGCCGCTCGGGGTGCTGGACGAGGAGGCGCGCGAGCAGCGGCGGACGCACCTGGGACCCGGCGACCTGCTGGTGACCTTCTCCGACGGGGTGCTCGACCTGGTGGACGGCACCCTCGCCGGGGTGCCGCCGGTGGTCGAGGCGGTGCGGGGGGCCGGGTCGGCCGGGGACGCCGTGGACGCGGTGCTCCGGCTCGCGCGGGGAGCGGCGGAGCGGCCGGACGACATCACCGTCGTGGCGGTGCGCCGGGCGGGTTGAGGCGCCGCGCCGTCGCCGTCAGGCGCGCGGCGGCACCGGGTGCAGCACCACGTCCGAGAGCACCCCGCCCTCCGCGCGCGCCGTGAGGTAGGTCCCGGCCGGCTGCCGGCGCCGGTCCGTGGGCGACCCCGGGTTCAGCAGCCGCAGCCCACCGGGTGCGACGGTGTCCCACGGGATGTGGCTGTGCCCGAACACGAGCACGTCGGTGCGCGGGTGCGCCGCGGCGCACCGCGCCTCCCGGCCGGCGGCCTGCCCGGTCTCGTGCACCACCGCGAACCGCACCCCGCCGAGCTCCGCGCGGGCGACCTCCGGCAGCCGGGCCCGCAGGTCGGGTCCGTCGTTGTTGCCCCAGCAGCCGACGACCCGGCGGGCGCGGGCCTCGAGCGCGTCCAGCAGCGCGACGTCCACCCAGTCGCCGGCGTGCAGCACGACGTCCGCGGCGTCGACCGCGTCCCAGACCACCGGGGGCAGGTCGCGCGCGCGTCGGGGGACGTGGGTGTCGGCGAGCAGCAGCAGGTCCACAGGGCCTCCCGGGGTGCCGGCGGGGATCACGCGGCCCGGCGCAGCGCGACGACCGTGAGGTCGTCCTCGGGGTGCCGCGGGTCCACCAGGGACAGCACGGCGTCGGCCGCCTGCTCCGCGGTGCGGGTGCCGCGGACCGCGCGGCCCACCTGGTCGAGGTCGCCCAGGGAGCCGCCGAGCGCGTCCAGCACGCCGTCGGAGAACGTCACGAGCAGCTCGCCCGGTGCCAGCCGTGCCCGGGCGCTGACCCGCGCCGGCCCGGGGGCGATCCCGAGCGGCAGCCCGGTCGCGGACAGCCGGCGCCCGGTGCCGTCCGCGCCGATGATCAGGGACAGCCCGTGGCCCGCGTCCGTGTACGACACCGCGCCGTCCGCCGCGTCGACGTACGCCCGGAACATCGTGACGAACGCGCCCGCGTTCGCCAGGTCGGCCGTCATCGCGCGCTCGGTGGCCGCCAGGGTGCCCGCCACGTCGTGCAGCGCCGGCTGCGCGTGCAGCACCGAGCGGGTGGTCGCCGCCAGGATCGCGGCCGCCGGTCCCTTGCCCATCACGTCGGCGAGCGTCAGCACCAGCCCGTCCGGCACCTCCTGCCAGTCGTAGAAGTCACCGCCCACCGAGCCCGCCGGCACGAACCGGGCCGCGAGGTCCAGCCCCGGCACGTCGAGCGCCCGCGACGGCAGCAGGCTCGCCTGGACCTGCGCGGCCCGCCGCAGCTCCGTCCGCTCCGCCGTGACGTCCCGCAGGACGGTCACCGCGCCACCGCCGGCCGTGGCCGGCAGCGGCGCGGCCGAGAACGTGACGATCCGCGGCTCCGTCGAGCCGGGCACCCGCACCAGCAGGTCGGCGTCACGCACCTGCTCGCCCGCCAGCGCCCGGCGGAACGGCAGCTCCGCCTCCGGCACCGGGCTGCCGTCGACCCGGAACAGGTGCGCGAGGTCCGACCCGCCGTCGGCGCCGGGGTCGGCGCGCCCCGTGAGCAGCACGCCCGCGGTCGGGTTCCGGACCACCACCCGCCCCGCCGCGTCCACCACCCGCACGCCCTCCGACATCGTGTCCACGACGGTCGCCAGCAGCGTCGCCTGCTCCTGGGCGCGGTCCCGCGCCGCCTGCAGGTCGGCCACCAGCCGGCCGCGCTCCTCCCGCGCGATGGCGAGCGCCAGGCCGATCACGGCGACCAGGCCGACGTAGAGCTGCGCGATCGCGACCTGGGCCGTCGGGTCCGGCAGCTCGGCGAACGGGCCGGTCCCCACCAGCGTCAGCTGGATGGCGACCACGCCGCAGATCGTGGTGTGCAGGACGACCGAGCGGGTGGGGAGCCGGGACCCCGCCCACACCGTGAGGCCGATGAGCGGGAACACCACCGCCAGCCAGTCGACCTGGACGAACCACACCACGTACAGCAGGGGCGCGAGCAGCAGCGCCGCGAGGTAGTCGGCGCCCTTGCCCTCCGTCCACCACTCGACCCGCTCCTCAGGCGTCCGCCGCCGGCGGTGGCGCAGCCAGGCGCCCACGGTGAAGCCCAGGGTGCCGATGCCGACGATCGCGACGGTGTTGCGCGCGCACCACAGCAGCGCCGTCCGCCACGTCCACGGCTCGCCGCCCACGACCACCGCCAGCTCCACCAGCGGCGCCGACACCACCGAGCTCAGGGCCGCGCCCAGGACGAACCACCACAGGTCCGGGACCCGGCGCAGCTGCTGCGTCCCGCGCGCCGCCCAGACGTAGGGCGTGCGCCGCACCAGCACCGCCGCGCACACCACCGCCTGCGCCGTCGCGGCGATCCCCCCGACCGCGGCCGTCGCGGGCGCCGACCCGGTCGCCGCGATCACGGCGCCGGTCGACAGCGCGATCACCAGCGGGTCCAGCCACGGCCACGGACGGCGGGCGCGGGCGACCAGCCAGAGCACCGCGACCCCGGCGGCGGGCCAGACGAGGCTGACGTCCGCCTCCGGCACGCGGGTCGAGCGACCGAGGAGGCACGCCGCGGCGTTGAGCAGGGCGAACAGCACGACCAGGCGCACGTCGTGCGGCCCGGGGGCCGGGCGACGGTGGCGGCGCGCGGGCGCTGCGCTGCCGGGCGCTGCGCTGCCGGGCGCTGCGCTGCCGGGCACCGAGGCGCCGGGCACGCCGGGCGCCCCGCCGACCTGCGGCTCCGTCGTCACGCGCCCTCCCCGCCCTCGTCCGCTCCGACCAGCAGGCTACGGGGCCCCGCGCCGGTGCGCCCGCGCCGGGGAGGGCCCCGCCTGAGACCCCGGTCCCGGGGCGGCGGCGTCGTCCTGCGCGTCCGGACGCCCGCCACGCGCCAGCCGCCGCCCGCCGGCCTGCCC
>NZ_JAKRMS010000093.1 GCF_022346185.1 Cellulomonas sp. ACRRI | reverse complement strand
GCCCCGGCCCCCGCGGCCGCCTCCGGCGCCGCGAGCGGGAACAGCCGCGCCAGCACGTCCGCCAGCGTCACCACGCCGAGCGTCCGGCCCTCATCGAGGACCAGGGCCAGGTGCTGCCGCTCCTCGCGCATCTGCGTCAGCGCCCCCGACACCGGCGCGCCGGCCTCGAGCCGCAGCACCGGTCGCGCCAGCGCCCCCACGGGCGCGGCGTCCGGGTGGGCCAGCGTGTCCCGCACGTGCACGACCCCGTCGAGCCGGTCGCCGGTGCCCACGAGCACCCGCAGGTGCCCGGACGACTGCGTGGCCCGCCGGACGTCCGCCATCGTCGCGTCCGGCGCCACGGCCGTCGGCGCCCCGCCCGCGCGGACCAGGTCCCGGACGGTCAGCGACTGCAGCTCCAGCGCACCCGTGAGCTGCCGGGAGTAGGACGCGTCCAGCGCGCCGACGTTCGCGGAGTGCTCGACCAGGTGCCGCAGGTCGTCCGGGTTCTGGCCGGTGGCGACCTGGTCGGCCGGCTCGACGCCCACCCGCCGCAGGCACCAGTTCGCCGCCTCGTTGAGCACGCGCAGGAGCGGCCGGGTGAGCCACATGAACGCGCGCATCGGCGTGGCCAGCAGGATCGCGGACGTCTCGGGGTGCGCGATCGCCCAGGACTTCGGCGCCATCTCGCCGACGACCAGGTGCAGGAACGTCACGACGACGAGCGCCAGGACGAACCCGGCCACGTCCGCGAGCCAGAGCGCGACGCCCCAGCCCTCGAACAGGGGCGTCAGCCAGTGGTGCACCGCGGGCTTGGTCACGGCGCCGAGCGCCAGGGTGCAGGCCGTGATGCCGAGCTGGGACCCGGCGAGCAGGACGGTGAGCTCGGTCGAGCTGCGCAGCGCGGCCCGGGCGGACCGGCTGCGCGGCGCGGCCTCCTCCAGCCGGTACCGCTTCGCGGCGAGCGCCGCGAACTCGACGGCCACGAAGAACGCCGACAGGGCGATCAGCCCCACGGTGACGATCACGACGACGAGGGGGCTCATCGGTTCTCCTCCTGGTCGCGCTGGACGGCGTCGGCGCGCTCGTCGTCGGTGGGCGGCGGGTCGGCGGGCACGGTGACCCGCACCAGCGCCGGGACGTGCCGCTCGATCTCCAGCACGTCGACCCGCATCCACACCGGGTCCGGCTCGCCCGCGTGCGCGAGCTCGCCCGGGTCGTCGGGCAGCAGCAGCACGACGCTGGTCCCGGCCGCGGGCAGGGAGCCGTGCGCGGCGATGACCAGGCCGCCGATCGTCTCCCAGTCGCCGGCGGGCAGGTCGCGGCCCACGGCCCGCTCGACCTCGTCGACGTGGACGTCGCCCGCCATCGTCCAGGCGCCGTCGTCCTCCGCGAGGGTCGGGGCGTGCTCGCCGGTGTCGTGCTCGTCGGTGATCTCGCCGACCAGCTCCTCGGCCAGGTCCTCGAACGTCAGCACGCCGGCGAACCCGCCGTACTCGTCCAGCACGCACGCGAGCTGGTTGCGGCCCGCGGCGAGCTGCCGCAGCGCGTCGGGCAGCACCATCGACGTCGGGACGAGCTCCGGCGCGCGCATGAGGCGCTCGACGGGCTCGCCCGGGTCGGAGGCGACCAGGACGTCCTGCAGGTGCACGACGCCCAGCACCTCGTCGTGGGCGGACAGCACCGGGTACCTCGAGTGCCCGCTCGCCATCTGGTCCCGGACCTGCCCGACGGTGGCGCCGGCGCGCACGACGTCGACCCGCGAGCGCGGGACCATCGCGTGCTCGACGTCCTGGTCGGGGAAGTCGAGGATGCGGTCCAGCAGGACCGACAGCTCCCGCGGCAGGTCGCCCGACTCGGCGGACTCGGCCACGATGTGCTCCAGGTCGCGCGCGGTCGCGGAGTGCTCCACGTCGTGCACCGGCTCGATGCGCAGCACGCGCAGCAGCGCGTTCGACGCGGAGTCGAACACCCGGATCAGCCAGCCGAACACGGTCAGGTACGCGGTGGTCGACCCGGCCAGCCGCACGGCCACGGGCTCGGGGCGGGCGATCGCGAGGTTCTTGGGGAAAAGCTCGCCGAACAGCATCTGCACCAGCGTGGACAGCAGCAGCGCGAGCACGGTGCCGACAGCCACGCCGACGGCGGTGGGCACGCCGACGCCGCCCAGGGCCTCGCCGAGCGCGTCGCCGATCAGCGGCTCCGCCACGTACCCGACGAGCAGGCCGGTCACGGTGATGCCGAGCTGGGCGCCCGACAGCATGAAGGAGGTGCGCCGGGTCACGGACAGCGCCCGGCGCGCGCCGGCGTCGCCGTCGGCCGCGCGGGCGTTCAGCCGCGACCGGTCGACGGCCATGTACGCGAACTCCTGCGCGACGAAGTACCCGGTCGCGGCGGTGATCGCCAGCACGACGAGCACGCCCAGGAGCAGGGACAGGACCCACATCAGCTCTCACCCCCCGTCGCCGTCTCGCGCGGGCGCAGGGGGTGGGTACTACTGTCGCCGTCCATCTCTCTCCAGGTCGGGGCCACGATCGACTCCCCCAACGCGCGAGCGGGCGTCCCGGTTCCCGCCGTCCAGGGACGAACGTCCCGGCGGTCAGACCCAGTAGCCGGACGACGCCGAGTACGCCCCCTGGTACTGCCCGCGGCGCAGCCGGATGGCGTTGCGCTTGACGTCGTACGCCAGCAGCCGCCACTCCGGCAGGGTCCACCGCCGCGCCACCGAGACCAGGACCCGCGCACGGTCCGCGGGCGGCACCGGCGCCACCAGCGGCTCGGCGAGCATCCGGTAGGCGAGGTACCACTGCGGGAACGCGACAGGGCGCCGGAAGGCCGGGTCGTAGCTGCGCACCTGCACGATCGGGTCGGCTCCCACGGCCTTGCTGTTCTGGTTGTCGTGCCGCCGGCACCGGAACAGCCGCTCCGGGACCACGACCCACTCCGCCCGCAGCGCCGACCGGATGCCCAGCACGATGTCCCCGCCGAAGAACCGCGGGTGCCCGCCCATCGCCCGCAGCGCGTCGGTGCGCAGCACGCCGCCCCAGGCGATGGCCTGCCAGGACGAGCGCCGCAGCAGCTGGTCGACCCGCTCGGCGGGGGCCAGGCCGAGGTACGACAGGTCCTCGTCGTCCATGAACCCGACCACGTCGCCCGCGGCGTCCACCAGCGTCACCCGCGGGAACGCGATGTCGGCCCCGGGGTGCGCGAGCAGGGCCTCCCGGCACCGCACGAGGTGCTGCGGCTCCACCACGTCGTCGGCGGCGTTCCACAGGAACAGCGGCGCGCGCGCCAGGTCGAGCACCCGGTTGAAGTTCCACGGCACGCCGCGGTTCTGCTCGGACCGCACGTAGCGGAACCGCGGGTCCGCCTCGGCGAACGCCCGGGCGATCTTGCCCGTCTCGTCCGTCGACCCGTTGTCGGAGACGATCACCTCGATGTCGTGGAGGTCCTGGTCGCGCAGCGCGGTGAGGGCCTCCTCCAGGTAGAGGTCGCCGTTGTAGACGGGCACCCCCACGCTCACCAGCGGCGCGGGGCGGTCGTCGGCCGGCCGCGCGGGCGCGGCGTCGTCGGGCAGCTGCACGGGCGGGCCTCCCTGGTGACGCACCCGGGCCGACTGCTGAGCCTGCCCGATATGTGACGTTTGCCCGGATAGTACGCGCGATTCACCCGGATGCGCGCCCGATCGGCCGCCCGGTGTCACCCGGCGGGGCGCCCGGGCGGGTCACCCGCGCCGGTCGTCCCCGTCCTGCAGCCCCAGGTGCACCACGAGCAGCGCGATGTCGTCCTCGGGCGCGTCCCCTGCCGCCCCGCGCGCCAGCACCGCGTCCGCGAGGAACGCGGCGTCGAGCGTGGCGGACCCCGTGGCCCGGGCCTGCGCCTCCGGGGCGAGCTCCGCGACGAGCTCCGCCAGCGCGTCGATCCCCTCCTGCAGGTGCGCCCCCCGCCGCTCGACCAGCCCGTCGGTGTACAGCAGCACCGTCGACCCGCGCGGCAGCTCGACCACCGAGTCGGTGCGCGCGTTCTCCGGGGACACCCCGAGCACCAGCTCCGGCCGCGGTGCGCGCAGCTCCCGCACGGTGCCGTCCGGCGCCACGAGCAGCGGCGGCAGGTGGCCCGCGTTGGTCCAGCGGAACCGGGTGGTGCCCGCCGCCCGGTCCTCGGCCGTCTGCTCCAGCCGGCCGACCACCGCGGTCGCCATGGCGTCGACCCGCAGCGTGTCCAGCGCGGTGTCCAGGGAGCGCAGCACCTCCGCCGGGCTGCCGCCGGTGGTGGCCGCGATGCCGCGCAGCAGCGTGCGGACCTGGCTCATCACCGCCGCGGCGTGCCGGTCGTGCCCCATGACGTCGCCGATCACCACCACGGTCGACCCCGAGGGCTGGAGGAACGCGTCGTACCAGTCGCCGCCGACCTGGGCGGCCCGGGCCGCCGGCACGTAGCGGACCGCGACGTCCATGTCGTCCGGCTGGGCGGGCGCGGACAGCAGCGCGCGCTGGAGCGTCTCGGCCATCCCGCGCTGCCCCTCGTACAGGCGGGCGTTGTCCAGCGCGAGCCCGGCCCGGTCGGCGACCTGCACCAGCAGCGCGAGGTCCTGGTCCGCGAGGTCCGCGTGCCCCTCGTCGAGGAACAGGGAGATCGCGCCGACCGTGCGGCCGCGGGCCCGCATCGGCACCGCGTACCCGGTCCGGGGCGCCAGCTCGGCGAACACGTCGCGCGCCTCCCCGGTGAGCAGCGGCAGCACCGCCGCGGTCGCGCCCGGGATCACCACGGGCTCCCCCGAGTGCAGGGCGCGGTGCAGGAACGACGACGGGGACAGGGCGCCGAGCCGGAGCTGGGCGTACCGGGCCACCGCCCGCCGGCGCGCGGGGTGGGCGTGGTACCCCGCGATGTCGCGGAGCTGCCGGTCCTCGTCCCACAGGGTCACCAGCGCCCACGACCCGAAGTGCCGGACCACGTGCCGCGCGAGCCGGCCGACCGCGTACTCGGTGTCCAGCGTCGCGCTCAGGTCCTCGCCCACGGTGGCGAGCAGGGCCAGCCGGCTGGTCGCCGCGTCCGCCTCGGCGAGCGCGGCGGAGCGCTGCTCCTCGAGCCGGCGGCGCGCGGTGATGTCGTGGAAGTACACCGACAGCCCGTCGGGACCGGGGTGCGCCCGCACCTCGTACCAGCCGTCGAGCGGTGGCGGGTAGTACGCCTCGAAGGACCGCGCCGTGCCCGTCTCGGCCGCGCCGCGGTAGTGCTCCTCGAACGCCGACCCCAGGGACAGCGGGAACAGGTCCCAGATCACGCCGCCCAGCAGCTCGCCGCGGGTGCGGCCGAGCACCCGCTCGGCCTCCGCGTTGACGTAGGTGAACCGCCACGCGTCGTCCAGCAGGAAGAACGCGGTCTGCATGGTCTCGAGCACGCGGGCGATCCGGGCGTCGGCCTCGCGCTCGACGGTCGTGTCGTACGCGGCGCCGAGCACCCGCACCGCGGCGCCGTCCGGGCCGGGCAGCGCCATGCCCTTCGCCCGGACCCAGCGCACCTCGCCCGACGGGTGCACGACCCGGTACTCGGCGGAGTACTGCGCCACGCGGCCGATCGCGTCCTGGAGCGCCTCCGCGACGCGCGCGCGGTCGTCGGGGTGCAGGCACGCCTCGAACGCGGCGATCGTGCCGCCGAACGTCCCGGGCGCCAGGCCGAAGATCGCGTGCAGCTCGTCGTCCCAGGCGAGCACCCCGGTGACCAGGTCCCAGTCGAAGCTGCCGACCTCGCCCGCGGTCACCGCGAGCTGCCACCGCACGCGGTCGGCCTCGTACTCCACGGCCAGGGCCGAGAGCTCCAGCTCCGCGACCGCGGACGCCGCCAGGTCGGTGAGCACGAGCACGTCGTCGGTCGACCAGGCGCGCACCTGGGCGTCGTACACGCACAGCGCGCCGACCACGTGGCCGTCCTTGCCGACGAGCGGCACCCCGAGGTACGCGCGCACCTGGTCGTCCGCCACCACGTCGAGGTCGCGCAGCCGGTCGTCCCCGCGGGCGTCCGCGACGACGAGCGGCTGACCGAGCCGCGCGGTCACGGCGCACACCCGGTCCTGCAGCGCGCTGCGCGTGCCGGTCGCGCCGACGACCGGGCCGGCCTCCGCGGGGGCCGGCCCGCCGGTGCCGGCGCTGGGCACGTCGGCCAGCAGGGACACCTGCGAGGACGAGGCGGCGAGCAGCCGGGAGGCCAGCTGCGCCAGGCGCTCCAGCGCGGGGTTGCCGACGGAGCTCAGGAGGCGCTGCGCGGCGGCCCGGGGCGACGGCGTCGCGGGGCTCCCCGCGGGATGGTCGGGCACAGGTCCCTCCATCTGTCGCGGCCTGCGTGCAGCATAGGCGAGGGAAGCGGTCCCGCGGCCCGGCCCGGCCGGCCCGCGGGACCGCCCCGGCTCAGGAGGACGCGAGCGCGGGCGCGGGCGCGCCGCCGTCCGCGCGGTCGGCCGGCTCGCCCGGGGCCACCCGGTCGCGGTCGTCGGCCATGAGGAACCGCGCCACGAGGGTGACCGCCAGGATCACGCCCGCCATGATCAGGTACGAGTGGGCGAACCCGATCGCCGCGTACGAGGCGCCGAACACGGACGCGAAGATCGCGATGCCGATCTGCTTGGCGAAGTTGAACCCCAGCATGTAGGCCGTGGCGGAGATCCGGACGTCGAACATCCGGGTGATGTACTTCATGACCGACACGAGCAGGAACGGCATCTCGATCGCGGCCAGCAGGCGCCAGGCGATCAGCAGCCACTCGTGCGTGAAGAACGCCGAGCCGAGGACCCGCACCAGCAGGATCGCCGCGAACACCATCAGCCCCTTGCGGGCGCCGATCTTGTTGACGATGAACGGCGCGGCGACCATGAACGCCGCCTCGGCGAAGATCTGCACCGCCACGACCCGGGAGAACAGCACCTCCGGGTCGCCGCTGGTGACGAACGTGGCGAAGTAGTTCGGGAACTGCTGGTCGAACACGTCGTACAGCGCGGCGGTGCCGAACATCAGGACGACGAACCCGAGGAAGTTCCGGTCGCGCAGCAGGGCCAGCACGGTCTCCTTGGAGACCTTCGTGCCGCCCGAGCCGGCGTCGGCCCCGGCGCCCGCGGACTCGGCGCCGTCGCCCCGGGGCACCCGGGCCACGAACAGCAGCGTGCCCAGCACGATCGCCGACACCGAGCCGGCCCACCAGATGCTGTCCGGGTTGGCCGCCCAGATGAACCCGCCGACCAGCGCCGCCGTGCCGCCGGCGAGCGAGCCGAACAGCCGGGCGTGGCCGTACTCGTAGCCGTTGGCGCGGCTGGCGCGCTCGCTGAACGCCTCCACGACGCCCACGCCGGAGTTCAGGCACAGGCTGAGGAACACGCCGCCGACGACCGCCGCCAGGTACTCGTTCACGCCGATCAGCGGCTGGAACACGAACACGAAGAACGGCCCCATGAACGCCGCGCACAGCACGACGAACGCGAACAGGTACTTCTTGAAGCCGAGCCGGTCCTGCAGGAACCCGTAGACCGGCTGGAGCGCGAGCGCGGTGATCGCGGAGACGGTGCTGACGACGCCGATCGCGCCGGTGCCCATGCCCTCGCGGGCGAGCCAGAGCGGCAGGAACGTGAACGCGAGCTGCCAGATCGCGAAGTAGAAGAAGAACAGGCCGCCGTAGTTCCAGAACACGCCGCGCTTGAGCGACTCCAGGGCGCTCGGGCGCTGCTCGGCTGCGGGGGTGGTGCTGGTGCTCACTGCGGGTCTCCGGCGGGGCTGAGGACCTCGGTCGAGGTCGGGGTGGGGCGGGTGTCGGGCACGGGCGTGCCCCAGAGGGGCTCGCCGCGGTCGTCGAACCGCAGGACCTGGGCGCGGGCGTGCCGGTTGGGGTCCCACAGCGGGTCGCCGACGATCTCGGTGTAGGTGCGGGCGTGGTAGACCAGCACCGGCGTGCCGTCGGGCAGCTCGGTGAACGAGTTGTGCCCCGGCCCGTACTGCCCGGCGGACGGGTCGGAGACGAACACCGGGGTCGGGCTCTTGGTCCAGGACGCCGGGTCCAGCAGGTCGCTGCCGAGGTCCGCGGTCAGCAGGCCCATCGCGTAGTCGATGCCGGTGGCCGCACCGGAGTAGGTCAGGAACACCTTCTGGCCGCGGACGAGGACCGAGGGGCCCTCGTTCACCCAGAAGCCCCTGACCTCCCAGTCGAACTCCGGGCGGGTCAGCTCGACCGCCGGGCCGGCCAGGGTCCACGGGTTCGCCATCGGCGCGATGTACAGGTTGGAGTGCCCGCGCACGTCGAACGCCTGCTGCGCCCAGACCAGGTACTGCGTCCCGTCGATGACGGTGCTGGTCGCGTCCAGGGCGAAGGACTCCCACCCGGTGTCGACCTGGCCCTTCTCGACCCACTGCCCGTCGAACGGGTCGGCGGCGGTGTTCTCCAGCACGTAGATCCGGTGGTTGAACGTCTCGGCCGTGCCCGGCACGTCGACGGTGCCGTGGTCGTCCGGGGCCGCGGCGTAGTAGATGTACCAGGAGCCGTCGACCCGGTGGATCTCGGGGGCCCAGATCAGGTGCGACTGCGGACCGGTCGCGTGCCGGGTCCAGATCGTCACCTCCGGCGCGGCCTGCAGGTCCTCCAGCCGCTGCGCACGACGCAGCACGATCCGGTCGTACAACGGGTGCGACCCCGTGAAGTAGTACTGCCCCTCGTGCCGCAGCACGCACGGGTCCGCCCGCTGCAGCACGATCGGGTTCACGCCCACACCGGCGCCGACGTCCGTCACTGTCGTCTCCTCGTCGAGAGCGCCGGGCTCGTCCCCGGCGGACTTCTCCATCGTTGTATGTTAACGCTCACACACCGTACGTCCCGCTGTCCAGCCGACGGCCGGGACGCTGGTCCCGGGTGGCACGGCCCGGCGCCCCGCGACCCCGGCGCGCCGCGGCACGCGTCCGCCGGCCGCCGGTAGCCTGTCCGGCGCACCCGCCGCCGACCACCCGGAGCCCTGCATGCCCGCGCTCGACGACCCCGCCCCGCGCCCGGCGCCCGCCGCCCGCGGCTCCGGGCTCGCCCCGGGCGCCCGCGACTCCCGCATCCCGCCGCGGTGGCTGCCGCGCGCGCTGGCGATGGGCGTGGTCGCGGTGTTCGCCGGGATCCTGGTCTGGCGCGCGGCGTCCATGCTCGGCAACGTCCTCACGATCATCGTCATCTCGTGGTTCGTGGCCCTCGCGATGGAGCCGATGATCCTGTGGCTCGGCCGGCGCGGGGTGAAGCGGCCGCTGGCGACCGGCATCACGATGGTCGGCGCGCTCGTCCTCGGGATCGCGGTGCTCGGCCTGCTCGGCGGGCTGTTCGTCAACCAGCTCGTCGACCTGGTGCAGTCCATCCCCGGCTACTACGCGGACCTGCGCGCGATGGCCGCGGACCGGTTCGACATCCAGCTGCCCCGGACCGACGAGCTGCTGAACAACGCCGGCGACTACGTCGGCAGCATCGCGCCCGGCGTGATCGGCGTCGGCACCTCGATCGCGGGCGGGCTGTTCACGGCCACCGCCGTGCTGCTCGTCGTCTACTACATGGCCAGCGCCGGGCCGAAGTTCCGCGCGGCCGTGTGCCGGTACCTCGCGCCGCACCGGCAGCGCGAGGTGCTCCGGGTGTGGGAGGTGTCCCAGGACAAGGTCGCGGGGTTCATCAACTCCCGGCTCGTGCTCGCCGCCATCTCCACCGTCGCGACCTGGGCGTTCCTGCAGCTGCTGAGCATCCCGTACGCGCTGCCGCTCGCCGTGTTCACCGGCCTGGTGTCGCAGTTCATCCCGACCGTCGGCACCTACATCGGCGGCGCCCTGCCCGTGCTGGTGGCGCTCACCGTGTCGCCGCTGCGGGCCCTCGCGGTGCTGGCGTTCATCATCGCGTACCAGCAGGTGGAGAACCTGGTCCTCACCCCGAAGGTGTCGCAGCGGTCGCTCGCGCTCAACCCGGCCGTCGCGTTCCTGTCGGTCATCGCCGCGGGCGCGGTGTTCGGTGCCCTCGGGGCGTTCCTGGCGCTGCCGGTCGTCGCGACGATCCAGGCGGTGCTGTCGACCTACCTGCGGCGGCACGAGCTGGTGGACCCGACCCTGCTCCAGGACGAGTCGGTCGGCCGACGCAAGGACGACGAGGCGCGCGACGGCGGGGACGAGCTCCGGCCCCCGGTCGCGCCGCCCGTCGACCCGGCCTAGCGTCGGGCGCACCGGCGCCGCGCGGGTGCCGGACCCGACCCGAGGAGGACGCGTGACCGACTCGACCGACGACTGGATCCCGGACACCCCCGGGGAGGACCCCGAGGCGGTCGACGCCGAGCCCGAGCGGGAACTCGGCGGCGTCGACCGGGGCGACGACGTGGCCCAGGACCTCGAGGAGAACCTCGAGGACGGCGCGATGACCGCCGAGCCGGACCCGGTCGAGCCCCCGGACTGACCGCACCCCTCCTCGGTGGACGGTCTGGCCCGACACGCCGTGGGCGTGTCGGGCCAGACCGTCCACCCGTCGCCCCCTCAGGCGTAGAAGACCTCGTCCACCGCCTGGCGCGCGCGGCGCGACGCGCGCAGCCACGCGTCCTCGAGGTCCTGCCCCGACCCGGACGGGTAGCCCAGCACCGCGGCCAGCCCGGTGAGCACCTGCCGGTCGTGCGGCAGCACGTCGGCCGTCCCGCCGGTCCGCCCGGTCCACAGCACCAGCGCGTCCCGCAGACGCGAGGCCAGGTCCCACGCCTCGACCAGCACCGCCGCGTCGTCCGCGGACACCAGCCCCGCCTCCCGGGCCGCGGCCAGGGCGTCGAGCGTCGACGTCGTGCGCAGCGCGGGCACCGCGTGCGCGTGCCGGAGCTGCAGCAGCTGGGCGGTCCACTCGACGTCGGCGATGCCGCCGCGGCCGAGCTTGAGGTGCCGGGTCGGGTCGACGCCGCGCGGCAGCCGCTCCGCCTCCACGCGGGCCTTGATCCGCCGGACCTCCCGCACGCCGGCGGCGTCCAGCCCGCCCGCGGGGTAGCGCAGCGGGTCGACCAGGGCCACGAACCGCTCCCCCAGCACCGCGTCGCCCGCCACCGGCCGGGCCCGCAGCAGCGCCTGGCTCTCCCACACCAGCGACCAGCGGGCGTAGTACTCGGCGTAGGCGTCGAACGAGCGCACCAGCGGGCCGTTGCGGCCCTCCGGCCGCAGGTCGGCGTCCACCTCCAGGGCGGGTTCGGGGCCCACGGCGCCGAGCAGCGCGCGCAGCCGGGTGGCCACGCCGGTGGCGAACTCCTGCGCCAGCACCCCGTCCGGGCCCCCGGCGCCGCGCACCGGGTCGTGCACGAACAGCACGTCGGCGTCCGAGGTGTACCCCATCTCGCGCCCGCCGAGCCGCCCCATCGCCACCACGAGCAGCCGCGTCGGGTCGGCGTCCAGCCCGCGCGCGGCCCGCTCCTCCCACGCCGCCACCCGCAGCGCCCCGGCCAGCAGCACGTCGGCCGTCGCCGTCAGGCTGCGGGACGCCCGGGTGCCCGTCACGACGCCGAGCACGTCCGCGACCGCGGTGCGGGCGAGCTCCCGGCGGCGCAGCGCGCGCAGGGCGGTCGCCGCGGGCACCGGCTCCGTCGCGCGGGTGAGGATCGCGTCCGCCTCGGCCGCCAGCCGGTCCTGGCTGCGCGGCTCGAGCTCGGCGTCGTCGTCCAGCCAGGCCACCGACTCCGGCGACCGGGCCAGCGCGTCCGCGAC
Source organism: Cellulomonas sp. ACRRI (assembly GCF_022346185.1). Taxonomy (GTDB): domain Bacteria; phylum Actinomycetota; class Actinomycetes; order Actinomycetales; family Cellulomonadaceae; genus Cellulomonas. The sequence continues at coordinate 5,275 of NZ_JAKRMS010000093.1, read as the reverse complement.
GTACCGGGAGGTCGACAGCGCGCGCGCCAGCCGCTCCGCGGCCGTGCCGGAGTCGCGGAGCATCTTGAGGTACCAGTGCGTGCCGCCGAGCGTCTCGGACAGCCGCCGGAACGCGAGCAGCCCGCCGTCGGGGTCCGGGCCGTCGGCGAACCAGCCGATCATCACCGGCAGCAGCTGCCGCTGGATCGCCGAGCGCCGGGTCACGCCCTCGGTCAGCGCGGCGATGTGCCGGACCGCGCCGGCCGGGTCGCGGTAGCCGACCGCTGCCAGCCGCTCCCGCGCGGCCTCGGGGGCGAGGCTCACCTCCTCGGTCGACAGCTGCGCGGTCGCCGGGAGCAGCGGCCGGTAGAACAGCGCCTCGTGCAGGTCGCGCACCTCGCGGCGCACCTGCCGCCAGCGCTCCAGCAGCCCCTCGGCGCCCTCGGCGCGCATCCCGAGCGACCGGGCGAGCCGGCGCAGGTCGGCCTCGGCGGTCGGCATCAGGTGGGTGCGGCGCAGCCGGTGCAGCTGGATCCGGTGCTCGATCGCCCGCAGGAACCGGTAGCAGACCGCGAGCTGCCCGGCGTGCTCCCGCCCGACGTACCCGGCCGCCGACAGCGCCGCCAGCGCGGTCAGCGTGTTGCCGCTGCGGATCTCCGGGTCGGCGCGGCCGTGCACGAGCTGCAGCAGCTGGACGGTGAACTCGACGTCCCGGAGCCCGCCGACGCCGAGCTTGATCTGCCGGTCCGCCTCCGCCGCCGGCACGTTCTTCTCCACGCGCCGGCGCATCGCCTGCGAGTCGGCGACGAAGTTCTCCCGCCGGACCGCCTGCCAGACCATCGGGTTGGTCGTCTCGACGTACGCCCGCCCGAGCTCCGGGTCGCCGGCGAGCGGGCGGGCCTTGAGCAGCGCCTGGAACTCCCAGGTCTTGGCCCAGCGCTCGTAGTACGACCGGTGCGAGTCGAGGGTGCGCACCAGCGGGCCGTCCTTGCCCTCGGGGCGCAGGGCGGCGTCGACCGGCCACAGCGCCGGCTCGCCGGACGGCGCGGCGCACGCCCGCGCCAGCGCGGTCGCGAGCCGGGTGCCCGCGGCCAGGGCCTCGGCCTCGTCGGCACCGTCGACCGGCTCGGCGACGTAGACCACGTCCACGTCGCTGACGTAGTTCAGCTCGCGCCCGCCGGTCTTGCCCATGCCGATGACCGCGAGCCGCACGGACGCCCCGTGGTCGTCGAGCTCGGCGCGGGCCAGGGCCAGCGAGGCCTCCAGCGCGGCGGCGGCGAGGTCCGCCAGGGCGGCGGCGACGCCCGGCAGCCGGGTCAGGGGCTCGCCGGACGTGAGGTCGGTGGCGGCGATCCGCAGCAGCCGGCGCCGGTACGCGCGCCGCATGGCGTCGACGCCGTCCGGCCCGGCGAGGCGCGCCACGGGGACCGCGGCCTCGGGGTCCGCGCCGACGGCCGCCAGCAGCTCCGCCCGCACCTGGCCGGCCGGCACGCCGGTGCCGGGGGCGTCGTCCAGCACGACGTCCAGGTGCTCGGGGTGCGCGCTCAGGTCGTCGCCGAGCGCCACGGACGCGCCGACGACGGCGAGCAGCCGGTCCCGCGCCGGGCCGTCCTCGGCGAGCGCGGCGGCGAGCCGGTCGCGGCGCGCGGCGTCGGGCTCCACGGCGCCCGCGATCTTCGCGAGCGACAGCAGGGCCTGGTCGGGGTCGGCGGACTCGGCGAGCGCGGGGACCAGCGCCTCGGACGCGAGCCGCGCGGCGCCCGGGAGCCCGTCCGGTCCGGTCGCCGGACGCGGCGCGCCGTCGTCCGGGACGGCGTCCTCGCCGCCCACGAGCCGCAGCAGCGCGGCGTCGGCCAGCAGCCGCTCCGCGCGCGCGACGTCCGCGAACCCCGCGCGGGTCAGCCGACCCGCGAGCGTGCTGCCCCGACCGACCGACGTGCTGCTCACGCCCTCACGCTACCGACCCGCCGCCGCCCCGCGCCCCCGCGTCCCGAAACGCCGAGATGGCACCTCTCGGCTGCGTCACCGCGGGGGCGCACAGCCGAGAGGTGCCATCTCGCCGAGATCCGACCGGCGGGTCAGAGCATCGGGAGGAAGCGGCGCAGCTCGTAGGGGGTGACCTGGGAGCGGTACTCCTCCCACTCGCGCTTCTTGTTCTTCAGCACGAAGTCGAAGACGTGCTCGCCCAGCGTCTCCGCGACCAGCTCGGACCGCTCCATGACCGCGATGGCGTTCTCCAGCGTCGCCGGCAGCGGCTCGATGCCCAGCGCGCGGCGCTCGGCGTCCGTCAGCTCCCACACGTCGTCGTCGGCGCCCTCGGGCAGCTCGTAGCCCTCCTCGACGCCCTTGAGGCCCGCCGCCAGCAGCACCGCGAACGCCAGGTACGGGTTGGTGGCCGAGTCGACCGCGCGGTACTCGATGCGCGCCGAGTTGGACTTGCCCGGCTTGTACATCGGCACCCGGACCAGCGCGGACCGGTTGTTGTGGCCCCAGCAGATGTACGACGGCGCCTCGGAGCCGCCCCACAGCCGCTTGTAGGAGTTGGTGAACTGGTTCGTCACCGCGGTGATCTCGGCCGCGTGCCGGAGCAGGCCGGCGATGAACGAGCGCGCCGTCTTGGACAGCTCCAGGTGCCCGCCCGGCTCGTGGAACGCGTTCCGGTCGCCCTCGAACAGCGACAGGTGCGTGTGCATGCCGGAGCCCGGCTGGTCCGCCAGCGGCTTCGGCATGAAGGACGCGAACACGCCCTGCTCCAGCGCGACCTCCTTGACCACGGTGCGGAACGTCATGATGTTGTCCGCGGTGGTCAGGGCGTCGGCGTACCGGAGGTCGATCTCGTTCTGGCCCGGGCCGGCCTCGTGGTGGGAGAACTCCACCGAGATGCCCATCGACTCGAGCATCGTGATCGCGGCGCGCCGGAAGTCGTGGGCGGTGCCGCGCGGCACGTGGTCGAAGTAGCCGCCCTGGTCGACGGGGACCAGCGGCTGCGTCGGGTCGGCCGGGGCGTCGAACAGGTAGAACTCGACCTCGGGGTGCGTGTAGAAGGTGAAGCCCTTGTCGCTCGCCCGGGCGAGCGCGCGCTTGAGCACGTTGCGGCTGTCCGCCAGCGACGGCTCGCCCTCGGGGGTGAGGATGTCGCAGAACATGCGCGCGGTGCCGTGCCGCTCCCCGCGCCAGGGCAGCACCTGGAACGTCGTCGGGTCGGGCTTGGCGATCATGTCCGCCTCGTAGACCCGGGTGAGGCCCTCGATCGAGGAGCCGTCGAACCCGATGCCCTCCGAGAAGGCCGCCTCGAGCTCCGCCGGCGCGACGGCGACGGACTTCAGCGTCCCCAGCACGTCGGTGAACCAGAGCCGGATGAAACGGATGTCGCGCTCCTCCACGGTGCGGAGGACGAACTCCTGCTGCCTGTCCATGGGGACATCCTGCCTGATCCGTGTGTCCGCGAGGTGACGCACGCGCCGGGCCCCGTCGCGCCGGGGCCCTCCCGGCCGGAATAGGCTCACCGGTATGCCTGACCAGACCGGACTCCGCGTCGCCCTCGCCCAGATCGACACCTGCGTGGGCGACCTCGCCGGGAACGCCGACGCCGTCCTCGCCTGGGCCCGCAAGGCGGCCGAGGCCGGGGCCGACCTCGTCGCGTTCCCGGAGATGACCGTCACCGGCTACCCGATCGAGGACCTGGCCCTGCGCGCCTCGTTCCGCCGCGGCGCCGAGCGCGCGCTGGCCGACCTGGCCCGGGCGCTGGACGACGCCGGGCTCGGGGACCTCACGGTCGTGGTGGGCACGGTCGGCGAGCGGACCGTGCGCGAGCACGACGACGCCCCCGCGCGCCCGACGAACCAGGCGGTCGTGCTGCAGCGCGGCTCGGTGCACCAGCGGTACGACAAGCACCACCTGCCGAACTACGGCGTGTTCGACGAGTTCCGCATCTTCACCCCCGGCGGCGAGCCCACCGTCGTCGAGGTGGCCGGGCGCCGCATCGGCCTGCTGATCTGCGAGGACATCTGGCAGGACGGCCCGGTCGCGGAGCTCTCCGACGACGACGTCGACCTGCTCCTCGTCATCAACGGCTCGCCGTTCGAGGAGGGCAAGGGCCACATCCGCACCGACCTGGCCGCGCGCCGGGCCGCCGAGGTCGCCGCCCCGCTCGCCTACGTCAACATGGTCGGCGGCCAGGACGACCTGGTGTTCGACGGCGGCTCGTTCGTCATCGGCCCGGACGGCACGCTGCTGGCGTCGGCGCCGCAGTTCGTCGAGCACCTGCTGGTCTGGGACCTGCCGGCCCGCGGGGCGGACCTCGAGCGCGGCACGACCGCCCCGCCGCTCGACCCGGACGAGGAGATCTACCGCGCGCTGGTGACCGGCCTGGCCGGCTACGTGCGCAAGAACGGCTTCCGCTCCGTCGTCCTCGGCATGTCCGGCGGGATCGACTCCGCGCTGGTGGCGGCCGTCGCGGCGGACGCGATCGGCGGCGACAAGGTCGTCGGGGTGTCCATGCCGTCCCGCTGGTCGTCGGACCACTCCAAGGACGACGCGGCAGACCTCGCCGCCCGCATCGGCGCCGACTACCGGGTGCAGGCGATCAAGCCGATGGTCGACGCCTTCGAGGGCGAGATGGCGCTCGACGGCGTGGCCGCGGAGAACCTGCAGGCCCGGGTGCGCGGCGTCATCCTCATGGCGCTGTCCAACGCCGAGGGCCACCTGGTGCTCGCGACCGGCAACAAGACCGAGCTCGCGGTCGGCTACTCGACCATCTACGGCGACGCGGTCGGCGGGTACGCCCCGCTCAAGGACGTCGACAAGTCCCGGGTGTGGGCGCTGGCGCGGTGGCGGAACAACCACGCCGTCGACGCCGGCCAGGTCCCGCCGATCCCGGAGAACTCCATCACCAAGCCCCCGTCCGCCGAGCTCCGCCCCGGCCAGGTGGACCAGGACTCCCTGCCGCCGTACGACCTGCTCGACCAGGTGCTGGACGCCTACGTCGAGCACGCCGAGGGCCGCGCCGAGCTGCTGGCCCGCGGCTTCGACCCGGAGATCGTCGACAGGGTGCTGTCGCTGGTCGACCGCGCCGAGTGGAAGCGCCGGCAGTACCCGCTCGGCCCCAAGGTGACGGCCCTGGCGTTCGGCCGGGACCGTAGGCTGCCGATCACCACGCGCTGGCGCGAGCCCGTGGACACCGCCGCCTCGGCGGAGGCCACCGCGCGCGCGACCGGCACGACCACCGACACCGTGGAGCAGCACTGATGTCCGAGCAGCCGAACCCGGCAGCCACCCCCGGCGCCCCCGCCTCCCC
>NZ_JAKRMS010000092.1 GCF_022346185.1 Cellulomonas sp. ACRRI | reverse complement strand
CCCCCGAGCCCGCCCCCGCCGCGTTCACCGAGCTGGACGCCCGGCGGCTCGGCCGCGTGCGCCGGTTCTTCGCCCGGCACCCGGTGGCCTCGGACGTCCTGGTCTGCCTCGTCTACGTGCTCGGCGCGGTCTCGGAGGCCCCGCCCGGCGACGTCACCGGCGTGGTCTCCGGGCTCACCGGCACCACCGCGGCCGTCGTCTCGCTGGTCCTCACCGTCCTGGGGCTGGGCGTGCTGGCCTTCCGGCGCCGGTGGCCGGTGCGGGTCGCCGGCGCGATGGCGGTGCTCGGCGTGCTGCACGTCGTCGTCGCCGGGCACATCGGCGCGTTCCACCTCGGCTTCGCCCTGGCGCTGTACGTGGTCGCCGCGACCCGGCCGCAGCGGGTGAGCTGGATCGTCCTCGGCGCGGCCTCCGCCGCCGTGCTGGCCTCCGTGGTGGTGTGGGGCGGCACCAGCACGCCGGGGCGGGCCACCGTCGTGGTCGACGGGCAGACCGTCCGCCAGGTGCCGCAGTCCGTCGCGGCGTCGGACATCCCGAGCTGGCTGCTGATCGGCCTCGGCGCCCTCGCCGTCGGCGCGAACGTCCGCGCCCGCCGGCTGCACACCCGGTCCATCGTCGAGCGGCACCAGCAGCTGATGGACGCGGGCGAGCAGCACGCCAAGCTCGCCGCCGCCGCCGAGCAGACCCGGATCGCGCGCGAGATGCACGACGTGGTCGCCCACGGCCTCACCGTGATGATCGCCCTGTCCGACGGTGCCCGCGTCGCCGTCCGCCGCTCCCCGGACGACGCGGTGGCAGCCCTGGACCTGCTGTCGGAGACCGGCCGGACCGCCCTCGCCGACATGCGCCGCATGCTCGGCGTCCTGCGCGGCGCCGACGTCCCGCTCGAGCCGCAGCCCGGCTCGCAGGACCTCGAGTCGCTCGTCCAGCAGTTCCGCGCCGCCGGCCTCACCGTGCACCTCACGACCGCGGGGCCGGCGCTGCCTCCCGACGCGGGCCTCGCGCTGACGGTGTACCGCGTCGTGCAGGAGTCGCTGACCAACGCCCTGCGGCACGCCGGCGGCGGCGCCCGGGTCGACGTCCTGGTCCGGCACGGCGCCGGGCGGGTCGGCATCGAGGTCGTCGACGACGGCGGCCTGGCGGGGCCCGTCGCCGACGCCGCGTCCGAGCCCGGCCGGCTGGGCCGGATCGGGGAGCGCCTCGTCGACCGCCGTGCCGACCCGCTCACCGCGCGCACCGACGCCGAGGGCTCCGCGGGTCCCGCCGCCGCCCCCGTCGCCCCGGTCGCGCGCGGGGGCCGGGGCCTGGTCGGCATGCGCGAGCGCGCCGCGGTCTACCGTGGCTCCGTGTCGGCCGGGCCGTACCGCACCGGCTGGCGGGTGCACGTCGAGCTGCGCACCGAGGACCTCGCCGCCGCACCCGCGCGACCCGCGCCGCCCGCACCACCCGCCCCGACCGAGGAGCCCGCGTGACCACCACCCCCGACGGCGCCGCGCCGGCGCCGATCCGCGTCCTGCTGGTCGACGACCAGCCGCTGCTGCGGATGGGCTTCCGGCTGGTGCTGGACGACGAGGACGACCTGACCGTGGTCGGGGAGGCCGGGGACGGCGCGGAGGCACTGCGGCAGATCGCGGCGCTCGACCCCGACGTCGTGCTCATGGACGTCCGGATGCCGGGGACCAACGGCATCGAGGCGACCGAGCGGATCGTCGCCGCCGGGTCACGGTCCCGGGTGCTCATCCTCACGACGTTCGACCTGGACGAGTACGCGTTCGCCGCGCTGCGCGCCGGTGCCAGCGGGTTCCTGCTCAAGGACGCCCGGCCCGCCGAGCTCACCGCCGCCATCCGGGCCGTCGCGACCGGCGACGCCGTCGTCTCCCCGCGGGTCACCCGCCGGATGCTCGAGCTGTTCGCCGAGGAGCTGCCCAGCGAGTCCGCCGCGCCCGCGCGCCGCGGGGACGCCCGGCTCGACGAGCTCACGCACCGCGAGCGCGAGGTGCTCCTCGCGGTCGCCGAGGGGCTGTCGAACGCGGAGGTGGCCGAGCGGCTGTTCCTGTCCGAGGCGACGGTGAAGACCCACGTGGGGCGGATCCTCGCGAAGCTCGGCGTGCGGGACCGGGTGCAGGCCGTGGTGCTCGCGTACGAGTCGGGGCTCGTCGGGCGCTGAGCCCCGGGCCGGTCAGACCTCGCCCAGCGCCTCCTCGGGCGTCCCCTCGACCGCGCGCGCCGCGCGGTCCCACTGCCGGAAGGACAGCCGCTCGCCCACGGCCGCCGCCATGGCGCGGCCCTTCCAGGCGAACGCGACCACGCCGACCAGCAGCACCGCCGCGCCCACCCAGTACGGCGCGGTCGCGCTCACCGGGTGCAGCAGGCCCGCGATCACCGGTGCCGGGGCGGCGAAGCCCCACCGGACCAGGTTGAACGCCGCCGTCGTCGTGCGGCGCTCCGCCCCGCCGAGGCCGAGCGCGAGGTCCGTCAGGTTCGCGTTCGCGATGCCCATGCACACGCCGGCGAGCACCAGCACGACGACGGACTCCGCGGTGCCGGCGCTCGTGGCCAGCAGCACCAGGGCCACGAGCAGCCCCGCGATCGCCACGCCGACCGTGGCCACCGCGCCGATCCGGTGCGCCAGCCGGTGGCCCACCACGAGGATGCCGACGGCCAGGCCGACGCCCCAGGCCGTGAACACCAGGCCGAGCGGGATCACGTCCAGGCCCAGGAACACCGGCGTGTAGCCGAGCACCACGAAGAACACGAAGTTGTAGGCCGCCGTCACCACGCACAGCGTGCGGAACGCCGGGCGGCGGAACGGCTGCCACACGTCGCGCAGGGTCAGCGCCGACGGCGGGTCCTGCGGGTCGCGGAGCCGGGTGACCGACATCGCCAGCGCGACCAGCATGAACACCCCGCACGCGGCGAACGGCACCCGCCAGGAGATCTGGCCGAGCAGGCCGCCGATCAGCGGGCCGACGGCGAACCCGAGGCCCACGCAGGTCTCGAAGAGCTCCACCACCCACTCGCGGTCGGTCGCCAGGGCGACCAGCAGCACCATCGCGGTCGCGAAGAACATCGCGTTGCCCAGGCCCCACAACCCGCGGAGCACCGCCAGCTCGAGGATGTTCCCGGACAGCGCGGCGAGCAGCGCGGCCGCCGCCACCACGGTGACGCCGGTCGCCAGGACCTTGCGGTAGCCGTACCGGCCGGTCGCGATGACCGCCGGGATCATGCCCACCGCCATCACGACCAGGTAGGCGGTGAACAGCAGCTCGATCTGCCAGGTGGAGGCGCCGATCTCCTCCCCGATCACCGGGAGGATCGGGTCGACCACGGCGATGCCGGCGATCGCGAAGAACGCGGTCAGGGCCGTGGCGTAGATGGCGGTCTTGTTCGGTTCGGGGTGCCGGCTGGGCATGCGCGTCCTCGGGAGTCGTCGTCGGGTATGTCTGTACTATACAGGCTTATTGCCCACGGGGACGTGGCAGACTTCCCGGGCCGACCCGAGGACGAGGTGACCATGCAGCCGGACGACTCCCTGCGCACGATCGAGGCCCAGGTGGCCATGCTGCTGCGCCTGTCCGACCGGACCCGCCGCGCCGGCGCCCGCGCCCGCGGCGAGATCGAGCGCTCCGCCTACCTGGTCCTGGGCGTCCTCGCGCAGGACGGGCCGACGAGCGTCAACGCCATCGCCGACGCGCTCCGGCTCGACCCGTCCACCGTCACCCGCCAGGTGCTCGCCATGGAGCAGGCCGGCCAGGTCGTCCGCGCCGCCGACGCCAGCGACGGCCGGGTCACCCTCGTCCGGCCCACCGAGGCCGGGCTCGAGGCCCTCGAGCGGACCCGGGACGTCCGCGCGCGGCTGTACGGCGAGGTGCTCGACCGCTGGTCCGCCGACGACCGCGCCGAGCTCGCGCGGCTGCTCACCCGGCTCAACGAGGACGTCGACACGTGGGGCCGCGCGCACCGCAGCCGGTGAGACGCGCGCCGCACCTGCGTGACGCACCGCGACCCACCACCTACGCTCGACCCGACGCACCGGCCACGCCCCCGGGCCGCGCGTCGTCGCACGCCGACCCGTCCGGCACCTCGAACGACCGGAAGGTGCTACCCGCGTGACCTCGACCGAGTCCCTGACCACCCCGCGCCGCCCACCGCGGACCGCCCTGCGCGCCACCGTGCTGCGCGCCGAGCACCTCACCCCGGCGATGGTCCGGCTCACCCTCGGCGGCCCCGGCATCGCCGGCTTCGCGCCGTCCCCGCACGCCGACTCCTACGTCAAGCTCGTCTTCCTGCCCGGCGTCGGCGCGACCGCCTCGGGCGCGGACGTGCTCGCGGCGTGGACCACCCCCGACGGTCGCGTCGACATGGAGGCCGCCCGGGCCGCCCTGCCGCCCGAGCACCAGCCCCGGATGCGGACCTACACGGTCCGCGGCTTCGACGACCTCGAGCTCACCCTCACCCTGGACCTCGTCGTGCACGGCGCCGACGGCATCGCCGGCCCGTGGGCCGCCACCGCCGCGCCGGGCGACGAGGTCGTCGTCGTCGGCCCGGGCGGCGGCTACTCCCCCGACCTCACCGCCGACCACCACCTGCTCGCCGGCGACGCCTCCGCGCTGCCCGCCGTCGCCGTCGCCCTCGAGCGGCTCGGCGGCGCGGCCTCCGGGCACGCGGTCCTGGAGGTGCACGACCGCGCCGAGGAGCAGGCCCTGCACGTCCCCGACGGCATCGCCCTGCACTGGGTGCACACCGGCGACGCCGCACCGGGCGCGCGGCTCGTCGAGGCCGTCCGCGCCCTGCCGTGGCCCGTCGGGCGGGTGCACGCGTTCGTGCACGGCGAGGCCGGGTCCGTGCGCGAGCTGCGGCGGTACCTGCGCGTCGAGCGCGGGCTCGGCAAGGGCGACCTGTCGATCTCCGGGTACTGGCGGGCCGGCACCGACGACGAGGGCTGGCGCGCGGGCAAGCGCGACTGGCTGCGCGGGATCGAGGACGCCGAGACGGCCGCCGGGCTGGACTGACGCCGCGCGGTCACGGCCGCGGGCCCGGGGCCGGCGCGCGGGGGGTCAGGGGGCCGGCGCGACGTGCCAGGGGCGGTCCGGGTCCGTCGGGCGGGCGTCCGCCGCGACCTCGATCGCGTACGTCGCCGGCGGCGGGCCGTCCGGCACCGGCCCCAGGTAGCGGTGCCCCGTCATCCGGCACCACGCCGGGAGGTCGATCGGCGCGACCGGGTCCGACGTCGTCAAGTGCACCACGGTCCCGGGCGGGAGCTCGCGGGCGCGTGCCCGGAGCAGCACGAGCAGCCGGGCGCAGCCCAGGTCGCCGCCGTCGACGTGCACCGGCTCGGGACCCGCCTCGGACAGCACGCACCGCACTGTACCGACCCGCCGCGCGGCGGGGCGTGCAGCGGGGGTGCCGCCGCGAGCGCCACCGGGCACGACCCGCGTCAGGCGGCGTCCGGGTGCCACCCGCCCGACGGGCGGCCCGCACCGGACCGGCCCCGCGTCGCCACCGGGTGCCCGCCGACCGTGGAACGCCCCGCGGCCGGACCCTCGCCCTCGAGCAGCCCCTCGTCGTCCCGCTGCGCCACCAGCCCGCCACCCGCCGCGGCCCCGGCGACCAGCCCCGCCGCCACCTCGCGCGCGTCCCGGGCGCCGGATGCGGCCTTGAGGTACGCGATCGCCTCGGAGGCGTCGCAGCCGCGCCGGGCCATGACGACGCCGACGGCGCGGTCGAGCACCGCCTGCGAGCGGCTGCTGGCGAGCAGGTCGTCCATGGTGTGCCCGAGCTCGATGATCTCGTCCCGCGCGGCGACCACGGTCGCGATCCCGTGCGCCAGCCCGAGCGCGCGCGGCGTGACGGCGGACCAGTCGGGCGTCTCGGGCGAGTACACGGACAGGTGCACGGTGACGTCCCCGTAGGTGCCGGGCACCACGAGCACCGAGCGGAAGCCCTGGACCTGGCAGGCGTGGCTCCACACCGGCCACCGCTCGTCGGCACCGACCTCCGGGACGACGGCCGGGGCCCCGGTCGCGCGGACGAGGTAGCGCGGCCCGAGCCGGTGCCGGTCCTGCACGGCGTCGCACCGCGCGACACCGACGGACGCGGCGGACAGCCAGCGGTCGCACCCCCGGACGGTGGCGGCGGAGCACGCGGACGCGACGACGCCGAGCGTGCGGGCGGCGTGGTGGGTGAGGGTGTGGATCAACGCGTCGAGCGAGGCGTCGGCGTCGATGCGCACGACCTCGTCGGACCCCCGGGTGGACATGGGTGCGCTCCCCTGACGTGACAGGCGCGCTGCGCGGCGCTGCACAGGGGGCCAGTGTCCGCCCTCCCGGGCGGGAGCGCCACCGGGCGCCGGGACGGTCGGCCGCGCGCGACGCCCTCACGCGGCCGACCGGGCCGCTCAGGCCGCCTGGCCCGGACGCAGCAGCACCTTGGTCCAGCCCTCCTCCCGGTCGTCGAACCGGCGGTAGCCGTCCGGGGCCTGCTCGAGCGGCAGCTCGTGGGAGACGATGAACGACGGCGTGGCCCGCCCGGCGACGATGAGGTCACGCAGCTGGCGGTTGTACCGCATGACCGGCGCCTGGCCGGTGCCCATGTGCTGGCCCTTGGTGAAGAACGTGCCGTAGTCGAACCCGATCCGCCCCTGCTTCGCCCCCTCGTCCGCGGCGCCCGGGTCCTCGGGCATGTACACACCGACCACGCCGATGCCGCCGGTCGCACGCACCGTGGCGACGAGGTTGTCGAGGACCAGCTCGGGGTGCTCGTCCCCGGACGGGTCGTGCGCCTGGTAGCCGACGGCCTCGACGCCGCAGTCGGTGCCGCGGCCGCGGGTGGCGTCCATGATCTGCTCGACGGGGTCGCCGGCGGAGAAGTCGATCCCGATGCCGCCGATGCTCTCGGCGAGCCGCAGCCGGTCGGGCTCCTTGTCGACGACGAAGACGCGGGACGCCCCGCGGATGAGCGCGCTGTGCGCGGCCATGAGCCCGACGGGCCCGGCGCCGTACACCGCGACGTCGTCGCCGGGCTGCATGCGGGCGAGCTCGGTCCCGTGCCAGCCGGTCGGGAAGATGTCGCTCAGCATGGTGAAGTCGTTCTCGTGCTCGGTGCCCTCGGGGAGCTCGAGCAGGTTGACGTCGCCGTAGGGCACCCGGAGGTACTCCGCCTGGCCGCCGTCGTACGGCCCCATGTTCGCGTAGCCGTACGCCGCGCCCACCATGCCCTCGAGCGGGTTGGTCCGCAGGCAGAACGAGGTCCAGCCCTGGAGGCAGTTGCGGCAGGTGCCGCACGCGATGTTGAACGGCACGCTGACCCGGTCGCCGACCTCGATGCGGGTGACGGCGGGGCCGACCTCCTCGACGACGCCCATGTTCTCGTGGCCGAGGACCTTGCCCTCCTCGACCGAGGTGCGTCCCTCGTACATGTGCAGGTCGGACCCGCAGATGTTGGTGGTGGTGATCCGGACGAGCACGTCGGTGGGCTGCTCGATCCGGGCGTCGGGGACCTCGACGACCTCGACCTGCTTCGGACCGCGGTAGACGACTGCGCGCATGCTGGCTTCCCTCCTCCGGCGGCCTCGTGGGCCCGCCCTGGTCGCCGCGCGGAGCCGCGCGGCGGGTCCTGCGATCGTCCGTCTGCCCGGGGCATCCGGCATCCGGGGGCAGACCGCTTGCCGTTACCTACCGATCGGTAGGTAGAGTGGCGGCCGGTCCGACGGCGGACCGGCCGGAGACCGCGCCGCGCGCGCAGGCACCCGGCTTCGCGCGACGGAGGGTGAACCGGTGGACGAGCTCCTGTTCGGTGCGGCGTACTACGACGAGTACATGCCGACGGACCGGATCGAGACGGACGTCGAGATGATGCAGGCGGCCGGGATCACGGTCGTCCGCATCGCCGAGTCGACGTGGAGCACGCTCGAGCCGCAGCCCGGGGTCTTCGACTTCACGCACGTGGACCGCGCGCTGGACGCGTTCGAGGCCGCGGGCATCCACGTGATCGTCGGGACCCCGACGTACGCGGTGCCGGGGTGGCTGGTGCAGTCGCACCCGGACGTGCTGGCGACGACGCGGGCCGGCGAGGGCCGGTACGGCGCGCGGCAGATCATGGACATCACGAACCCGACCTACCTGTTCCACGCGGAGCGGGTCATCCGGGAGCTCATGCGGCACACCGCGCACCGCCGCGGGGTGATCGGGTTCCAGATCGACAACGAGACGAAGTACCACGACACGGCCGGCCCCGCGGTGCAGCGCCGGTTCGTGAAGTACCTGCGCGAGGAGTTCGACGGCGACCTCGCCGCGTTGAACGCCCGCTTCGGCCTCGACTACTGGTCGAACCGGGTGGACGCCTGGGAGGACTTCCCCGATGTGCGCGGGACGATCAACGGGTCGCTGGGCGCGGAGTTCGACACGTTCCGCCGCCGCCTGGTCGAGGAGTTCCTCGCCTGGCAGGCCGGGATCGTGCGCGAGTACGCCCGCGAGGACCAGTGGGTCACGCAGAACTTCGACTTCGACTGGACGCCCGGCTGGTCGTACGGGCTCCAGCCGGCGGTGGACCACTTCAAGGCGGCGCGGACCGTCGACGTCGCGGGCGTGGACATCTACCACCCGACGCAGGACCGGCTGACCGGCAAGGAGATCGCATTCGGCGGCGACATGACCCGCTCGATCAAGGGCGGCGCGAACTACCTGGTGCTGGAGACGCAGGCGCAGGGCCAGCTCGGCTGGCTCCCCTACCCCGGCCAGCTCCGGCTGCAGGCGTACAGCCACCTGGCCAGCGGGGCCGACGGCGTCCTGTACTGGCACTGGCACTCGATCCACCACTCCTTCGAGACCTACTGGCGCGGCCTGCTGTCGCACGACCTGCAGAGCAACCCGACGTACGAGGAGGCCGGCGTCTTCGGCCGCGAGGCGCAGCGGGTCGGCTCGTCGCTCATCCACCTGCGCAAGCACAACCGCGCGGCGATCATGGTGAGCAACGAGGCGCTGACCGCGCTGCGGTGGTTCACGCTCGAGACCGGGTTCATCGACGGGGTGTTCGGGTCCTCGATCGGCTACAACGACGTGCTGCGCTGGGTGTACGACGCGCTGTTCGACCTGAACGTCGAGGTCGACTTCGTGCCCGTCGACGACGAGGACCTGGCCCGGTACGACCTGGTCGTGGTGCCGGTGCTGTACGCGGCGCCGCAGGCGACCGTGGACCGGCTGGACGCGTACGTGCGCGGCGGCGGCCACCTGGTGACGACGTTCCGCACCGCGGTGGCGGACGAGTACGTGCAGGTCTGGCACGACACCGCGCCGCACGGGCTGGCCGAGGTCACGGGCGTGACGTACAACCAGTACACGGTGCCCGGCGACGGGGTGGGGCTGAGGCTGCACGGCGACCTCGCGGCCGCCCCGGGCGCGACCGCGGGCGCGGCGGCGGGGGCGCAGGCGTTCCTCGAGCTGCTGAACCCGCAGGGCGCCGAGGTGCTCGCGTCGTACGACCACCCGGCGTGGGGCCGGTACGCGGCGATCACCCGGAACCGGGTGGGCGACGGGCAGTCGCTGCACCTGGGCACCATGACGTCGCCGGAGCTGCTGCGCGCGGCGCTCGGGCTCGCCGTGCGGGACGCGGGGATCACGGACTGGGCGCAGGACCTGGCCGGCACGGTCGCCGTGCGCCGCGGTACGAACGCCGCGGGGAACGCGCTCACCTACCTGCTGAACTACTCGGCGGAGCCGGTGACGGTGTCCGCGCCGGTCCCCGGGCGGTCGGTGCTGGCGGACGGCGCGGCGGTCGTCGCGGGCGACGCGCTCACGATCGGCGCCTGGGACCTGGTCGTCCTGGAGTCCTGACCCGGGGCGTCCTCGCGCACGGCTAGGGTCGTGCGCGAGACCACCCGGACGGGAGCAGGAGACGTGACGACGCAGCACCAGGACCCGCCGGCCGTGCGCCGCCGGGTGCGCCTGACCCCGGAGCAGCGCCAGGCGCAGATCCTCGAGGCCGCGACCCGCCTCATCGCGCGGCACGGGTTCACCGGCATGGCGCTCGCCGACGTGGCGCAGGAGGTCGGCCTGACCCAGGCGGGCCTCCTGCACCACGTCGGGTCCAAGGAGGGCCTGCTGGAGCTGGTCGTCTCGCAGCTGTACGACCGGCGCGGCACCCCGGACGACTACGTCGCCACGGGCGACCCCTCCGCGACGCACCCGGACGGGATCTCGCTGCCGGGGTACTTCCGGTTCCTCGTCTCCTTCAACGCGGCGCGCCCGGAGCTGCTCCGGCTCTACACCGTGCTGGGCGTGGAGGCGTCGTCGCCCGAGCACCCGGCGCACCGGTACTTCCTCGACCGACCCGACCAGGTCTGGGGGTTCTACCGCGGTTTCACCTGGCGGCTGCCGCCGCAGGTGGGACCGTTCGACGGGCTGCGGGACCTGGTCGAGATGACGATCGAGGCGATGGACGGGCTGCAGATCCGCTCGTTCCGGCTCCCCGCGGTCGACCTGGTGACCGAGTGGGCGAAGTTCGAGCGCGTGCTCTACCCCTCACCCGCCTGGGACGCGTACCGCTGAGCCGCCCCGGGCGTCACACGCCTCCGCGCAGCGCCGCGATGGGTTCGACCCGCGCGGCCTTGAGCGCCGGGTAGACGCCCGCGAGCAGGCCGACCACCCCGCCGCCCGCGGCGGCGACCAGGACGACGCCCAGGTGCAGGATCGGCGTCCAGGACTGCGCGGCGGAGACCGCCACGACGACGGCGACCCCCAGGGACGCGCCCACCATGCCACCGAGCAGCCCGACCGTCGCGGACTCGAGCACGAACTGCGCCGCGATGTCCCGGCGGCGCGCGCCGAGGGCCCGGCGCAGGCCGATCTCCCCGGTCCGCTCCATGACGGACAGCAGGGTCACGTTCGCGATGCCGAGGCCGCCGATCAGCAGGGCGACGCCCCCGAGAGCCAGGAAGATCGTGCTGATGTCGGCCTGCACGTCCGCGCGGACGCCGCCGGAGCCGCCCGGCACCTGCACGGTCACCGTCTCCGGGGTGTTGGGCGACAGGGCGACCGGCAGCTGCTCGCCCACGACGGGCCCCGCGCCGACCGCGATGCGCAGGTGCAGCTCCTCCGGCGCGGCGAGGCCGAAGTCGGCCCGGGCGGTGCCGACGGGCAGGACGACGGCGTCGCGCAGGTCGGTCCGGCGCTGCATGCCGTCGACGATGCCGATGACGGTGTACGAGCGGTCGCCGATGAACACCGACGGCTGCCGGTCGACCCGGGAGACGCCGAGCCGGTCGGCGGCGCGGACGCCGAGGACGACCACGCGGTCCGCCCGGGCGTCGTGCCCCGCGTCGAAGAACCGCCCGGTCACGACCTCGCCGCGCACGGCGTCGAGCAGGTCGCCGGTGCCGGCGAGGACGGCGACGGAGGTGGTGGCGGGCGCCGACGGGTCGTTCACCGGGACGGCGGTGACGGGCGCGCCGTCGACGTCGACCGGGGCGACCAGCCCGGCGGCCTCGACGCCCGCGAGCCGCTCGGCGCGCTCGGCGGCGTCCCACGGCAGCGGCGCGGTGGCCCGCTGGTTCCCGTCCGCGCCGCGGGTGGTGCTCGCGGTCGCCATGGCCTGCGTGGCCGCGACGGCGTCGAACCGGCGGGCGATCTGGCCCGCGGCCGTCTGCGCGAGGCCGACGGTGACGACGACCGAGGCGATGCCCAGGACGGTGCCGAGGATGGTGAGGAACAGCCGGCCGGGCCGGGCGTCGATGCCGGCGGCGGACTCCCGGACCAGGTCGCGGAGGCCGAACCGGTCGCCGCGGGGCGTGCTGCCGCGCGGCGCGGTCAGGACGGGGGCGGTCACGCGAGCTCCGTCAGCCGGCCGTCGGCGATCCGGACCCGGCGCCGGGCGCGGGCGGAGACGACGTCGTCGTGCGTGATGACCACGAGCGTGAGCCCGTCGCCGTGCAGCTCGTCGAACAGGTCGAGCACCTCCGCGGAGTTGTGCGTGTCCAGGTTGCCGGTGGGCTCGTCGGCGAGCAGGACGCCGGGCGACGCGACGACGGCGCGGGCGACGGCGACGCGCTGCCGCTCGCCGCCGGACAGCGTGGTGGGCAGGAACGTCAGCCGGTGGCCGAGGTGCACCCGGTCGAGCGCCGCGAGGGCCCGGGCGCGCCGCTCGGCCCGCGGGACGCCGCTGTACAGCGTGGCGAGCAGGACGTTGTCCAGCACGGTGCGGTGCGGCAGCAGGTGGAACTGCTGGAACACGAAGCCGATCCGGCCGCCGCGCAGCGCGGTGCGCCGGGCCTCGGGGGCCTCGGACGTCGGCTCGCCGTCCAGCAGGTACTCCCCCGACGTCGGCCGGTCGAGCAGGCCGAGCAGGTGCAGCAGGGTCGACTTGCCGGAGCCCGACGGCCCGACGACGGACAGGTAGTCGCCGCGCTCGACGCGCAGGTCGCTCGGGCGCAGGGCGACCACGGGCGGGTCGCCGGGGAACTCCCGGGCGACGCCGCGCAGCTCGACGACGGGCGGGACGCCGCCGGCGCCGTCGCCCTCCCCGCGGATGTCCGCGTCCCGGCCCGCGAGCAGGTCCAGGGCCGTCACGCGTCGGCGTCCTCGTCCGCGTCCGGCTCCCCCGTCGCGGCGTCGGTCGCGCCGCCGGACTGCCCGATGACCACGAGGTCGCCCTCGGTGAGCGTCGCGCCGCCCGCGGCCGTGACCTCGACGTACCCGCCGGCGGCGAGGCCGGTCTCGACCTCGACGAGCGCGGTGCTGTCGTCGTCGCCCATGACCTCGACGCGCGACTCCCCGCCCGGGCCGGCCGTGAGCGCGGCCAGCGGCACCGCGAGGACCGCCCCGCCGGTGGACGACACCGGGATGCTGACCCGCACGTTGCTGCCCTGGAGCGCGGCGACCTGCTCGGGGGTGAGCTCGCCGGGCAGCAGGGTGATCGTGGACCGACCCGCGCCGGCCTCGCCGCCCGAGCCGCCGTCGCCCGAGCCCTCGCCGGACCCGCCGTCGCCCGAGCCGCCCCCGGAGCCGCCGCCGGAGCCCCCGGACGCGCCGGCCGCCTCGATGGCGCTGATGGTGACGGGGAACTCCTGGCCGTCGAGCACCGCGGTGCCCGTCGCGCCGACGGTGAGCAGGGCGGCGTCGGCGCGAGCGGCGGTGGCGACGACCTGCAGGGTCGCGCCGGACACGCTCATGACCGAGCCCTCGACCGTGCCGCCGCGCCGCACGGACACGGCGTCCACCCGGCGGGGCAGGGTCTCGAGGAACACGACCTCGCTCGCGGGCAGGGCCACGACGGTGGCGTCCTGCGCGTCCGCGAGCGCCTCGCGGGCGTCGGCGAGGGCGTCGCGCGCGGCGGTCAGCGACGCGCGCTCCGCGGAGGTGTCGGGCGCGGCGTCGAGCGCGGCGCGGGCCGCGCGGGCGACCTCCACCGCGTCGCGCGCGTCCTCGACCGCCGCCTGGCGGCGCGCCGACTCGCCCGGCGTGCAGGCGTCGGCCGGGCAGCTGTCCAGCTCGACCTGCGCCACGCCGACCGCGCGCTCGGCGGACCGGACCGCCGCGTCGGCCGACGCCACCTCCGACCCGCGCGTCCTCGTGCCCGCGGACGCCAGCGCGCCCTCGGCCGCGCTGACCTCGGCCTGCGCGGACCGCACGGCCCGCTCGGCGTCCGTCACGGCCTGGGCGGCCTCCTCGGACGGGGACGGCGCGGGGTACCCGGCGCGCCGGTACAGCTCGGCCACGCCCTGGGCGGTGGCCCGGTCGTACGCGTCGGAGGTCGCGTCGCCCGCGCCGATGCCCAGCGCGCCGAGCGCGGCCTTGAGCTGCAGCACGTCGGGGCCGGAGACGCCCAGGCTGAGCGTGCGGTAGGTGGGCAGGCCCCCGGGCAGCACGAGGACGGGGCGGCCGGCGACCTCGAGGGCCACGGAGCCGGCGTCGAGCGTCGCACCGACCTCCGGCACCTGGCCGGTCACGACCGCGCGCTCCCCGAGGTCGGCGGTCTCCACCCGCAGGTCGACGGCGTCGTCGAACACGACGTCGCCGCGGACGGTGACGTCGTTGCTCAGCTCGCGGCTCTCCACCGGGACCGTGATCGGCCCGGCGTCGGGCGGCGCGGTCCGTGCGGCGGCCTCCGCGGGGTTGAGCACGAGCCGGGACAGGCCGAGGCCCGCCACCAGGCTGACCACCGCGACGCCCGCGAGGACGACCAGGGTGCGGTTGCCGGAGCGCCAGGACCGCGGGGCCGCCTCCGGGCCCGGACCGGGGGGGCCGTCGGGGTCGGACGGGACGAGGTCGTGCCCAGCGGTCACGTCAGCCCTCCCGCGCGGCGGTCGCGGCGGTGGCCCAGGCCTCGAGCTCGTCGCCGTGCTGGTCCACGAACTCCTGCTGCAGCTCGTGGTCGATCCGCATCCGCTCGGCGGTGTAGTCCACCTGCTCCTGGCACGCGACGTCCGCGACGGCCTGCTTGATCTCCTTCTCGGTGAAGGCCGTCACCGCGGCCTCGTCGACCTCCGGCGCCGGCGGGCCGTCCGGCTGCGCCTCCCAGTCCCAGGACTCCATCTGCGCCTGGTACTCCGGGTCCTCCCAGCCCTGGAGGCCGTTCCACTCGGTGTAGAGGGCGTCCGTCGCGGTGGACACGTCGGTCAGGGAGTCGAAGCCCTCGTCGGCCATGCACGACGCCCAGGCGTTGTCGAGCTCGGCGACCCGCGGGTCCGCCTGGACCGTCTCGTAGAACCGGTTCAGCTCGTCCTGCAGGCCCGCGAACTCATCGGTGGCGCCGCCGCCCTCGTAGACCTCGTGCTGGGCCGCGCCGTAGCAGCCCGCGGTGGTCCAGTCGTACTCCTGCGCCTCGTCGCCGTCGCCCTCGACCGGCGGCCCGTACAGCGCCTCGGACCAGGCGGCGGCCTCGCTCTCGGACATGGCCTCGACGTACTCGGCGTTGGGGTCGACCCACTCCGTCGTCTCGCCGGTGTCCATGTCGCCCCACGGGTCGGTGCTGATGGCGTAGCCGTACTGCTCGGCGAACTCGCGGGTGCCCCACTCGACGTCGAGGTCGTCGGAGCCGATGACCACGCCGCCGTTGTTCTCGGCGGGCGTGTAGTCGAAGCCCTCGTCCGCCATGCAGGCGGCGACCAGCTCCTCGACGCGGCGGTTCTGCCGGTCGGACTCGGCCTGCAGCTCCTCGTCGGTGCGCTCGTCGTCGAGCGGGTAGCCGAAGATGCGGGCCTGGTACTCGTCGAGCGGACCCGGCGTCCACTCCGTCGATGTCGACGACCCGCCGTCACCCCCGCCCCCGGAGCACCCGGCGAGCGCCAGGACCGCGAGCGCGGCCACGGCCGCGGGACGGAGAGGTCGGGAGGAGGTCATCGTGCGGCCCTTCGGTCGGTGACCGCGTCGGCTGCCCCACCGACGCGCGTGCCCAGCATGGCGTGGACGACCCGTCCCGCGTGGGCGTTTCGGGAGATCAGCACGCGTTCGTCAGGCGGCGTGCGTCCACTGGCGCAGACGCTAGCGACGGGGCCGGGACACCCACGTCCACCCGGGGGCGGACGTGGGGGGCGGTCCGGTCCGCCGCGGGGCTGAGGAGGCCGGGCACAGCCGCGGCGGAGCGCGCGCACGGGCCGCGTCCAGGGCGGGTGCAGCGCGGGTGCAGCGCGGGTGCAGCGCCGACGGCACGGGACGGCGACGGCCCCGGCGGAGACGGCGACGGCCCGGGTCCCCACGAGGGGACCCGGGCCGTCGGGCGCGGGCGGCGCCGCCGTCAGTGCATCGCCACCGGGGCGTCCGCGTCGGCCGGCGGCCGCCGGACCAGCAGCGAGGCGCCGAGCGCGACCAGCGCCACGACCGCGCCCCACAGGAACGCCCCGCGCACGCCCGCCGCGGTGGCGGTCAGCGGGTCCGCGCCGGCGGCGAGCCGCGCGGCCGTCGTGGTCGACAGAACGGTGATGAACAGCGCGGTCCCGGCGGCGCCGGCGAGCTGCTGCAGGGTGTTCACGATGGCGCTGCCGTGGCCGTACAGGTCGCGCGGCAGCGAGCCGAGCGCCGAGGTGAACAGCGGCGTGATCATGAACGCCAGGCCGACGCTGAGCAGCGTGTGCACCGCGACGACGGCCCCGGCCGGGGTCCCGGGGTGCAGGGTGGACAGCAGCCACAGCGCGACGGTCAGCGCGAGCACGCCCGGGGTGACCAGCGGCCGCGGGCCGAACCGGTCGAACAGCCGGCCGACGAGCGGCGACAGCGCGCCCATCACCAGGCCGCCGGGGAGCAGCAGCAGTCCGGTCTCGAGCGTGCCGAGCGCCAGGACGTCCTGCAGGAAGATCGGCAGCACGATCAGGGCGCCGAACATCGCCATGAAGCCGACGATCAGCACCAGCGCGGACACGGTGTACGAGCGCCGGGTGAACACCCGCAGGTCCATGAGCGGGCCGTCGTGGGTGCCCTGCAGCCGGATCTGGCGCAGCGCGAACGCCGCGAGGGCCAGCACGCCGACCGCGATCGGGACCCAGGGCGCGACGACGGTGTGCCCGCCGGCGGACTCGCCGATGCTGGACAGGCCGAAGATCAGCGCGCCGAAGCCGACGGCCGACATGACCAGGGACAGCACGTCGAGCCGGTGGTCGGACGGCTCGGTGACGTCCCGGACCTTCCACGCGCCGAGCGCGAGGGCGAGGCCGGCGATCGGCAGCATGACCAGGAAGATCCACCGCCACGACAGCTGCGACAGCACCAGGCCGGAGATGGTCGGGCCGATGGCCGGGGCCACGGAGATGACGATCGAGATCGTGCCCATGGTGCGGCCGCGGATGCTGGGCGGGACCAGGGTGAGCGCGGTCGTCATGAGCAGCGGGAGCATCACCGCGGTGCCGCTCGCCTGGACGACGCGGCCTGCGAGCAGCGCGCCGAAGCCCGGCGCCGCGGCGGCCAGGGCGGTGCCCGCGACGAACAGGGACATCGCGGTGATGAAGATCGGCCGCAGCCGGAACCGGTTCATGATCCAGCCGGTCGCCGGGATGACGACCGCCATGGTGAGCATGAAGCCGGTGGTCAGCCACTGCCCGGTCGCGGCGGTGACGCCCATCTCCTCCATGAGCACCGGCAGGGCGACGCCCATCGCGGTCTCGTTGAGGATGACGGTGAAGCCGGCGACCAGGAGCAGGCCGATGAGGGTGCGGTCCCCGGGGGCGAGCCGGACGGGCGCGGGGGCGGCGGGGCCCGGG
>NZ_JAKRMS010000091.1 GCF_022346185.1 Cellulomonas sp. ACRRI | reverse complement strand
CAGCACCGGTCGCGCCAGCGCCCCCACGGGCGCGGCGGCGACGCCGGGGGCGGGCGCGGCCGAGGCGCGCTGACCGGGTCCGATCCCCGCCGGGTCCTCGCGAGCCCACCCGATCCGTCGGGGGCCCGCGGGGACCGGTGGGTCCGCGGCCGCTACGCCCCGACCGCCGCCGCGCGCCCCGCATCGTCCCGGGCGCGCAGCCAGGCGTCCGCGTCGGCCGGCGGCATCGGCCGGCCGTGCAGGTACCCCTGGGTGCGGTCGCAGCCCATGCGGCGCAGCGCCTCGTCGGTCGCGGCGTCCTCGACGCCCTCGGCGATGAGCCGCAGCCCGAGGTGGTGCGCGAGCTCGAGCGTCCCGGACACGATGGCCCGGGTGCGCGCGTCGGTGGTCAGCCGGGCGGTGAACGACCGGTCGAGCTTGAGCTCGCCCGCGGGCAGCTCGTTGAGGTACGTCAGCGACGAGTAGCCCGAGCCGTAGTCGTCGATCGCCAGCCCGATGCCGCGGTCCGCGATCGCCCGGGTCACCGCCACGGCGTGCGGCGGGTCGTGCATGAGCGTCGTCTCGGTGATCTCGACCACCAGGCCCGACGCCCGCAGCCCCGCGGCGGCGAGCGCGCCGTCGAGCGTCCCGAGCAGCCGGGGGTGGGCCAGGCAGGACGTCGACAGGTTCACCGCCACCGGGAGGTCGCGGCCCTCGTCCTGCCACCGGGCGGCCGTCCGGGTCGCCAGCGCGAGCACCCGCTCGGTGAGGGCGAACATCGACCCGGTCTGCTCGGCCAGGTCGACGAACGCCGCCGGGGGCAGCAGGCCGCGCTCCGGGTGCGCCCAGCGGACCAGCGCCTCCATGCCGACCACCCGGCCGTCCGCGCAGTCGAGCTGCGGCTGGTAGTGCAGCTCCAGGGCGCCGTGCCGGTCGTCGCCCTCACCCGCGGACAGCAGGGCACGCAGCTCGTCGGCCAGGGCCATCTCGTCGCGGTCGCGCGCGTCGGCCGCCTCGTCGTAGACCCGCACGCCGCCCCCGGCCCGCTTGGCCGCGTACATCGCGGTGTCGGCCCAGCGCACCAGCTCCCCGTCCCGGTGGTCGCCGAACGCGGTGCTCGCGACCCCGATGCTCGCGTCCAGCCGGACCACCCGGCCGGTGACCTCGATCGGCTCGCGGACGGCGTCGCGCAGCGCGTGCGCCACCGCCGTCGCCCGCCCGACGTCGTGGTGGTCGAGCACCACGCCGAACTCGTCGCCCCCGAACCGCGCGAGCAGCGCCCTGCCGTCCAGGCGGCCCTGGAGCCGCCGGCTGACGGTCCGGATCACGGCGTCGCCCGCGGGGTGGCCGTACCGGTCGTTGACGTCCTTGAACCGGTCGAGGTCGATGACCAGCAGCGCCGCGCCGGTCCGGGCCGCGGCGAACCGGTCGGCCACCTCCAGCATGGCGCGGCGGTTGGCCACGCCGGTGAGCGGGTCGGTGCGCGCCTCCTTGCGGGTGGCGGCCAGCGCCGCGAGCTCGCTCGCGGTGCGGAGCAGCTGGGCGCACCCGCCGGCGACCCCCGCCGCGGCGAGCAGCGCGACCCACGGGGTGCCCGCCGGGCGGAGGCTGTCCAGCACCAGGACCACGGTGCTCGCGGCGATCGCGATCATCGCGCAGGTCGTCACCACCAGCGTCGACGCGAAGTGGCCCCGCAGCGGCGGCGGCTTGATCGCGCCCGCGCGCGCGGTGACCAGGGTCAGGGCGGCCCAGCAGACGACGGCGGGCACCGCCGGCGCGCCGGATGCCGGGAGCCACGCGAGCAGCACCAGCTCGACCGCGGCCATCGACCCGAGCCCCGTCATGAGCAGCCAGGCGCGCGGGTCGTCCCGCAGCCCGCCCAGCACGGTCACGACCAGGGTCATCACCGCCAGCACGATCAGCACCGCGGCCCGGAGCAGGTGCCCCTCGGCGGCCCAGCCCGGCCCGTCGGCCGGCAGCACGCCGACGGCCACCGCCCAGACCAGCAGCGCGACCGTCCCGAGCGTCGACCCGGCGAAGTTGACCCAGTCGACCGGGTGCACGGCCGACGTCCGGAACCGGTTCCAGCTCAGCATGCCCTGGTGCGCGCACAGCACCGCGACGACGCCGCCGACGGTGAGCCCGAGCCCGCGGAGGTCGTCCGCCGCGGCGCCGCGCCCGGCCAGGTCCACCGCCGACTCCACGGCGAGACCCGCGGCGACCGCGATGACCGACCGGCCGCACCACCGCCACAGCCCCCGCTCCTCGAGCGAGCGGATCGGGCCCTGCTGCCGCAGCACCACGCCCGCCGACACCGCCGCCAGCACGCCGCCCGCCGCGCTGAGCCCGGCCACCCCCGTCGCGCCCTCGACGACGGCCAGCACGGCGACCAGCACCGCGGGGCCCAGCAGCAGCGGACCGGGCGGCAGCACGCGGCGCCGCGGCGGTGCGATCGTGGAGGGCATCACCGAAGACATCGGCGCGCCGGACCGCCAGCCGAGCCGTGCGCCCGGAGTTCACCCGCCGCAGTACCCCCTCGCCCCCGCGAGGGGGTACCCCTACGGTGGGGCGATGGGGCGGCTGATCTACTCGATGTTCACCTCGCTCGACGGGTACGCGGCGGACGCGTCGGGCAGCAGCGACTGGGGCGGGGCGCTGGACCCGGCGCTGCACGACTTCATCTCCGAGCAGACGCGGTCGGTCGGCACGTACCTCTACGGCCGCCGGATGTACGAGACGATGTCGTTCTGGGAGACCGCGCTCGAGGCGCCCGACCCGCCCGCGTTCGTCCGGACCTACGCCGAGGTCTGGCAGGCGGCCGACAAGGTGGTCTACTCCACGACGCTCCGGGAGCCCACGACGGCGCGGACGGCCGTCGAGCGGTCGTTCGACCCGGGAGCGGTGCGCGCGTGGGTGTCGGGGCTCGACCACGACGTGACCGTCGACGGGCCGACGCTCGCGGCGCACGCGCTGCGCGCGGGGATCGTCGACGAGGTGCAGCCGTACCTCGCGCCGGTGTCGGTCGGGGGCGGCCTGCGGTTCTGGCCCGAGGACGTCCCGCTCGACCTGGAGCTCCTGGAGCAGCGCGGGTTCGGCAACGGGACCCTCTGGCTGCGCTACGCGGTGCGCCGCGGCTGACCGGCGCGCGGCCGGCGCCCCGCGGGTGGTTGACGGCCCCGTCGCCCGCGCGGGACCGTGGGCGCACCGGTCCAGGGGAGGGGGCGACGACGATGTCGCTGCGGTGCACGGTCGGACGGCACGCCTGGCGCGTGCGGCGGAACCCGGAGAAGGGTGGCGTCGACGCGCTGTACGAGGTCTGCGCCCGCTGCGGGCGGGACCGGCCCGTCTTCGACCGGGCCGACGGCAGCGGCCTGGCCGTGCTCGGGCTCGGCGGCACGGCGGGTCCGGGGGCCGGTCCGGCCTGAGCGGCTCGCCCGCGCCCCGCGCCGGCCGGCGGTGTTCCCGCGCGGCCCGCCGCGGCCCGCCGCGTCAGGCGTGCAGGCCGAAGTCCGCGGCGTACCCCGGGTCGGTGATCGCGGGCCGCGTCAGCGCGAACGCCGCGATGTCGTGCGCCGTCGAACCCGCGGTGACGAGGTCGGCGAGCACGGAGCCGACCAGGCTCGCGAACTTGCCGCCGTGCCCCGCGCCGTTGAACACGGCGACGTGCGGGTGGCCGGGCACGGTGTCGAGCACGAACTCGCGGTCGGGCGGCATGTCGTAGACGCACACCGCGCTGCGCAGCGCGGGCCCGGCCGCCGCCGGCAGGTGCCGCGCGAGGAACTCCCGGGAGCGCTCGGTGGTCGCCGGGTCGGGGCGGTGCGTGCGGCCCTCGCTGGTGACGAAGTGCCCGCGCATGTCCCGGGCGATCTTGACACCCGCCTCGCCGTACACCGGGAAGCCGTACATCACCTCGTCGCCGTGCCAGACCCAGATCGGGAACCGCTCGGGCGTGAAGTCGGTGAGCCGGGACGACGCGACGTAGTCGACCTGCTCCTCGGACAGCGTCAGCCGGAAGTCGAGCCCGAGGTCCGGCATCAGGTCGCCGAGCCAGGACGCCGCGGCGACGACCAGCCCACCCGCCTCCACGTCGCCCGCGGACGTGCGGACGGTGACCCCGCCCTCGCGGAGGTCGACGCCGGTGACCCGGGTGTGCGGCCAGAACTCGACGCCCGCGGCCAGCGCGAGCGAGGTGTGCGCCGACACGGACCGCCGGATGTCGATCAGCCCCGCATCCGCCTGGTGCAGCGCCGTGGTGCCGTCCGGGACCTGCCACTGCGGGTACCGGGCGCGCAGGTCGGCGGTCGACAGGTCCTCGAACCGCGCGCCGCCGGCGGTCATCGCGTCGCGGAAGACGGCGAGCCGGTCCGCGCCGTCCGGGCTCGGCGGGGCGAGGTCGAGCCCGCCGGTGCGGGTGAACACCCGCAGGCCGGACTCCTGCTCCACCCGGTCCCACGCGGCGAACATGGCGTCGGTCAGGCGGACGTACTCGGGCCGGTGGTAGGACCGCCGGATGATCCGCGAGTGGTCGCCGGACGAGCCGAGCGAGTTGACCAGGTCGAACTGCTCGACGACGAGCACCCGCTCGGCGCCCGCCCGGGCGAGCCAGTAGGCGGCGGCCGAGCCGACGGCCCCGGCCCCGATCACGACGTGCGAGTAGGTGCGTGCCACCCGCCGCACGCTAGCCCGAGGGCGCGCGGCGGTCGACGGGCGTCCACGGGCCGCGCCGAGGTTGCGCGCCGGGCCGGGTCAGGCGCGCCCCGCGGCCTCGGCGGCCTCGGCGGCGAGCGTCCCCGGGTCCAGGTCCGGCCGTCCGCCCGGGTGGCCCACCGTGCGGCGCGCCGCGACCGCCGCCCACCACGCCGCCTCGGCCGGGCTGCGTCCGGTGGCGAGCGCCACGGCGAGCGCGGCTGTCGACGCGTCGCCCGCGCCGGTCGGGTCGGCCGGGTCGTCGCCGAGGAGCGGGGTCACGACGTGCCCGCCCGGCCAGGCGACGACGTCCCCCTCCGGCCCTGCGGCGAGCCGCACCGCGCGCGCACCGCGGCCGACGAGGTCCGCGGCGGCGGCGAGCGCGTCGTCGACCCCGCGCACCGGCCGCCCGGCGAGCGTCGCGGCCTCCTCGGCGTCGGCCCGCAGCACGGCCCCCGCGGCGAGCAGCTCCGCGACGAGCGCGGCGTCGTCGCCCGCCCCGTCGGCGACGAGCAGGGGGCCGGCCGAGTCCGGGGGCCTGCCGCCCGGCGCCCCGCGCGGTCCCTCGTCCTCACCCGGGCCGCTGGGCCGCGGGGCGAGGAGGCGGAGCGCGGCGCGGACCGCGTCGGCCGGCTGCTGCAGCTGGAGCAGGACCGCGTCGGCCGCGCGCAACCGCTCGGCGGACGCCTCGACGTCCGCGGGCGTGAGGAGGACGGACGGCTCGACGTGCTCGAGCAGCCGGCGCTCGCCCGGCGGACCCACGACGTCGACCAGCAGGGCGGTCCGCGCCGCCGCGCGCACCACGACCCCGCCGACGTCGAGCGTTGCCGCCCGCGCCTCGTCCAGCACCAGGCGACCCGCGGGGTCGTCGCCGACCACGCCGACCAGGGCCGCCGCGGCCCCGAGCTGCCGGCACGCGCGCGCCTGGTTCGCGCCCTTGCCGCCGAGCAGCTCGGAGCGCCCCCTGACGTCGGCCGAGCCGCCGGCGTCCGGGACCCCGTCGACCGTCAGCACCAGGTCCCGCCCGACCTGCCCGACCACCACGACGCGCACGCCGCCCGCACCCGCACCCATGCCGCCAGCCTGGCCCGCCGCACCCGCACCCGCACCCGCACCCGCACCCGCACCCGCGCCGCGCGTCCTCCGCCGAGAGGGCAACTCTCGGCTGCAGGAGGGCGCTCCCCGCCAGCCGAGAGTTGCCCTCACGACGGGGCGGAGAGGGCGGAGGAGGCGTGGTGAGGGGGTGCGAGGAGGGTGTCGCGTCGACGTCCGGTGGGCGGTCTTGTCGGCCCCCGTTCGGCCTGATAGCGTTATCACGCCGCGTGATAGCGATTTCACAGACGCGCAAGGGCGACCCCCCAGCGTCCCGCGGCCCGGCCGGTGCCTCCAGCGACGGACGCAGCCGGCGAGTGCCTCGACAACGATGACGACGGACGGAGAACCATGCGCGCGACCCGATCTGCCCGGACGCTGGCCGTAGCGGCCGCGGCGGGCGCCGCCCTGCTGCTGACCAGCTGCGCCGGCGGCGACCTCACCAGCAGCAGCGGCAGCGAGGGCGGCGACGACGCCGCCACGACCTGGAACGACGCCACGGCGGACCTGTCCGGCGTGACGATCACCTTCGGCGGCGGCACCGCCGGCGGGCCCCTGGACGGCGCCATCGAGGCGTTCCAGGAGGAGACGGGCGCGACGATCGAGCGCGTCACGTACCCGGACCCCTACGAGCAGAACCTGCAGACCCGCGTGGCCACGGGCGACATCCCGGACCTCGCGTCGTGGCAGCCGACCACCAGCATGCTGACGGCGCTGCAGGCGCCGGCGAACCTGCTGCCGCTCGACGACGCCCCGTGGCTCGACGCGATGGACCCCGCGGTGCGCGACATCGCCGGCTTCGTGGACGGCACGCGGTACGCGGCGATCGTGTCCTCGCCGTCGGTGATGGGCGTCTACTACAACAAGGCGGTCTTCGCGCAGTACGGCATCACGGAGCTGCCGCAGAGCTGGGACGAGATGCTCGACGTCGCCCGCACCGTCCAGGCCGGCGGGGGCACCGCGTTCGTCGAGGCGGGCGGTGCGCAGTGGCCGACCCAGTGGGCGGTGCAGATGCAGCTCGCCGAGGCGGCCCAGGACGGGCTGTGGGACGAGGTGAACGCGGGGGAGACGGCGTTCACGGACAGCCCGATCATCGACGCCATCACGACGTACCAGGGCATGGTCGACGAGGGCCTGTACAACGACGACCTGCGGACGGCGACGTTCGAGGACCAGTCGGCGCACCTGTTCGCCGGCGAGGGGGCGATGGCGCTCCAGGTGAACGCGCTGCTGGAGCAGCTGCTCACCCAGTACGACGCGCAGCAGATCGACGACACGCTCGGCTGGTTCCCGATCTCGACGGACGGCACGGTGGCCACGACGATCCCGGACAACAAGAACGGCATCGTCGCGTTCAAGACCGGCGACGCGGAGCGCGAGGCCGCCGCCAAGCAGTTCCTCACGTTCCTGATGACCGACTACTACCCGACCTACATCGAGGACGGCGGCCTGGTGTCGATCGAGACGGACGTCCCGAACCCGGACACGGTCCCGCAGCTGGCTCAGGACATCGCGGCCTCGCTCGGCGACTCGGTGGGCTCGATGCAGTCGCTCGCCATCGCCAACCCCGACCTGTACATCAACCTGGCGTCGCTGCTGTACGGCGAGATGACGCCGGAGCAGGTCGCCGAGGCGACGCAGCAGCAGTTCGCGCAGCTCGCCCAGGCCCAGGGCGCCGAGGGCTTCTGAGCCGATGGCGACCACCGCACCCGCGCCCGCCCGGACCGCGCACGCCGCGTCCGGGCGGGCCGCGGCCCCGGCCCCGCGCCGGCGCCGCGCCGTCTCGTACCCGTCCTGGATGCTGTGGCCGGCGTTCGCCGCGCTGCTGGTGTTCTTCCTGGTGCCGACGCTGCTGAACTTCGTCTACGCGTTCACCGACTGGTCGGCCTTCAAGCAGGGCTTCGGCTTCGTCGGCGCCCAGAACTTCCAGCGCCTGTTCGCCGACGGGTCGCTGCTGTCGTCGCTGCGGGTGACGCTCGTCTGGGCGGTGCTGGTCGCGCTGCTGCAGAACGGGTTCGGCTTCGTGCTCGCCCTGCTGCTGGAGGGCGACACCCGGGTCAACCGGGGCGCGCGGATCGTGTTCTTCCTGCCGGTGCTGCTGTCGCCGCTGGCCGTCGGCTACGTGTTCCAGGCGCTGCTGCGTCCGGACGGCGCGCTGAACGGCGTCCTCGGCGCGCTGACCGGCACCGACGTGTCGATCGCGTGGCTCGGCAGCACGACCTGGACGATCGTCGTGGTGTCGGTGGTGCAGGCCTGGAAGTGGATGGGGCTGTCGATGCTGATCTTCATGGCCGGCCTGAAGACGATGCCGACCGACGTGCTGGAGGCCGCGCGGATCGACGGGGCGTCGTGGTGGCGGACGCTGTGGAGCGTCCGGTTCCCGCTGCTCGCCCCCGCGGTGACGTTCAACGTGGCGACCGCGCTGCTCGGCTCCATGAACGGCTTCGACACCGCGACCGCGCTGACCAACGGCGGCCCCGCCCGCAGCACCGAGCTGCTCAACATCTTCATCTTCCGCACGTTCGGCCAGGGCCTGTACGCCCAGGCCACGACGATGAGCCTGGTGCTGTTCCTGACCGTGGTGATCGTCGCGCTGCCCGTGATCCTGTACCTGCGCCGCCGGGAGAACGTCCTGTGACCGCCACGCCCGCCACCCTGGCCGCGCCCGCGGCCCGCGCCGCCCGGCGCGCCACCCGCGCACGCCGTCCCGGCGGCCCCGGCGCCGGCCGCCGCACCGCCGGCCGCGCCCTGCACGACGTCGTCGTGGTGCTGCTCGCCGCGGTCGTCGTCGGCGTGCCGCTCTGGCTCGTCCTCGTCACCGCGTCCAAGACCACCGCCGAGGCCGCACGCCCCGACCTGAGCCTGCCGACCGAGTTCGCCCTCGGCGACAACCTGCGGCAGGTGGTCGACCAGGGCGAGGTGCTGCTCGCGCTCGGCGGCAGCCTGCTGGTGACCGTGCCGGCCGTCGTCCTGCTGCTGGTGCTCGGCTCGGCCGCCTCCTGGGTGCTCGCCCGGCGCACCGGCCGGTGGAACGCCGTCCTCTACACGGTCGGCATCTCGAGCATCGTGCTGCCACCCGCCGTGATCACCACCGTGCTCACCGTCCGGAGCCTCGGCCTGCAGGGCACGGCGCCCGGCATGGTGGGCGTCTACACCGGCATGTTCATGGGCACGGTGATCTTCTTCGTCACCGGGTTCGCGCGGAACCTGCCGATCGAGCTGGAGGAGGCCGCCCGCCTGGACGGCACGACGCCGTTCCAGCTGTTCACCCGGATCGTGCTGCCGATGCTGCGCCCGGTGATCGCGACCGCCGCCATCCTGACCACGCTGTCCATCTGGAACGAGGTCTTCTACACGTTCTTCGTGCTCGGCGGCGGGGACACCACCACGCTGCCCCTGAACCTGTACAAGGTGGCCAGCGCGGCCCAGTACGTCAACAACTGGAACCTGATCTTCGCCTACGTGGTCCTCATGAGCCTGCCCATGATCATCGTGTTCGCCGTCGCCCAGCGGCGGATCATCTCCGGCGTCACCTCGGGGGCGGTCAAGTGAGCGCCGACCTGAGCCCCGCCGCCGTGGCCGCCGGGACCGTCACCCTGGCCAACGACCTGGTCGAGGTCGTCCTCGCGCACGCGCCCGGCGCGCCGGTCCGGGTGCTGCGCCTCGGCGCCCCCGGGCAGGCGTACGACCTGCCCGGGT
Source organism: Cellulomonas sp. ACRRI (assembly GCF_022346185.1). Taxonomy (GTDB): domain Bacteria; phylum Actinomycetota; class Actinomycetes; order Actinomycetales; family Cellulomonadaceae; genus Cellulomonas. The sequence continues at coordinate 7,847 of NZ_JAKRMS010000091.1, read as the reverse complement.
CGCAGCCCGCTGTCGAGGTGGTCACCGTCGACGCGGGCCGGACGCCCGCCGCGGACCGGCTGTCCGGCGGCACGGTGAGCGCCCGGCTGCGGTACGCCGGGCACCGGCTGGACCGGGACGGCGACCGCCAGGTGCTGCTCGTCGACCAGGCGGAGGAGGGCGGGTCGCTGCGGGTCCTGCTGCGGCTGGAGCTCTGGGACGGCGTCGCCGCGGTGCGCGCCCGGGCGACCACCGCCGTGGCCGCCGCAGCCGCCGGCCCGCGGCGGCTGCTCGCCGTCGCCCCCCTCGCGCTCGCGGTGGGGGCCGGCGGCACCGGCGACCCCGACGCGCTGGAGATCAGCCTGGCCGAGAACCAGTGGGTCGGCGAGAGCCGGTGGCGCACCCTGCCGCTGCGCGCGGCCGGGGTCCCCGACGTCCGGGTCGCCGCCCACGGCGGCGCGCGGGGCACGCTGTCCCGGGCCTCGCGCGGCCTGTGGTCCACGGGCGACGCGCAGCCGGTCGGGGTGCTCGCGGCGCGCGGCGGCGCTGCCCCCGGCGGCCCGGGGGCCTGGGCCTGGCAGGTCGAGTCGACCGCCGGCTGGCGCTGGGAGGTCGGCGAGCACGTGGCCGGCGCGTACCTGGCGCTGTCCGGCCCGACCGACCTCGACCACGGCTGGAGCCGCGTGCTGGAGCCCGGCGAGGAGCACGTCTCCCCGGCGGTCGCCGTCGCCGTGGGCGCCGACCTGGACGCCGCCGCGGCCGGGCTGACCGGCGTGCGGCGGGCGGTCCGCCGCCCGCACGCGGACAGCACGGGGCTGCGGGTCGTGTTCAACGACTACATGAACACCCTGATGGGCGACCCGACGACCGAGAAGGTGCGGCCGCTGGTGGACGCCGCGGCCGACGCGGGCGCCGAGGTGTTCTGCATCGACTGCGGGTGGTACGACGACACGGACGGCTGGTGGTGGAGCGTCGGCGCCTGGCAGCCGTCGACCACCCGGTTCCCCGGGGGTGGGCTCCAGGCCCTGCTCGACCACATCGCCGACCGCGGCCTCGTGCCGGGCCTGTGGCTGGAGCCCGAGGTGGTCGGCGTGACCAGCCCCGTCGCCGACCTGCTGCCCGCGGACGCGTTCCTGCAGCGCAACGGCGAGCGGCTGGTCGAGCACGGCCGGTACCACCTGGACCTGCGGCACCCCGCGGCCCGCGCGCACCTGGACGAGGCCGTGGACCGGCTGGTCGCGATGGGCGTCGGGTTCTTCAAGCTGGACTACAACGTGAACCCGGTCGCCGGGACGGACGTGGGGTCGGACAGCCCGGCGGACGGCCTGGTCGGGCACGCCGCGGCGCACCGCGCCTGGCTCGAGGGGGTCCTCGAGCGGCACCCGTCGCTGATCCTGGAGAACTGCTCCTCGGGCGCGATGCGGGCCGACCCCGAGCTGCTCCGGCTGCTGCCGCTGCAGTCGACCTCGGACCAGCAGGACCCGCTGGCGTACCCGCCGATCGCGGCGTCGGCGCCGCTGGCGATGCTGCCCGAGCAGGCCGGCAGCTGGGCATACCCGCAGCCGGAGATGTCCGACGAGGGCATCGCGTTCACGCTGTGCACGGGGATGCTCGGCCGGATGTACCTGTCGGGCCGCCTCGACGCGATGTCGCCGGCGCAGCGCTCGCTCGTCGCCGAGGCGGTGGCCGCGCACAAGCGGCTGCGGGGCGACGTCGCGACCGGCCACGCGCGGTGGCCGCTCGGCGTCGAGCAGTGGTCCGCGCCCTGGGTCGCGGCGGCGGTCGACGCTCCCGACGCCACCCACCTCACCCTCTGGCGGCGCCCCGGTGCCCCCTCGACGGTCGAGGTTCCGCTGCCGGAGCACACCGGGCACGACCTGGTCGTCACGACGACGTTCCCGACCCGGCTCGCGGCGTGGGGCGCGACCTGGGACGCCGACCGCGGCGTGCTGGTCGTCGAGGCCGACGGCGACGAGCCGGCCGCGCGGACGCTGCGGCTGACCCGGGGTGCGCCCGTGCAGCGCGCGCGGGTGGACCTCGCGGAGCGCACCGGCGCGGTGCACGGCGGGGCCACCGGCATGCTCTACGGGCTCGTCGACCCCGGCGTCCCGGCGCCCGCGCTGCTGGCAGGCGTCCGCCCGCGGACCGTCGCGCAGAAGTCGCCCGGCGGCCTGCAGCACCCGGGTGGCGACGCCCTGGAGCTGCTCGACGGGTTCGTCGCCGCGGGAGGCGAGGACGTGTACGTCTACGTCCAGGACGCCCTGCGCCGGTGGCCGTACGAGGAGGTCGGCACCGCCGCCTACCTCGACGTGCTGCGGGACGCCGTGCGCGCCACCGCCGGCCACCCGCAGCGGGACCGGCTGGTGTGGGTGCCGTTCAACGAGCCCGACTGGATCTGGTACGCGGACTGGTCCGCCGCGGGCCGCGACCGGTTCCTGGCCGACTGGGACGCGGCGGTCGCGGTGATCCGCGCCGAGCACCCCGGCGGCCGGGTCGCCGGGCCCAACGAGGCGGACTACCACCCGCGCCGGGTCCGGGACGTGCTCACCCACGCGCGGGACCACGGCACGCTGCCGGACGTCGTGTCCTGGCACGAGCTGCAGCCGCGCACGACGGAGACCTACCGGGCGCACCTGGACCACCTGCGGGCGCTGGAGCGCGAGCTCGGGCTGGACCCGCGGCCGGTGAACATCGACGAGTACGGCAACCGGCGGGACATGTCGGTGCCGGCGCCGCTGCTGCTCTGGGCCGAGGCGTTCGAGAGCACCAAGGTCGACGCGGACCTCGCGTACTGGACGCTGGCGGGCAACCTCGACGACCAGGCGGTGGGGGCCGCGCGGCCGAACGCCGGGTGGTGGCTGCTGCACTGGTACGCGTCGCTGCGCGGCGAGACCGTCGCGGCGACCGTGCCGCACCCGGACGTCCGGGACTCGCTGCGGGTGCTCGCGGCGGTCGACGACGCAGGGGCGGCCACCGCCCTCGTCGGGGGCACGGCGGACGACGTCGAGCTCACGGTGACCGGGCTCGCGCCGGGCGCGCGCTACCGGCGGCGGGTCGCGGTCGCGGCCTGGAGCGGCTACCAGGGGGTGCTGGAGCAGCCCCCGGTCGAGGTCGACGACGTGCTGACGGCCGGCCCGGACGGCGTGGCGGTGCTGCGCCTCGGCGGCGGCGACGCGGCGGCGGTGCGCCGGGTGGACCTGGTGCCCGCGGGGCGCGCGGGGGGCGCGGGGCACGCACGGGACGCCGCGGGCGCGCCGGCGGCGGGCGACCCGGCGGGCGACCCGCCGGGTCCCTGGCAGGTCACCGTCGGCGTCGACCCCGGCCGGGTGTCCGACGGTGTGCTGGTCCGGCACGGCGACGACCCGCAGCACTACCACGGGAGCGGGCCGGTGTCCGTGCTGGCGCTCGCGCCCGGGTCGGGCCGGGTGGCGTTCGAGGTGGTCGTGCCCGCGGCCGGGGACCACGCGGTCGGGCTCGGCTACGGCACCGCCGGGGTGCCCGGTCGCGCCGAGCTGCGCGTCGACGGGGGAGCGCCGGTCGCGCTGGACCTCCCGGCGACGCTGGAGCCGCGGTACACCGGGCGGGCGGACGTCGTCCTGCCGCTGGCCGCGGGCGTGCGCACGGTGGAGGTCCGGGGCGCCGGGGACGCGGCGCTCGCGGTCGACCACCTGCGGGTGCGGGCCGTGCGGCCCGGGGCCGTCCGGTACGACGCGGTGCTCGCCCGCCGGTCCGCCGGCTGCCGGGCGGCGGGCGCCTGGGCCGTGGCGGTGCCGCCGGGGGAGCGGCTGACGTTCTTCGTCGTGGCGGAGCGGGCGGGGGCGCACGCGGTGCGCGTCGTGCCCGCGCCCGGCGGGACGGGGCCCGGCGGGACGGAACCCGGCGGGACGTCGCCGGGCGGGGCGCTGCCCGGCGCGGTCGCCCCGACGGTGCTCGTCGACGGCCGCCCCGTCCCCGACGGCGCCGCGGTGGCGCTGTCCGCCGGGGTGGTGCAGGTCGAGGTCCTGGCCGCCGCCGGGCCGCTCGCGGTGGCGGCGCTGTCCGTCGAGCCGGTCGGGGACGCCCCGGCGCTCGCGGCCGGGGCGGCGGACCTGGCGCTGCGCGGCGGCGCGCGGCTCGCGCCGGGGGCACCGGCGGCGGTCGTCGGCCTGACCGGGGACGGCGCGGCGGCGCTGGACGTCGCGGCCCTGCCCGCGGGCGAGTACCTCGTCACCCTGACCGCGGCGAACGCCCACCGGCTCTCCGGCCACGAGTACAACACCGACGCCGTCGTGCAGCACGTGCGGGTCGGTCAGCCCGGCGCCGAGGTCGTGGTGCCCGTGCACCACACCGTGCACGACGACGCGCCGGACGAGGTCGGTGCGGTCGTGGTGCTCGCGCCCGACGCCGGCCCCCTGGTCGTCGCCGGCGCACCCGGGCGTCCGGGACCCGGCGCGCGGCTGGTGGCGGTCGCGGTGCGGCCGTGGCTCTCGGAGGCGCCCGACCGGACCCCGGAACCGGCTCCCACCGGCGCGGACGCTGGAGGTGCGCGCGGGTGACCGGCCACGATGGGGTCATGACCGGGACGGAGCTCGTCGAGGACGACGGCGGCGCGCGGGGGGCGCGCGCCCGGGCCGCCGTGCCCTCGGCCGCCTCCCCGGCCGCGGTCCCGGCCCGCCCCGCGAGCATCAGCGACGTCGCCCGCGCCGCCGGGGTCTCGGTGCCGACCGTGTCGCGGGTCCTCACCGGCGCGGCGCGGGTCAGCCCGGAGCGCCGGCAGCGGGTGCTCGACGCGATCGAGGCGCTCCGCTACCGGCCGAGCGCCACGGCCCGCGCGCTGGTCTCCGGCCGCCGGGACCAGGTCGCGGTGATGACCTCCGAGACGGCGGTGCACGGCTACTCGACGACCATCAAGGGCGTGGAGACGGCCGCCCGCTCGGCGGGGCACCCGGTGGTGATCTCGGTGGTCGAGAGCCGGGACCCCGGGGAGGTCGACCGGGCGGTGCAGGTGGCGCTGCAGCTCCCGCTCGCGGGAATCGTCGTGCTCAAGTTCGACGCGGTGGGCGTGGCGGTGCTGGACGCCCTGCCCGCCGACGTCCCCGTGGTCGCCGTCTCCGGGGAGGCCGACGGGCGGTACCCGCAGGTCGTGCTCGACGAGGAGTCGGGCGCGGCGGAGCTGGTGCGCTACCTGCTGGACCTCGGCCACCGGACGGTGCACCACGTCGCGGTGCCCCCGTCGCGCGCCGAGGACGGCCGCACCACGGGCTGGCGCCGGGTGCTCGAGGCCGCGGAGGCACCGGTGCCACCGGTGCGGCTCGCCGACTCGTTCGGCGCCCGGTCCGGGATCGCGATCGGCCGGGACCTGGGCGCCGACCCCGCCGTCACCGCGGTGTTCTGCGGCAACGACGAGGTGGCGATGGGCGTGATCCGCGGGCTCGAGGAGGCCGGCCGCCGGGTGCCCGAGGACGTCAGCGTGGTGGGGTTCGACGACCACCCGCTCGCCGAGGTCTGGCGGCCCGGGCTCACCACCGTGCACCAGGACTTCGAGGCGCTCGGCGAGCGGGCGTTCGGGCTGCTGGCCGCGCAGCTCGCGGGGGACCGGCGGCCCACGCTGTCGTCGGCGCTGCCCTGGCTGGTGCGCCGGGGGAGCGCGGCGCCCCCGGCGGGGGCGGGTCAGCCGCGCAGGTAGCCGTCGAGCCAGTCGAACACCCGCTGCTCGGTGAGCGCGCGGGCGAGCGGCTGGCAGTGGCCGTCCGCACCCTCGGCCGCGGTGAACGGCACCAGGGTCGACACGCCCGGCGTCAGGGCCGCCAGCCGCCGGGACTGCCCGGGCCAGAACTGCTCGCCCTCCGGGTCGGTGATCAGCAGCGGCGTGCTGATCCGGTCCGCGACGTCCGTGACGTCGTACCGGCGCACCTCGCGCAGCGTGGCGGCGTACCCGTCCGCGCCGTAGGGCCGCGCGCGGAACCGCCAGGTCCGGGCCGTGCTCCGGGACAGGCGCATGCCCAGCTCCATGTCGCGGTCGAAGGCGTGGGTCCTCACCGGACCGGGTGCGTGCGGTGGGCGGGCATGGCGGCGTCCTTCCGGGGGCGCGGGCTCGGGTCGTGCCCCCACGCTCCTCCCGACCCCGCGCCGGCCGCCTCATCCGGCGCGGTCGATCCGCGGGGGTCCGCGGCCGCCCGCGTCAGCCGTCGCGCCGGTCCAGCACCGCCCGGACCCGCGCGGTGTCCGCGTCCGACCAGCCGTCGGGCGCGGCGACCGCCACCCAGCCGTCGAGGGTGAGTGCGTCGTAGTTGTGCCCGTGCCCGTCCGGCACCGCCTTGGAGTTCACCAGGTCGAACGTCAGCTGCCAGAAGGTCACCAGCGGGTACCAGGTCATCGTCAGCCCGCCCTCGCCGGTGTGCGGCGCGGCGAGCCAGTCCGGGCGGCTCAGCAGCAGGTCCGGCCCCCACCACACGATCGGGTCGGACGCGTGCTGCAGGTACAGCACCCGCGGGTCCTCCCACGCGGTCGGCGGCGTCGCGATCTGCTCGGTGTCGCCGGCGAACCGCACGAGCAGGCCGCTGGCGTACACCGGCGCGGCGGGGGTGGTGCCCGGGTCGCGGCGGTCCATGAGGGCGTGCCACACCGGGTTGGAGTTGGGCGGGCCGACCCAGAGCACGCCGTCCGTCCGCGCGCGGATGTCCGCGAGCGAGTCGTACGCGCTCTCCGAGCCGTACGAGCCGAGGCTCTCGCCGTAGGCCAGCAGCTCGGGTCGGTCCGCGGGCGGCAGGGCGTCGACCCGCGCCTCGACCGCCGCGGCGAGCGCCCGGGCCTCGTCCGCGGCGCGGGACTTGTCCACCAGGAACGACAGCCAGCTCGGCAGGTAGGAGTACTGCGTCGCGACGGTCGCGGTGTCCCCGCCGTGCATCAGCTCGAGCGCGGACACGGCCGAGTCGTTGACCCAGCCGCTGCCCGTCGTGGTGACGACCAGCAGCACCGCGCGGTCGAACCCGCCGGCGCGCTCCAGGTCCGCCACCGCGAGGTCCGCCCGCTCCTCGGGGGTGCCGGCACTGTCCAGCCCGGCGAACACGCGGACGGGCGTCCTGGTCGCCCCCGTGGTCGACGCAGCGGCGAGCTCCTCGGCGGTCGGGCCCTCGGCGACGAACCGGCGGCCCTCGCGCCCGAGGGTGTCCCACGGCACCAGCGACCCGGGCGACCCGGACCGCTCCGCGGCCCCGGGCTGCGTCACCCCGGGGTGGTCCTCCGTGTTGGCCAGGGCGAACGCGCCGTCCACGGCGGACAGCGCCCGGCCCAGCAGCACGTCGTTGACCAGCACGACGGTCAGCACCGCGAGCAGGACGACCGCCACCGCCCCGGCGAGCAGCCGCGGGAACCGCAGCCACCGCTGCAGGCCGCGCTCGACCCGCAGGCCGACCCAGCGCAGCCCTCGCGCCAGCAGCACGAACGCGGCCGCCACCAGCACGAGCAGCGGCCCGGCGCGCAGCCAGTCGCCGGTGCTCGGGCCGGCCATCCCGATGGCGGCGGTCATCTCACGCTGCCACCGGGCGCCGTTCACCAGCGCCAGGACCAGTCCGGCCACGACGAGCACGGCCAGTGCCGGCAGCCGCCACGGTCGCGCCGCGACCCGCACCCGCGGCGGGACCCGGTGCCGCGCGACCACGACCAGCTGCCGCCAGGCGCGCAGGTGGCGCAGCGCCCAGGCGAGCGCGACCCCGATCCCGTAGCCGAGCGCGCCCGAGATGCCCGACACCAGGGCCTGGAACAGCCAGTCGCGGGGGAGCAGCGACGGCGTCATGGCGAGCATGGCGAGCAGGGTGCCGAGGACGACCCCGGGGACGCTCGGCGGGCGGGGCCGTCCTCGGCACCCTGCTCGCCATGCTCGCCATGAC
>NZ_JAKRMS010000090.1 GCF_022346185.1 Cellulomonas sp. ACRRI | reverse complement strand
GACCACGGGGGCGGGCTGGGCGGCGGCCGCGGGGTCGGCGACGGTCACGGCGGCGGCCGGGTCGGTCGCGGTGCCGGGGTCGGCGGCGTCCGTGGCGTCGGCGGTGCCGGCGGCGCGGTCCGTGGCGGGGCGGTCCGCGCGGGCGCTCTCGCGCCCGCGGTCGGTGCGGTCCGCGCCGCGCGCCCGGTCGGCGCGGTCGGCGCGGTCGGCGCCCGCGCGGTCGGCGCGGTCGGCGCCGGGCCGGTCGGCGCCGGGCCGACCCGCGGCGGTCCGGTCGGCCGTCGCGCGGTCCGGCGCGGACCGGTCGGGCTGCGCGGCCCGGTCCTGCGGGCCCGCGGCGAGGGCGCCCTGCAGGACCGCGTCGAACCCGGTCGGCGCGGTGCGCCCGGTGGCGCCTGCCGACGCGGCGCCGGCGGCGCGCGCCGGGGCGGCGGGAAGCGTGCTGATGGTCACGAGGCGGCCCCCCAGAGGGACGTGAGCAGGGACGAGGTCGAGGCACCGGCCGAGCCGGAGCCGAGGGCGCCGAGCGCCTGGGTGAGCGAGCCGGTCGTGCCCGACGCGGCGGTCGCGCCGGCGGAGCCGGTGAGCAGCGCGAGGGCGTTCTGCCCGGCGGCGGTGCTCGCGAGCGCGGAGGACAGCGCGGCCGACGCCGGCGCGGCCGTCGCGGTGGCGGCGGCCTGCGGCAGGATCCGGCGGATGGTCGTCGGCTCCGCGTACACGTCGCGGATCGTCACGGACTTCCCGGGCTTCGGCGCGTCGATCATCTGGCCGTCGCCGACGTAGATGCCGATGTGCTTGCCGCCGTTCAGGACGACCAGGTCGCCCGGGAGGGCCTGGTCGAGGGACGGGACCGCCTCCCCGAGCGTGGCCTGGTCGCGGGCGACCCGGGGCACGCCCGACGTGATGCCCAGGTCGGCGAGCGAGCGGAGCACCAGCCCGGAGCAGTCCAGGCCGCCCTCGGCGAGCGACTCGCCGCCCCAGACGTAGGGCGTGCCGAGGTACTTCTTCGCGGCCTCGACCAGGTCCTGGCCGGTCACCGTCGTGGACAGCGCGTGGGCGGGCACCGTGCCGAGGTCGGCGCCGGCGGCGCCGGTGAGCTGCGCGAGCGCGGCGGCGAAGTCGGTGCCCGCGGCGGCCGAGCCGGAGGCGGACACCCCCGACGCGGACGCGGACGCCCCCGACGCCGCCGACGTCGCGGCGGCTGCCGGCACCGTGGCGGGCTCGACGTACGCGCGGATCTCCGCGATGCGGGCCTGGACGGCCGCCACTCCCCCGGTCACCGGACCCCCTCCGGGTCGGCCCCGGCGGGCACCGCCGCGCGGCGCCCGGCGACCTCGTCGAGCACGACCTGCTCGGCCCGCTGCTCCTCGACGCGGACCGCGGCCTCGTGCTTCTCCTGCAGCTTCTCGAGCGTGCGGGTCTGCGTGCGGGCGGCGGACCACGCCGCGTCGGCGGCGTCGACCTCGTCCTGCGCCACGAGGACCTGGGCGCGGCGGTCGACCAGCAGCGCGGACAGCGCGAGCCGGCTGGCGACGACGGCCTGCACGCCGCGGGCGTCGGTCCCCTCGGGGAACACGGCCGAGCCGAGCGCGGTCTCGGTGGCGGCGGCGCGGGCCGCGGCGGCGTCGCGCCCGCGGACGCTGGTCGCGCGCTGCGCGGCGGCCTGCTCCTCGGCGAGCGCCCGCAGGCGCAGCAGCCCGGCGAGGCGGAACGCGCGGCTCACGGCAGGTCCCCCATCGCGGCGACGAGCGCGGCGAGCCGGGCCCACGAGTCGGCCGACGGCGCGCGCTCGTCCATGCCCTGGCGCAGGAAGCCGTCGATGGCGGCGCCGTGCGCGACGGCGGCGTCCACCAGCGGGTTCGACCCGGCGACGTAGGCGCCGACGTCGAGCAGGTCCTGCGCCTGGCGGCGCGCGGCCATCACGCGGCGCAGCCGGGTGGCGACGGCCTTCTGCTCGGGGCCGATCACGCGGGACGCGACCCGGGAGATGGAGGCGAGCGCGTCGACGGACGGGAAGTGCCCGGCGACGGCCAGCGACCGCTCCAGCACGACGTGGCCGTCGAGGATGGACCGGGCGGCGTCGGCGATCGGCTCGTTGTGGTCGTCGCCGTCCACCAGCACGGTGTACAGGCCGGTGACCGAGCCGGTCGCGCCGGTGCCGGCGCGCTCCAGCAGCTGGGCGAGCAGGGCGAAGGTGCTCGGCGGGTAGCCGCGGGTGGCCGGGGGCTCGCCGACCGACAGGCCGATCTCGCGCTGCGCCATGGCCACGCGGGTCAGCGAGTCCATCATCAGCACGACGTCGTCGCCGCGGTCGCGGAACCACTCGGCGATCCGGGTGGCGACGAACGCCGACCGGAGCCGGACCAGCGGCGGCTCGTCGGAGGTCGCCACGACGACGACCGAGCGGGCCAGGCCCTCGGGGCCGAGGTCGTCCTCCAGGAACTCCCGCACCTCGCGGCCGCGCTCGCCGACTAGGGCGATCACGGAGACCTGGGCGTCGGTGCCGCGGGCGATCATCGACAGCAGGGACGACTTGCCGACGCCGGAGCCGGCGAACAGGCCCAGGCGCTGGCCGCGGCCCGCGGTGACGAGGGTGTCGAGCACGCGCACGCCGAGGTCGAGCGGCTGCGCGACGCGGGCGCGCGCCAGCGGGTGCGGGGCGTGCCCGGTCACCTCGGCGCGCCCGACGCCCACGAGCGGCCCGCGGCCGTCGATGGGGCGGCCCAGGCCGTCGAGCACGCGGCCGAGCAGGCCGGGGCCGACGGGCGCGGTGAGCGCGGTGCCGCGCGGGCGCACCGGCATCCCGGCGCGCAGGCCGTGCGTCGGCCCGAGGGGCATCGCCTGCGCGGAGCCCCGGCCGGTCGCGACCACCTCGGCGGGCACCTCGGTGCCGTCGCCCGGGTCGATCGACACGAGCTCGCCGACGGCCGCGCCGGTGCCGGCGACCTCGACGGTCAGGCCGACGACGCCGCGGACGGTGCCGACGCGCTCGGGCCGTGCGGCACCGAGCGCCGCGCCCCACGCGGGGGTGCGCAGCAGCGCGGCGTCGTCCGCGGCGGGCGCCGGGGCGGCGACCGACCCGGCGACGGGCCCGTCGGCGGACCCGGCGGTCGACCCCGCGCGCGGGGTCGGCAGCACGGCGGCGGTGGGCGTGGTCATGCGGCGCCGGCCTCCCCCGCGCCGGCGGCGAGGGCCACCCGGGCGCGGTCGAGCGCCGCACCGAGGCGCGCGTCGAGGTAGCCGTCGGGGAACTCGCCCACGGCGTCGCCGGGCGCGAGCGCCGGGTCGGCGACGAGCTCCACGCCGGTCAGGTCGGGCAGCCCGGCCAGGACGTCGCCGCCGGCCGCGGCCCCGCCCGCCGTCGCCCCGCCCGCGAGCGCCGCGCGCAGCACCGCGAGGTCACGCGGGTGCAGCCGGACCGTGTGCACCTCGCGGGCCGGGTCCAGCGCGCGGACCCGCGCGAGCGCCGCGGCGGCGGAGGCCGGCGCGTCGGACAGCTCGGCGCCGAGCACGGCCGCGGCCAGGTCGAGCGCGGCGGCGTGCAGCGCGTGCTCGGCGGACGCCAGCACCGGGGCGCTGCGGTCGGCAGCGGCCCGGGCGCTGCGTGCCAGCACGGCGAGCGCGTCGGCGTGCTCGGCGGCGCGCCGCGACTCGGCCTCGGCGCGCTCCCGCTGGACGCGGGCGGCCTCGGCCTCGGCGGCGCGGGCGGCCTCGCGGGCGCCGGCGGCGTAGCCGGCCGCGTACCCGGCGGCGTACCCCTCGGCGCGCGACGGCTCGGCCGTCGCGAGCCCGGCGGACCCGCCGAACGCCTGGGTGAAGGTGCGCGGGTCAGGAGACATACTCGTCCTCGCCCTCGCGCCGGATCACGATCTGGCCGGACTCCTCCAGGCGGCGGATGGCCTGGACGATGCCGGCGCGGGCCTCCTCGACCTGCGAGAGGCGGACCGGGCCGAGCAGCTCGATCTCCTCCTCGAGGTTCTCGCGGGCGCGCTCGGACAGGTTGCGCAGGATCTTGTCCCGCACCTCGGGCGACGCGCCCTTGAGGGCGACCGACAGCTCGTTGGTCTCGACCTGGCGCAGCACGAGCTGCATCGCGCGGTCCTCGAGCAGCACGATGTCGCCGAAGACGAACATCCGGCTGCGCACCTCGTCGGCCAGCGCCTCGTCGCGGCTCTGCAGCCCCTCGAGGATGAGCTTCTCCGTGGTCGGGTCGGCGCGGTTGATGATCTCGACGAGCGGCTGCACGCCGCCGACGGCGGACAGCTCGTTGGGGGTCAGCACGGTCGAGGCCTTGCGCTGCATGGACTCCGCGATGACCGCGACGACGTCCGGGGACGCCCGCTCCATCAGGGCGATGCGGTGGGCGACCTCGGACTGCTGGTCGGACGGCAGGCCGGCCAGGATCGCGGACGCGTGCTCGGGCCGCAGGTGCGCGAGCACCAGGGCCACGGCCTGCGGGTGCTCCCCGTTCAGCAGGGACAGCACCTGGCGGGCGTCGGCGTGCTGCAGGAACTCGAACGGCTGCCCGGCCATCGAGGTCTGCAGGCGCTCGATCATGCCCGCGGCCTCGTCGCGGCCGAGGGCGCCCTCCAGCAGCTGGGTGGCGTAGCCGAGGCCGCCGTTCACGCTCGGGCCGATGGCCGAGGCGGCGTAGAACTCCTCGACGACCTCGTCCGCGACCGTCGCGTCGACGCGCTCGAGGCGCATGATCTCGGCCGTGAGCTCCTCGATCTCGGCGGTCTCGAGCTTGGACATGACCTTGGCGGCGCGCTCCCGGCCGAGCTGCAGCAGCAGCATGGCGGCCTTCTGGGTGCCGGTCAGCGTGGCGGTCGACATCAGCGCCGCCCGGCGGGGGTCAGCCAGCCGCGCAGGAGGTCCGCGACCTCCTCGGGCTGCTCGTCGGCGAGCGCGGCGATCTCGGCGCGCTTGACCGCGAGGGACTCGGCGACCGGGTCGATCTCGGCGGGGCCGGGCAGGGCCGGCGGGATCTCCGGCAGCTCCTCGAGCTCGGCCGCCGGGTCGGGGCCGTCCATCAGGGGCAGCTCGCCGATGTCCAGCGCCTCGCGCTTGCTGCGCCGGGAGCGGCGGGCGAGCACGACGGCGACCACGATCACCAGCAGCAGCAGGGCGCCGGCGATCACCGCCTGCCGGAGCAGGTCGGCGCGGCGGTCGGCCTCGGCCTGGGCGTCGGCGGCCGCGAGGGCCTGCTCCGCCGCGTCGGCGCCCGTGGTGTCGAACGCCATCGCCTGCACGGCGATGGTGTCGCCGCGCGCGGTGTCGATGCCCGCGGCGGCGGTCAGCGTCGCGGTGAGCTGGTTGAGGTCGAGGCCGGCCGCGGCGGTCTGGTCGACGACGACGGCGAGCGACTGCTTCTGCACCGTGCCCGGGGCGACCGTGGTGACCTCGGTGACCTTGTTGACCGCGTTGCTGACGTCCTCGGTCGTGTTCGTGTACGAGCCGGTGCCGTCGCCCTCGCCGGTGGGGACCGCGATGTTGTCGGGGCCGAGCACGCCGGTGGCGGTGCCGGAGCCCGCGCCGGTGTACTCCTCGGTCGTCGTCGAGGACACGAGCGGCGGGGTGCCCTCGGTCGCCGAGAACTCCTCGGAGGTGCGCTGCGTCTGGTCCTGGTTGAGCGCGGCGGTGACGGTCACGGCGGACCGGCCCGGGCCGACCACCTGGTCCAGCAGCGCCTGCACGGCGCTGGTCACGCGCTGCTCGTAGGCGGAGGTCGCCTCGTCGCCGGTGCCGCCGGTCAGGCCGGTGCCGACCTCGGAGAGCACCTTGCCGGTGGAGTCGACGACGGCCACGTCGGTGGCCTTCATGCCCTCGATGCCCGCGGACACCAGGTGCACGATCGCCTCGACCTGGTCGGTGCTCAGCTCGGTGCCGGTCTTCGTGCGCACGAACACCGACGCCGTCGGGTCCTGCTGCTGCGAGACGAACACCGAGTCCTCCGGCAGCGCCAGCTTCACCGTCGCGGCCTCGACGCCGGACATGGCGCCGACCGTCTTGGCCAGCTCGCCCTCCAGGGCGCGGGTGTAGGTCGTCTGCTGCTGGAACTCGCTGGACGTCATCGACATCCCGTCGAGCAGCGAGTACCCGTCGCCCTCCGCGTTCGCGGGCAGGCCGGCGGCGGCCAGCTTGAGCCGCATGTCGTACAGCTTCGCCTGCGGCACCAGCACCGTGCTGCCGCCGTCGGTGAGCTCGTAGGACACGCCCTCGGCCGCCAGCTGGTCGACCACGGCCGAGGCGTCGGTCGCGGACAGGCCGGAGAACAGCGGGGCCAGCGTGGGCTTGGAGGCCCAGGAGTAGATCGCGAACCCGCCGAGCAGGATCGCGGCGACCGCGATGATCGCGAACGTCTTCTGCGGGAGCGAGAACTGCTTCACCGCGCCGCTCATGCGGCCGAACAGGGACTTCACCTGGGCGGGCATCAGGCCTGCATCCTCATGATCTCGGTGAACGCGTCGACGGCCTTGTTGCGCACGGCGGCGGTGAGCTCGAGGGCGAGCTTGGCCTCGGACGACGCGACGGTGTAGTCGTGCACGTCGTCGAGGTCGCCGCTGACGGCCTGGACGGCGAGCGCGTTGCTCGTGGACTGGAGCTGCTGGACGTGGTCGACGGCGCCGAGCGCCGCGGCGAACCCGCCGTCGGCGCCGGCCGTCCCGGTCGCGGGGCCGGCGGCACCGGTGGCGCCGAGGCCGGGCAGGCCCGCGACGTCGGACAGCTCGGACAGGTAGGAGGTGGCGGTCACGCCGGACACGCCGCCGACGGGCTGGATGCTCACGAGGTCCTCCCGATCTGCAGCGCCGCCTCGTAGGACGACTTCGCGCGGTCCACGACCGCCGCGTTCGCCTGATAGCCGCGCTGCGCCATGATCAGCTGCGTCATCTGGGAGGCCATGTCGACCTCGGGGTAGCGGACGTAGCCGTCCTCGTCCGCGAGCGGGTTCGTGGGCTCGTAGACCACGCGGCCCTCGGCGGGGCCGAGCGCGATGCCCGACACCTGCGCGCCGCCGCCGTTCGCGGTCGGGATCTCCGAGGCCACGACGTACTTGGCCTGGTAGGCGGCCTCGGACGTCGCGGTGGCGTTGTTCATGTTGGCGAGGTTGTCGCTCACCGCGTCGATCCACTTGCGGTAGACGGTCATGCCGGTGCTGGCGATGCCGATCGCCCCGAAGGTCGTCATCAGTTGGTCCTCATGGCCGTGCGGACGCTGGAGAAGGTGCCGTCGACCGCCTGGGTCGCCAGCTGGTAGCGCAGGTTCGTGTCGACGTTGAGCAGCGTCTCGGAGTCGAGGTTGACGTTGTTGCCGTCGGTGCGCGTGGGCTCGAGGGAGCGCGCGGTCGTGGCGGACGCGGCGCCGGTGCCGTCGGCGACGGCGCGGGCCAGGGCGTCCTCGAACTGGACCTTCTTGGCGTGGTAGCCCGGGGTCTGGATGTTCGCGACGTTCTCGGCGATGGCGCGCTGGCGCGCGGCCAGGCCGTCGAGCGCGCTGTTGATCGCGACGTAGCTGACGGAGTCGAACATGCCCATGCAGGGTCACCCTCACCCGAGGTTGGTCCTGGTCGGCCTAGTCCGTGGCCTGCTGCGCGAGCGATCCGTGCTCACGCGTCCCATCGGCGGGATGCGGCGCCTGCTGAGGTGTGCGCCCGAGAAATGTCGCGGATCACTCGCGCGGCGGACGCGATTCGAACGGGTTGTCCGAATTTGCCGCGGAATGTCCCGCGGCATTCTGGGTGCTGGCACCCAGGTGCGGCTCAGCCCTCGACGTCGAGGTAGGCCGGGGCGGGGGCCGGGCGGGTGCGCAGGCCGTCGGCCGTGCGCAGGCGGCGGCGGTGCTCGGCGAGCTGGTCGCCGGTGCGGCGGGCGAGGTCGCGCTGGCGCTCGACCAGCGCGGCGGCGCGCGGGGCGAGGGAGGCGGGCAGCGGGCCCAGCCCGCGGGGGGTGCGCCAGGGTTCGGTCAGCGCGACGTCGACGACCGCGGGGTCGCCGGCGCGCTGCGCCCCGGCGAGCAGCTCCTCGGCCCGCTCCGCGCCGAGCTCCATCTCGGTGAGCGCGGCCACCCAGGCCGCCTCGCGCCCCGCGCGACCGTGGTCGGGGGCCTCGTGCCCGCAGGGCGTCCCGGGGCGGGCGTCCGCGTCGAGCGCGGTGCCGGGGGTGCTGCGCTCCACCGGCGTGACCGCCGTGTCAGCCGACACCGAGCACCCCGGTGCCGGTCTCGGCCGTGTCGAAGGCGGGGGCGCGACGCTGCGTCGGGACGTCGTTCGCGACGGTCTGCGCGGCCTCGCGCCAGGCGTCGGCGAGCGGCGCGACCAGACCGCGGCACGCGGCGGCGCGGTCGGCGTCGCCCGCCATGCTCGCGCCGATCATCTCGGACAGCAGGAACGTGTAGACCGACAGCAGGCGGTCGCCGCCGTCCCACTCCGCCACGTTCAGGTTCGCGATGAACTCGGCGACGATCTCCTGCGCGTGGGCCAGCTGCTGGGTGCCCGTGGCGCGGTCGCCCGCGCGCAGCGCGACCTCCGCGCGCTCGAGGTCGAGCAGCAGCCTGTCGTACAGCATGGTGAGGAGCTTCGCCGGTCCCGCGGTCGCGACCGCGTCGGCGAGGAACCGGGTCCGGGCGTCGTACACGGCGGTCCTTTCAGCAGGGTGGGGGTCAGTCGGACGACCCCGTCAGCTGCGCGAGCTGGGTGGTCAGGTAGCTGGACTGGGAGTTGAGGTTCGAGAGCTGGACCTCCATCGCCGCGTACATCGTGGTCAGCGACGCGCGGCGCGCCTCCAGCCGGATGTCCCAGTCGGCGATGCGGTCGGTCAGGTCCTTGACCTCGCTGTTGTAGCTCTGCACCTGCAGCGTCAGCGTGCCCTTGGCGGAGTCGGAGGCGACCTCGCCGATCTTCTGCAGCGAGCCGGCGACGCCCTGGACGGCCTTGCCCACCGCGTCGGGGTCGTTCGTCAGCGCGGTCTGGAACGCCGCCGCGTCGAACGTGAAGGTGCCGTCCTTGCCGAGCGAGATGCCGATGCCGGCCAGCGACGTGTTGCTGGCGCTGTTCGACCCGGCGGCCAGCAGCGACTGCTGCAGGCCGCGGACCGTCGCGTTGCCGGAGAACAGGCCCGCGGTGACGATCGCGGTGCCCTCGTCGTTCGTGCCGGTCTTGCTCGTCGAGTAGGACGTGATGTCGCCCAGCACGGCGTTCAGGTTGTTCACCAGCGCCTGCGCCAGCGCGGACAGCTTGGAGTCGTCCCGGGTCACGTCGACGGTCACCGGGTCGGTCGTCTTCGCGGTCACCGTGACGTTGACGCCGGTGACGAGGTTCTCGAAGACGTTCTTGGACGAGGTCACCTTCTGCTCGGCGCCGCTGCCGGGCCACAGCACGATCTCGGCGTCGGAGGCCGCGCGGATCTCCTTGGACGCCAGGGTGGCGCCGTCGGCCGCGTTGCCCACGGCGACGCTGAACGTGTTCTCCTTGCCGGTCTCGGTGCCGGTGAGCTGCAGCCGGTAGTCGGGCGCGGCGGCGGTGCCGACGTTGAGGGCGGACGCCTTGACGCCCGTGCCCTCGGCGTTGAAGGCGGCGACGATGTCACCGATGTTGTCGCTCAGCGCCGTGACGGAGACGGTCTCGCCGTCCGCGCGGGTGAGCGTGAAGGTCGGGGTGTCCGACGTGTAGCCCGTCGGCAGCGTGTAGAGCGTCGACTGCGAGGCCGCGACCGAGTCGACGCGGAACGAGACGCTCGACGGGCGCGCCTCGGAGGTGGTCGTCGCGGTGACCGACTCGGCGGAGGACTTCGCCTTGACGGCCTCCCAGGACGACGCGGTCGCCGCGGCCTTCGCGGCCGCCGTCAGGGAGGCGACCTTGGTGTTGAGGGCCTGCAGCGCGGTGGACTGCGACGAGATCGTGCTCTTCTTCTTCGAGAGCAGCGTCTGCTGGTTGGCCTCCAGCGCGATGGTCGAGTCGATCAGGTCTGCCGTGGGGAAGTTGCTGATCAGCCCGGTGCTGAAGGTGATGCCGGCCATCGGGTCCTGTCCTCCTGGTGGTCCTGCGGGCGCCCCGGTTCGGCGGGGCCGAGATGCGACGCGGGCGGTGGTGGACGGTGCGTCCACCACCGCCCGCGTCGGTCGTGCTGGTCCTGCTGGTCGTGCGTCCTCGGCGGGACGCCGGCCCCGGTCCCGTCACCGCGAGGTGGCCGGGACCGGAGCCGGACGGCTCACTGGAGGAGCTGGAGCACGCTCTGCGGGATCGACTTGGCCTGCGCGAGCATCGCCGTGCCGGCCTGCGAGAGGATCTGCGCCCGGGTGAACGAGACCATCTCGGACGCCATGTCGGTGTCGCGGATCCGGCTCTCCGAGGAGGTCAGGTTCTCGACCGCCACGTTGAGGTTGTTGATGGTGTGGTCGAAGCGGTTCTGGACCGCACCGAGCTGCGAGCGGACCTTCGACACGTCGGTGATCGCCGCGTCGATCTTGTCGATCGCCTCGGTGGCGCCGGACTTCTGGCTGAAGACCGGGGACGCCGCCGCGACCTCGGAGGCGGTGGCCGTCGCGGCCGGGGTGGCGCCCGTGAAGGACACGCCGGTGGTGCCGGCGGCCGCCACGGTCACGGAGGTGCCGAACACCTTCGCCGCCGCCGCGGTGATCGCCGCGAGGGCGCCGGCCGCGTCGGTGACGCCGGCGTAGTCCACCGAGGCCAGGTCGAACGACTTGGAGCCGACCGTGACGGTGCCGTTCAGCGCCTTCAGGGCCTCCAGGTCGGTGGTGTCCGCGGTGACGGCGACCGAACCGGCGGTGCCGGCGACGGCGTTGGTCACGACGGCCGTGCTGGCGTCGCTGGCGACCTTGGTCACGTCGATGCCGTTGACGTCCAGGCCCGTGGCGGACAGGCCGCCGGTGCGCTTGAGGTCGACGGTGATCTTGTCCTGGTCGGAGGTGTTGGCGCCGACCTGGAACGTGCCCGAGTAGTTGCCGTCCAGCAGCTTGGTGCCGTTGAACTGCGTGGTGTCGGAGATGCGGGTCAGCTCGGTCTTGAGCTGGTCCATCTCGTCCTGGATGTTGCCCTTGGCGGTCTCCGAGAGGCCGCCGTCGTTCGCCGCCTGCACGGACAGGGTCCGCATGCGCTGCAGGATGGAGTGCGTCTCGGTGAGCGCGCCCTCAGCGGTCTGGACGACGGAGATGCCGTCCTGGGCGTTGCGCACGGCCTGCTTGGTGCCGCCGATCTGGGCACGCAGGCCCTCGGAGATCGCCAGACCAGCAGCGTCGTCCGCCGCGCGGTTGATGCGCAGGCCGCTCGACAGCTTCTCGAGCGACTTGCTCAGGTCGTTCTGCGTGTTGGACAGGTTGCGGTACGAGTTCAGCGCCGCGATGTTCTGGTTGATCGAGAGAGCCATGATGGTTCTTCCTCCGTGAGTGGGCTCAGGGGCGGCCCGTCCGTGGGCACACCCTGGACATCGGACGGGCGCCGCGACCCCTGAGGAGTTTTTCCCGCGACTTGTCCGAGGTCGGTTCAGACCGCGGCGCCGACCAGGCCGGGCGCGACGATCTGCAGCTCGGCGAGGACCTCGGCCTCGTCGGCCGGGTCCACGTGCGCCAGGGCGTCCTCGAGCCCGGCCAGGCCGCGCTCGTCGCCGTACGCGCTGTACGCGAGGGCGCCGGCGACGGCGCGCTGGCGGGGGTGGGCGTGCGGGTCGCGCGCGATGAGCACCAGCGGGCACGCCTCGGCCTGGCCGGCGCCGCGCAGGTGCGCCGACCACTCGGCCGCCTCCTCGAGCGCCATGGTCGGCGCGAGGTGCGCGGCACCGGCCAGCACGGCCGGGTCGCCCGGGCGGACGTCCCGCATCCAGCCCAGGAAGGTCCGGGCCGCGGCGGTCGCGTCCATGGCGCACCACGTCACGTACTGCCGCCACATCGCGTCCGGCATCGCGGCGAGCAGGCGCCGGCACTCGTCCTCGGTGAGCAGCCGCTGCAGGCCCGCGGTCGCCCCGGGGGCGACGCCGTGCTCGATCGCGGCCAGCGCCGCGAGCACCGCGCGCCGCCGGTCGCCGGTCACCACGTGCGCCCAGAGCTCCGTGGTGACCAGGCCGGCCCGGTCGACCCGCTCGCCGTAGGCGTTGACGGTCGTGGTCGGGATGCGGTCGATCGCGGCGAGCGCCCCCGCGGCGTCGCCGCGCTCGGCCAGGACCTGCGCGCGGGTCGCCAGCGCGAACGCCGGGTTGTCGTCGGACTCCTCCCACACGTCGAGCCAGCGGTTCGCCGCCGCGGCGTCGCCGAGCGCGACGGCGGCGAGGTAGACGGAGCGGGCCAGCAGCACCGCGTGCCGGGGGGCGACGAAGCCGTCGGCCGCCAGCGCGTCCGCCTCGGCCAGCGCCGCGGCGTGGTCGCCGACCATCTGCAGCGACCGCGCGAGGTCGACGCGGTGCAGCTCCAGCGCGACCGGGTCGCCGGCAGCGCGCGCCGCCGCCACCTGCTCGCGGGCGAGCTCGACGTTGCGGCGCCCCTTGCCCTTCTCCGCGACGACGTCGGGGCGGTAGCCGCTGTGCACCAGCTCGATGCCCGCGGCGGGGCGCTGCGGGTGGGCGGGCCGGCCGGTCGCGCGCAGGACGGGCTGCTCGTGCAGCCGGCCCGCCCAGGCGTGCAGGTCCCGGCGGAACACGCGCGAGCCCGCCAGCACCGTGTCCGCCGCGCCGAGGCCGAGCGGCAGCGCCGGGCCCGCGCCCAGGTTCCGGATCAGCACCGTGTGCGCCACGCCGCCGTCCCGGCCGAGCGACGCGCGGAACGCCTCCGGGTCGCCCGCCACCACCTCGTCGGCGTCGACGGACAGGACCCAGTCGCCGGTCGCGTGCGCCAGCGCCCGGTCGCGCGCGGCACCGAAGTCGTCGTCCCAGTAGCCGTCGACCACGAGGTCGGTGTGCCGTCGGGCGATCTCCCGGGTGCGGTCGGTGGAGCCGGTGTCGTACACGACGACCTCGTCGGCCCAGGACAGCGCCGCGAGGCAGTCGTCGAGGACGGCCTCCTCGTCCTTGACGATGAGGACCGCGGAGACGGTGGGGCGTGCGGGCATGACGTTCCTCCGGTCGGGTGACTGCCCTGCCGATCGGCGCGCCCGCCCGGCTCCTGAGCGATCGGGGGCGCACGGCGGCCCCGGGACGCGGCGAGGGCGCCGCCCGCGTGCTGCGGACGACGCCCTCGGACGTGCGTGAACGTGCTGCTCCTCCCCCCGCCGACCGGCCGGCGGGGTGCCGCGGTCTCAGACCGCGGCGGTGGTGATGCGGTCCGAGCCCTCGAACGGGGTCGGGACGGAGCGGACCTCCTCGGCGCGGTGGCCGGCGGCGGACATGGCGGCGCGCGAGGCGACCGCGGCGAAGTACGTGCGGCGGCGGCGCTCGGCGACGCCGTCCGGGCGCTCGGCGACCGGGACCATCTCCGGGTCGAGGCTGGCGTTCAGGCCGTCGCGCATCAGGGCCAGGCCCTCGGTGCGCAGCTGGCTGATCCGGGACTGGGTGACGCCCAGCTCGTCCGCCAGCTCGGCGACGGACCGGTCCTGCAGGAACAGCCCCTCGATGACGGTGCGCAGCCGGTCGGGCAGCGTGTCGACCGCGGCGCGCAGGTAGCGCAGCCGCTCGCCGATGAGCACGTTGTCCTCGGGGCCGGGCGCCTCGTCGCGGACCAGGTCCGCGACCGGGTGCACGGTGGCGTCCATCGACAGCACCCGCCGCTCGGCGTCCTGGCGGGCCTGGTCGACGGCGGCGAGGTCGGTGCCGAGCGCGTTCGCCAGCTCCTCGCGGGTGGGCGTGCGGCCCAGGGTCGCGGTCAGCCGGTCGCTCGCGGCGGACAGCTCGCGGGCGCGGTGCCGGGCGCCGCGGGACGCCCAGTCCATCGAGCGCAGCTCGTCGATCAGCGCGCCGCGGATGCGCAGCGCGGCGTACCGCGCGAACGGGACGCCCGTCTCGGGGTCGTACGCGCGGGCGGCGAGCACCAGCGCGAGGTGGCCGGCGGACACGAGGTCCTCGCGGCTGACGGTGGCGGGGACCCGGGAGAGGACCTCGCTCACGTGGTACCCCACGATCGGCATGTGCGCGACGACGAGGTCGTCGGCGGCGGGGGTGGCTGCAGAGCTGTTCACGAACCGGTTCTCGGCGGGGGTGAAACCCGCCTTGAGCCTTTCTCATGAAGTTCATGGAGACCCGATCTATGCGACTTCCGCGACCATTTCGGACGTACCGGAAAGACAAATCGGACATCCGCCGACATAGTTCCAGGCGCGGCTGAGGAGTTGTGATGCACGTCACACTCGGGACATCGCTGTCCTGTCGGATACACGGACTGACCAGTCGGTTCAACTCACCGGTCCCGGGCCGGCACGCGGGGGTGGCCACGAGGTGTCCGGTTTCGCTCAGGACCGCCGGGGCCGTCCCGATAGGACAGGCATCACGCCGCGGCCGGCACCCCGCGCCGGGCGTCCCGACCGCACCACCGCCGCTTCGAAGGAGGGCACGCGCGATGGCCCTGAGCCAGCTGTCCGACGTCCTGTGGACCGAGCGCCGCCTGCTCGAGCTGCTGCTGTTCAAGCTCGAGGAGGAGCAGCTCGTGCTCACCAGCGGGCGCACGCGGTGGCTGGCCCACGCCACGCGGGAGGTCGAGACCGTGCTGGAGCAGATCCGGGACGCCGAGCTCGGCCGCTCCGCCGAGGCCGACGCGGTCGCCCTCGAGCTCGGCCTGGAGCCCGGCGCCACGCTGCGGACCCTCGCCGAGCACGCCCCCACCCCGTGGGACGACCTGCTGCACGCGCACCGCGACGCCTTCGTGCAGCTCACCACCGAGATCGCCCAGCTGGCCGACGGCAACCGCGAGCTGCTCGCCATGTCGCACCGCGCGACCCAGGAGACGCTCATGTCCCTGCAGGAGTCGGTGCAGACCTACGACCCCCAGGGCCACACGGCGACCCCCGCCGACCGCAGCGCCCAGCTGATCGACCAGTCCTTCTGACCAGGCCGAGCCGGCCGCACGAGACGACCCGAGACGACCCGAGGAAGAGGATCCGTTGAGCACCTTCTCCGGACTGGGCACCGCCCTCAGCTCCCTGATCGCGCAGCGCCAGGCGCTGGAGGTGTCGGGGCAGAACATCGCGAACGCGAACACCGTCGGGTACACCCGGCAGCGCGCCGCGATGGCCTCCCTGCCGGCCGCCACCGTGCCGTCGATGTTCTCCACCAGCAACGGCGTGGGCATCGGCACCGCCGTGACCGGGATCGACCGGCTCGGGGACGCGTTCCTCGACGCCCGCGTCCGCAACGAGACGTCGGGCGCGTCCCGGCTCGCCGCGGTGGCCACCGAGTACAAGACGCTCGAGACGACGATCGGCGAGCCGACCGCCACGGGCTTCTCCAAGGACCTGTCGAGCTTCTGGAGCTCCTGGTCCGACGTGGTCAACGACCCGACCTCCGACTCGGCGCGCTCCGTGCTGCTCCAGCGCGGCAAGGCCGTCGCCGACCGGCTGTCGACCATGCACCAGGACATCGGCACCCAGTGGCAGCAGGCGCTGACCACCACCTCGGCCCTGGTCACCCAGGTGAACACCACGGCGGCCAACGTCGCCGACCTCAACACGCGCATCCTCGCGATCACCAACGCGGGCGGCTCCGCGAACGAGCTGATGGACCAGCGCGACCTGCTCGTCACGCAGCTGTCCGGCCTGGTCGGCGCCTCCGCGCGGACCCGCGACGACGGCACGGTCGACGTCATGGTCGCCGGCAACGCCCTGGTCTCCGGGAGCACCGCCAACCAGCTCGCCGTCTCCCCCGACAGCCCGGCCTCGCTGGGCGACGCGATGGCCGCGGGCGCGCCGGCCGTCTCGATCGTCTGGGCGCGCAACGGCAACCCGTCGGGCATCGAGGGCGGGCGCGTCGCCGGCCTGCTCACCACCCTGGCCCCGCAGAGCAGCGGCGGGATGCTCACCAGCGCCGCGGCCGCGATCGACGAGGTCGCCACGAAGGTCGCCACCACCGTCAACGCGATCCACACGACGGGCTACACGGTCGACGGCTACGGCACCGGCACCCCCGGCGGCGCGTTCTTCACGTTCGACCCCGCGGACCCCGCGCGCAGCCTGGCCGTCGCGATCACCGACCCCGACGGCATCGCCGTGGCCGGGGCCGGCAAGGGCGCGCACGACAGCAGCGTCGGCCGGGAGATCGCCGCGCTCGCGAAGTCCACCTCCGGCGCCGACGCGACCTGGTCCGCCTTCGTCGTCGACCTCGGCGTCCAGTCGGCCAGCGCCTCGTCCCGGGCGACCGTGGCCGAGGCCGCGCGCTCCACCGCCGCCTCGGCGCAGCTCGCGCAGACCAGCGTCGACACCGACGAGGAGACCGTGAACATGCTCGCCTTCCAGCGGGCCTACGAGGGGGCGGCCCGGGTGCTCACGGCCGTCGACGAGATGCTCGACACGCTGATCAACCGGACGGGGGTGGTGGGCCGATGACCACGATCGGCCGCGTCACGCACTTCACGGTGCGGAACTCGACGCTCAACAACGTGCAGGCCAACCTGCAGCGGATGGCGGACCTGCAGGCGCAGATGTCGTCGGGCAAGAAGATCAACGCCGCCTCCGACGACCCGTCCGGCACCGCCGACGTGCTCCGCCTGCAGGGCGAGCAGCGGCAGCTGGCGCAGTACGACCGCAACGCCGCCGACGGCGAGGCGTGGCTCACGACGATCAACGACGCGCTCACGACCTCGCTGTCGACGCTCCGCAAGGCCCGGGACCTCACGGTCCAGGGCGGCAACGGCGCGCTGGGCATCAACTCGCGGGTCGCGCTCGCGCAGGAGATCGAGGGCCTGCGGGACAACCTGCTGGCCCAGGCCAACACCACCTACCTCGGACGCTCGGTGTTCGCGGGCACCACCGCGGGCGCGGCGTTCGCGGACGGCTCGACGCCGGCCACTGCGTACGCGTTCTCCGGCGCGGGCGTCGACGGCACCGTGACCCGGACCGTCGCCAGCGGCACCGTGATCCGGGTCGACTCCTCCGGCGCCGCCGTGTTCGGCGAGGGCACGGACTCCGTCTTCGCGCTGCTGGACTCGATCTCCGCCACGCTCCGCGCCGGCGGCGACCCGTCCGACCAGCTGACCGCGATCGACGGCCACCTCGACGCGATGACGACCGAGATCGCCTCGGTCGGCGCGCGGCAGAACCAGATCGACGCCGCGCAGGACCTCATCGCCCAGAGCCGGCTGACCGCGACCACGCGGCTCAGCGCGGTGCAGGACATCGACCTCGCCCAGATCATCCTGGACCTCGGCTCGCAGGAGGTCGCCTACAAGGGCGCCCTCGCCGCGGGCGCCAAGGTCCTCCAGCCGACCCTCCTGGACTTCCTCCGATGACCGCTGAGCTCGCCGACGCCCCGCGTCGCACCCACCTGCCCGAGCACCTGCACCTGCGCGCGCCCATGCCGGGCCTGAGCGGGTACGCGGACTTCACGCTCACCCCCCTGGACGACGCCGGCGTGCTGTACGCGCTGCGCGCCGAGCCCGCGGGCGCCCGCCCGGTCCGGCTGTTCGTCGTCGACCCCGACGCGTTCTTCCCGGATTACCACCCGGCGATCGCCGGGGACGTGCTCGCCGCCATCGGCGCCGACGCCGAGCACGCCGTGCGCCTCGTCGTCGTGCGCCCGGCCGACGGCGGCGAGCCGCCCACCGCGAACCTGCTGGCACCGCTCGTGCTCGACCCCGCCAGCGGCGCCGCCGTGCAGACCGTCCTCACCGAGGACTGGCCGCTGCGGGCGCCGCTCGCCCCGGCCGCCTGACGCGGCCAGTCCTCGGGGAGGACTGTCTCTT
>NZ_JAKRMS010000008.1 GCF_022346185.1 Cellulomonas sp. ACRRI | reverse complement strand
CCACCGGGACGCGGGCCGCGCGCCCCGGCCCGGCCCGTCCGGCCGCCCCGGCGCCGCGTCCCGCCCAGCCGGCGCGGCAGTCCGAGGGTCAGGGCGGCGGTGACCGCGGCCCGCGTCCCGGTGGCGCGCCGCGTCCGGGCGGACCCCGCCCGGGCAACAACCCGTTCGCGCCCTCCCAGGGCATGCCCCGCTCCGGCGGGCCGCGCCCCGGTGGCCCGCGCCCCGGCAACAACCCGTTCGCGTCCTCGCAGGGCATGCCCCGTCCGGGCGAGCGCCGCTCCGAGGCCCCGGCCGCGCAGGCCGGTGCGGGTGCCGGCGACCGTCCCGGCGGGCCCCGTCCCGCCGCGCCGCGTCCCGGCGGCCCGCGCCCGAACCCGGGCATGATGCCGGGCCGCAGCACCAGCGGCGTCGGCCGCCCCGGCGACCGTCCGGCCCGTGCCGGCGGCGGCGGTGGCCGTCCCGGCGGCGGTGGCGGCGGCTACGGCGGCGGCGGTGGCCGTCCCGGTGGTGGCGGCGGCTTCGCCGGCCGTCCCGGTGGCGGCGGTGGCCGTCCCGGTGCCGGTGGCCGTGGTTCGACCCAGGGCGCGTTCGGTCGCGCCGGTGGCCGTCCCGTCCGCGGGCGGAAGTCGAAGCGCGCGAAGCGCCAGGAGTTCGAGCAGATGCAGGCGCCGTCGCTCGGCGGCGTGCAGGTGCCCCGCGGGAACGGCTCGACCGTCATCCGCCTGCGCCACGGCTCGTCGCTGAACGACTTCGCCGACAAGATCGACGCCAACCCGGCCTCGCTGGTCACGGTGCTGTTCCACCTCGGTGAGATGGCGACCGCGACCCAGTCCCTCGACGAGGACACCTTCGGCACGCTGGCCACCGAGCTCGGCTACGTCGTGGAGATGGTCTCGGCCGAGGAGGAGGACCGCGAGCTGCTCGGGGCCTTCGACATCGACCTGGACGCCGAGCTGGAGGGCGAGTCCGACGAGGACCTGTTCCCGCGCCCGCCGGTCGTCACGGTCATGGGTCACGTCGACCACGGAAAGACCAAGCTCCTCGACGCCATCCGGTCCACGGACGTCGTCGCGGGCGAGGCCGGCGGCATCACCCAGCACATCGGCGCCTACCAGGTCCGGACCGAGCACGAGGGCCAGGACCGGGCCATCACGTTCATCGACACCCCGGGCCACGAGGCGTTCACCGCCATGCGTGCCCGCGGTGCGCAGGTGACGGACATCGCGATCCTCGTGGTCGCGGCGGACGACGGCGTGATGCCCCAGACCATCGAGGCGCTCAACCACGCCCAGGCGGCCAACGTGCCGATCGTGGTCGCGGTCAACAAGGTGGACAAGGAGGGGGCCAACCCCGCCAAGATCCGCCAGCAGCTCACCGAGTACAACCTGGTGGCCGAGGAGTACGGCGGCGACACCATGTTCGTCGACGTGTCCGCCAAGCAGCGGATGGGCATCGACGACCTGCTCGAGGCCGTGCTGCTGACCGCGGACGCCGCGCTCGACCTGCGGGCCAACCCCGACAAGGACGCCCGCGGTGTCGCCATCGAGGCGAACCTCGACAAGGGCCGCGGCGCCGTCGCGACCGTCCTGGTCCAGTCCGGCACGCTGCACGTCGGCGACGCGATCGTCGCGGGCACGGCCCACGGCCGCGTCCGGGCGATGTTCGACGAGCACGGCGCGAACGTCACCGAGGCGGGCCCGGCCCGTCCGGTGCTGGTCCTCGGCCTGGCGTCGGTGCCGAGCGCCGGCGACACCTTCCTGGTGGCGCCGGACGAGCGCACCGCCCGGCAGATCGCCGAGAAGCGCGAGGCCGCCGAGCGCGCCGCCCTCCTGGCCAAGCGCCGCAAGCGCATCAGCCTCGAGGACTTCACGCAGGCGCTGCAGCAGGGCAAGGTCGAGACCCTCAACCTGGTCCTCAAGGGCGACGTGTCCGGTGCCGTCGAGGCGCTGGAGGACGCGCTGCTCAAGATCGACGTGGGCGACGAGGTCGACCTGCGGGTCATCCACCGCGGTGTCGGTGCGATCACGCAGAACGACGTCAACCTCGCCACGGTCGACAACGCCATCATCATCGGCTTCAACGTCAAGTACGCGGAGCGGGTGGAGGACCTCGCCGAGCGCGAGGGCGTGGACGTCCGGTTCTACTCGGTCATCTACCAGGCGATCGACGACGTCGAGGCCGCGCTCAAGGGCATGCTCAAGCCGGAGTACGAGGAGGTGCAGCTCGGTTCCGCCGAGGTGCGCGAGGTGTTCCGCTCCTCCAAGTTCGGCAACATCGCCGGCTCGATCGTCCGGTCCGGGGAGATCCGCCGCAACACCAAGGCGCGGGTGCTCCGGAACGGCGCGGTCATCGGCGACAACCTCACCGTCGAGTCGCTCAAGCGGTTCAAGGACGACGCCACGGAGGTCCGCGAGGGCTTCGAGTGCGGTATCGGCCTCGGGTCGTACAACGACATCACGGTGGGCGACATCATCGAGACCTGGGAGATGCGCGAGAAGCCGCGCTCCTGACCGGTCCCACTTGCGGGTCTGCCCCCACGCGCCGAGCGTGGGGGCAGGCCCGCGCCCGTCTGTGCGCCCGCCGACGCGGGCGAGGAGAGGAGTTCGACATGGTGGACCACCCCCGGGCCCGGAAGCTCGCGGACCGCATCCAGCAGATCGTCGCGCAGATGCTCGACACCCGGGTCAAGGACCCGCGGCTGGGCTTCGTGACCGTGACCGACGTGCGCGTCACGGGCGACCTGCAGCACGCCAGCGTGTTCTACACCGTGCTCGGCGACGAGGAGGCCCGCGAGGGCACCGCCAAGGCGCTCGAGAGCGCGAAGGGCCTGATCCGCTCCGAGGTCGGCAAGCAGACCGGCGTGCGGCTCACCCCGACGCTGGAGTTCCACCTGGACGCCGTGCCCGAGACCGCCGCGCACCTCGACGCGGCCCTGCTCGAGGCCGCGCGCCGGGACCGCGAGGTCTCGGCGCTGGCGACGGGCGCCCAGTACGCCGGCGAGGCCGATCCGTACCGCAGGCCGGCGGACGAGGACGAGGACGCCGACGAGGCGGACGCGGCGCGCTGAGCGCCGCCCGTCCGGCTCCCGTCGGCACCCCGCGCGACCGCGAGGTCGAGGCAACGGCACGAGGTCGTCACTCCTGAGTGACGACCTCGTGCGCGTGCGACGACCTGGCGGAGCGAGCGGGCGGCCCCGCCGACGAGCCCCGGCGCCGGGGGTCAGGCCTCCGTGCGGCCCGTGCCGCGCGGCATCGCGAGCGACGCGATCGCGGCCGCCGCGATGACCGCCGCGCCGGTCAGCACCGCCGGGCGCAGGCCGGCGTCGAAGCCGTCCGGGCTGATGGTCCCGCCCGCGGCCGTGAACACGGCGGTCAGCACGGCGACGCCCAGCGCGACGCCGACCTCCCGCAGCGTCGAGTTGGTCGACGACGCGGTGCCGTGGTCGTCCGGCGCCATGCCGGACAGCACCGCGGTCGCGCTGGGGGCGAAGGTCAGGCCCATCCCGACCCCGGCGAGCACCAGGCCCGGGACCAGCACGCCGTAGCCGCCGTCCGAGACGGCGAACCCGAGCCAGGCGAGCCCGGCCGCCTGCGCGACGAGCCCGCCGGTGAGCAGCACCCGCACGCCGACCCGCGGTGCGAGGATCCCCGCGAGCGGCGCGACGACCATCGGCGCGGCGGTCCAGGGCAGCGTCCGCAGGCCGGCCTCCAGCGGCGAGTACCCCTGGACGACCTGCAGGTACTGGGCGAGCAGGAACACCGCGCCGAACGCGCCGAGCGAGAACGCCGAGCCCGAGACGTTCGCGACGGAGAAGCTGCGCGACCGGAACAGCCGCAGCGGGACGAGCGCGTGCGGGGTGCGTGCCTCGTGCCGGAGGAACAGCGCGAGCGCCAGGACCCCGCCGACGACCGGGGCGAGCACGCCGGCCGAGGTCCAGCCGTCCTCGTTGCCGTGCACGACGCCCCACACGATCCCGAGCACGCCCGCGCCGGCGAGCAGCAGGCCCGGCAGGTCCAGCCGCTGGGCCCGGCCGCGCTGCTCGGGCAGCGCCCGCAGCACGAGGGGCAGGGCCACGACGGCCACCGGCACGTTGATCCAGAACATGGCCTGCCAGGAGATGCCCTCGACGACCGCCCCGCCGACCACCGGCCCGAGCGCGACGCCCAGGCCCGAGACGCCGCCCCAGATGCCGATCGCCATCGCCCGCCGGGAGGCGGGGACCGCGGCGGCGAGCAGGGCGAGCGAGAGCGGCATGACCGCGGCCGCGCCGACGCCCTGCAGGGCGCGGGCGGCGATCAGCGCGCCGGGGGAGCCGGCGAGCGCGGCGGCGACCGAGCCGAGGGTGAACACCGCGATCCCGCCGAGGAAGGTGCGGCGCCGGCCCCACCGGTCGCCCAGGGTGGCGGCGGCGATCATCAGGGACGCGAACGCCAGCGTGTAGGCGTTCACCACCCACTGCAGGTCGGTGAGGGACGCGCCGAGCTCGGCCTGCAGGACGGGCAGGGCGCTCGTGACGACGAGGTTGTCGAGCGTGGCCATGAACATCGGCAGCGAGGCGGCCAGCAGCGCGACGGCGACCGGGACGGCGCGGGTCGCGCCCCGGGCGCCGGGGCGCGGCACGGCGGGAGCCGGGGAGCCGGTCGCGGAGGCGGGCGGCGGGTCCGCCGGGGCGCCGGCAGCACCGGCACCCCGGGCGGTCGTGCGGGTCGGGGTCGACATCGGGGACTCCTGTAAGCATCGGCTGATTACTTCGACACGACGGACGTTAGTAATCGGCTGATAACATGTCAACCATGGACCTCGAGCACGCCGCCCGGCCCGCCCCTCGCGCCCCCCGCATGTCGGGCGACCAGCGGCGCGAGCAGATCCTCGCCGCCGCGATCGAGGTGTTCGCCGAGGGCGGCTACGCGGGGACGACGACCGACCAGGTCGCGCGCGCGGCAGGGGTGTCGCAGCCCTACGTCGTGCGGCTGTTCGGGTCGAAGCAGCGCCTGTTCCTGGAGGCCTACCGCCACACGACGGAGCGGGTGCTGGCCGCGATGGCCGCGGTCGACCCCGGGCCGGGCGCGGTCGAGCGCACCGGGCGCGCGTACGTCGAGCTCATGGCCGACCGCGACCTGCTGCGCGTCCTCATGCACGGCTTCACCGCGGAGGACCCGGAGGTGACCGCGCTCGCGCGGCACACGCTCGGCGAGGTCTTCCGGCTGTTCCGGGACCGCGTCGAGCCGGACGACCCGGATGGCGACGAGACCGCCCGGCGGTTCGTGGCCGACGGCATGCTGATCAACGTGCTGCTCAGCTCGGACGGCTTCGCGCACGCCGGGCAGGACGCCGGCTTCGACGCGCTCCTGCGCTGCTTCGCCCCCGAGGTCGTCGCCGCCGGGTCCGCCGCCACGGCGGGCGACCGCGCCGGGGCGACCGCGTGACCGCCGCGCGCGACCAGCGCCGCCCCGACCGGCCCCGCCGCCCCACGGCGCCCGACGGCCTGCTCGTGGTCGACAAGCCGCAGGGCTGGACCAGCCACGACGTCGTCGCGAAGGCCCGCGGCCTGGCCGGCACCCGCAAGGTCGGCCACGCCGGCACGCTCGACCCGATGGCGACCGGGGTGCTCGTGCTCGGCGTCGGCCGGGCCACCCGGCTGCTCACCTACGTCGTGGGCGCGGACAAGGAGTACACCGCGACGATCCGTCTCGGCGTGGCGACCACCACCGACGACGCCGAGGGCGAGCTCGTGGCGCGCACCGACGCCTCCGGCGTCACCCGGGCCGCGCTGGGCGCCGGCGTCGCCGGCCTCACCGGCCCGATCCAGCAGGTGCCCAGCGCGGTCAGCGCGATCAAGGTCGACGGGCAGCGTGCCTACGCGCGGGTCCGGGCGGGCGAGGACGTCGAGCTGGCGGCGCGGCCGGTGACGATCTCCCGGTTCGACGTGCACGAGGTGCGCGAGGTCCCGGACGCGGACGCCTCGGGCGTCGCGGCGCTCGACGTCGACGTCACGGTGGTGTGCTCGTCGGGCACGTACATCCGCGCGCTGGCGCGGGACCTGGGCAGGGGGCTCGGCGTCGGCGGACACCTGACCGCGCTGCGCCGCACGCGGGTCGGGGGGTACGGGATCGACGGGGCGCGGTCGCTCGAGGACCTCGAGGCGTGGCCGGCCGACGTCCCGCTGGACACGCTGCCGCTCGCCGACGCCGCGCGGGCGACGTTCCCCGTGCGCGAGCTGACCGAGGCCGAGGCCCGGGCGCTGTCCTACGGCCAGCGCATCCCCGCGACGGGTACCGGCGCCGGCGTGACGGTCGCCGCCCTGACCCCCGACGGCGCCCTGGCGGCGCTCCTCGAGGACCGCGGCCCGCACGCCCGCCCGGCCCTGGTGTTCGCCGCCGCCTCCTGAGCAGCACGCCGAGATAGGGCCCACCCGCCGAGATAGGACCGCCCGCGGCCCTATCTCGGCGGGTGGGCCCTCTCTCGACGCCAGGAACGGCCCCGGTCAGCCCAGGGCCGCGACCACCGACGCGACCCGGCGCTCCCGGGTGGCGTCGGTCTTCGCGCCCTCGACCGCCAGCACGTGCGCGCGCTGCTTCGAGTACGACAGCGCCGCCCACGCCCCGGCGACCGCGGACCCACCGGCGGCGAGCGCCGCCGCGAGGTCCGCCGGCACCTCGACGGTGCGGGGGGCGTCGTCCACCGCGAGGTCGACCTCGACCGGCTGACCGGCCTCGATCCCCGCGGCGGCGCGGTTCGCCGCCGAGACGCCGACCCAGTACCCGCCGGAGTACGGCGCGATCGAGCCGCGGTAGGCGTGACCGTTGATCGTCACGACGACGGGCACCCGCTTCCCGCGCCCGAGCCCGGTGACCACGTCCTCGGGCACCTCGACGCCGGTGGTCGTGCCGCCCGTGGCGACGAGGGTGGTGCGCAGGGTGACCATGCGGGACCTCCGGGGTCGTGGGCCGCGGCGCGGCTGCGCGCCGAGCGTAGCGCCGCGGCGCCCGAGGCACCCCGCGCGCCGTGGCAGGCTTGTCCCCGCGCCGCGACCCCGCCGGCGCGCAGCGCGCCGCGAGGCGCCGACCGACGGGAGAGCTGGTGCAGCGCTGGACGGACCTCGCGCAGGTCCCGGCGGACTTCGGGCCGTCGGTGGTGACGGTCGGCAACTTCGACGGGGTGCACCGGGGCCACGTCGGGGTGCTGACCCGGATGGTCGCCGACGCCCGCGCGGTCGGCGCCCGCTCGGTCGCCGTGACGTTCACGCCGCACCCCCAGCAGGTGCACCGCCCGGACACCGCCCCGCCGCTGCTCACCGGTGACGCCGACCGCCTGGAGCTCCTGGAGCAGACCGGCCTCGACGCCGTCCTGCTGCTCACCTACACGCTCGACTTCGCGCAGCAGACCGCCGAGGAGTTCGTGCGGCGCTACCTCGTGGACGGGCTGCACGCGCGCACGGTCGTCGTCGGCCGGGACGTCCGGTTCGGGCGGGGCAACGCCGGCGACCTCGCGACCATGGTCGAGCTGGGGGAGCGGTTCGGGTTCGCGGTCGAGGTGATCGAGGACGTCGCGCCGGACCCCGCCGCCGACGGCACCGCGGAGCCGGCCGGGGACGCCGCCGCGCTCGCCGACCCCCTGCGCCGCCGCTGGTCGTCGACCTGGGTCCGCGAGCTCCTGGTCGCCGGCGACGTCCGGCAGGCCGCCCGCGTGCTCGGCCGCCCGCACCGGGTGCGCGGCACGGTGGTGCACGGCGACAAGCGCGGTCGCGACCTCGGGTTCCCGACCGCCAACCTGTCGCAGGACGCCACCGGCATGGTCCCGGCGGACGGCGTGTACGCCGGGTGGCTGCGGCGGCCCGCCGTGCCCGCCGGGTCGCCGGACGCCGTGCTGCCCGCGGCGGTGTCGGTCGGCACCAACCCGACGTTCGCCGGCCTGCAGCGCCGGGTCGAGGCGTACGTGCTGGACCGCACCGACCTCGACCTGTACGGCGAGGAGGTCGTCCTGGAGTTCGTCGAGCGGCTGCGGCCCACGCTGCGGTTCGAGTCGGTCGACGACCTGGTCGCGCGCATGCACCAGGACGTGGCGGGCGTGCGCGAGGTCCTGGCCGGCGCCGCCGGCTGACGCCCGGCCGGACCCGGGTCCGGCACCCGCACCTGGTAGACTCGCACAGCCGTCAGAACGGCCGCGGAACGAGAGCGCCCGGGTGGACCTGCCCCGGAGCACCGCGCAACGAGACAATCCAGGAGAGTCGTGCCCCTCGACAGCGCCACCAAGAAGTCCATCATGGCCGAGTACGCCACCCACGAGGGTGACACCGGCTCGCCGGAGGTCCAGATCGCCCTGCTGACGCAGCGCATCAACGACCTGAACGAGCACCTCAAGACGCACAAGCACGACCACCACAGCCGCCGTGGCCTGCTGCTGCTGGTCGGCCAGCGTCGTCGCCTCCAGGGCTACCTGCAGAAGGTCGACATCGACCGCTACCGCAGCCTGATCCAGCGGCTCGGCCTGCGCCGGTGACCGCCTGACCAGCCCGGACCCCGATCGGGGTCCGGGCTGGTCCTGCGTCGGCCCCCGGGGGGCCGGCGTGCACCACCTCAGCACCACTCTCACTCCGCGCCGGTCGACGCGTCCGGTCCTCGGTAGTGGTTCCCGGAACGTCCGTGTCCGAGTGCCTCGATCGAAGACCGCCGTGACCGGTCCGGCGCCTTCGAGACAAAGGAGGGCACCCGTGGAGGGTCCCGAGATCCAGTTCGCCGAGGCCGTGATCGACAACGGTCGCTTCGGCACCCGCACCGTCCGCTTCGAGACCGGCCGCCTCGCCAAGCAGGCCGCCGGCGCCGCGATGGCCTACCTCGACGGCGAGACCGCGCTGCTGTCCGCCACGACGGCGGGCAAGCACCCCAAGGACCAGTTCGACTTCTTCCCGCTGACGGTGGACGTCGAGGAGCGGCAGTACGCCGCCGGCAAGATCCCCGGCTCGTTCTTCCGCCGCGAGGGCCGCCCGTCCACCGAGGCGATCCTGGCGTGCCGCCTGATCGACCGCCCGCTGCGCCCGCTGTTCGTCAAGGGCCTGCGCAACGAGGTCCAGGTGGTCGTCACCGTCCTGGCGATCCACCCGGACGACGCGTACGACGTGCTGGCGATCAACGCCGCGTCCATCTCCACCCAGATCTCCGGCCTGCCGTTCTCCGGCCCGGTCGGCGCCGTGCGCATCGCCCTGATCGACGGCCAGTGGGTCGCGTTCCCGCGGTACACCGAGCGCGAGCGCGCCACGTTCGAGATCGTCGTGGCCGGCCGCGTCGTCGGCGACGACGTCGCGATCGCGATGATCGAGGCCGAGGCGCCGGAGAAGTCCTGGAACCTCATCAAGGACGAGGGCGGCACCGCCCCGACCGAGGCCGTCGTGGCCGAGGGCCTGGAGGCGTCCAAGCCGTTCATCCGCGCGCTCGTCGAGGCGCAGCAGCAGCTCGCCGCGCAGTCCGCCAAGGAGACCCGCGACTTCCCGACGTTCCCGGACTACCAGCCGGACGCGTACGAGGCCGTCGAGGGCGCCGCCGAGGCGAAGATCCACGAGGCCATGCAGATCGCGGACAAGCAGACCCGCGAGGGCCGGCTGGACGAGATCAAGGCCGAGGTCCTGGACCAGCTCGCCGCCTCGTTCGAGGGCCGCGAGAAGGAGCTGTCCGCCGCGGTGCGCTCGGTGACCAAGAAGGTCATCCGCCAGCGCATCCTCACCGACGGCTTCCGCATCGACGGCCGCGGCCTGCGGGACATCCGCACGCTGTCCGCCGAGGTCGAGGTCCTGCCCCGCGTGCACGGCTCGGCGCTGTTCGAGCGCGGCGAGACCCAGATCCTGGGCGTCACCACGCTGAACATGCTCCGCATGGAGCAGCAGCTCGACACGCTGTCGCCCGAGACGCGCAAGCGCTACATGCACAACTACAACTTCCCGCCGTACTCGACCGGTGAGACCGGCCGCGTGGGCTCGCCGAAGCGGCGCGAGATCGGGCACGGCGCCCTCGCCGAGCGCGCGCTCGTGCCGGTGCTGCCGAGCCGCGAGGAGTTCCCCTACGCGATCCGCCAGGTGTCCGAGGCCCTCGGCTCCAACGGCTCGACCTCGATGGGCTCCGTGTGCGCCTCGACCCTGTCGCTGCTGAACGCGGGTGTGCCGCTGCGCGCGCCCGTCGCCGGCATCGCGATGGGCCTCGTGTCCGACACCGTCGACGGCGAGACCCGCTACGCGGCGCTCACCGACATCCTGGGCGCCGAGGACGCGTTCGGCGACATGGACTTCAAGGTCGCCGGCACCCGCGAGTTCGTCACGGCCATCCAGCTCGACACCAAGCTCGACGGCATCCCGGCCTCCGTGCTGGCCGACGCGCTGACCCAGGCCAAGGAGGCGCGCCTCGCGATCCTCGACGTCATCAACGAGGCGATCGACACGCCCGACGAGATGTCGCCGAACGCCCCGCGCGTGATCTCGGTGAAGGTCCCGGTCGACAAGATCGGCGAGGTCATCGGCCCGAAGGGCAAGATGATCAACCAGATCCAGGAGGAGACCGGCGCCGACATCTCGATCGAGGACGACGGCACGGTCTACATCGGCGCCACCGACGGTCCGTCGGCGGAGGCCGCGCGGGCGGCGATCAACGCGATCGCCAACCCGCACATGCCGGAGATCGGCGAGCGCTTCGTCGGCACGGTCGTCAAGACGACCACCTTCGGCGCGTTCATCTCGCTGTCCCCGGGCAAGGACGGCCTGCTGCACATCTCGCAGATCCGTCGCCTCGTCGGCGGCCGGCGCGTCGAGAAGGTCGAGGACGTCCTCGGCGTGGGCCAGAAGGTCCAGGTCGAGATCGGCGAGATCGACCCGCGCGGCAAGCTGTCGCTGCACGCGGTGGTCGAGGACGAGGGCGCGGGCTCGGACGAGGCCGCGACGACCGAGCCGGCCGACGCCTGACGTGCCGCTGGACCTCCCGCTCGTCGCGCCCGGCACCCCGGGCAGCGACGTGACCGCCGGGCAGGCGGGTGACGGATCCGTCCGTCGCTCCGTCCTGCCCGGCGGGGTCCGCCTGCTCACCGAGCACGTCCCCGGCGTGCGGTCCGCGTCCGTCGGGGCGTGGGTCGGCGTCGGCTCCCGGGACGAGTCGGACGGGCACCACGGCTCGACCCACTTCCTGGAGCACCTGCTGTTCAAGGGCACCGCGCGGCGCACGGCGATGGACATCGCGGAGGCGTTCGACGAGGTCGGCGGCGAGGCGAACGCCGCCACGGGCAAGGAGCACACCTGCTACTACGCCCGGGTGCTCGACGAGGACCTGCCGATGGCGGTCGACGTCATCGCCGACATGGTGACCTCCGCCCGCCTGGACCGCGACGAGCTCGAGACCGAGCGCGGCGTGATCCTCGAGGAGCTCGCCATGAACGACGACGACCCGAGCGACGTCGTGCACGAGCGGTTCGCCACCGTCGTGCTGGGCGACCACCCGCTGGGCCGGCCGATCGGCGGCACGCCGGACACCATCCGCGCCGTGCCCCGGGACGCCGTCTGGGAGCACTACCGGCAGCACTACCGCCCGGACACCCTGGTCGTGACCGCGGCGGGCAACGTCGACCACGACGCGCTGGCCGCGCAGGTCGCCCGGGCGCTGCGGGACGGCGGCTGGGACCTCGCGGAGGGCGCGGCGCCCGCCGCGCGCCGCGGCGCCTCCGCGGCGCAGCCGGTCACCGCCGGCGCCTCCGAGGTGACGGTGCGCCGCACCACCGAGCAGGGCAACGTCATCGTCGGCGGCACGGGGCTCACCGCCACCGACCCCCGCCGGTTCACGCTCTCCGTGCTGAACGCGGCGCTGGGCGGCGGCATGTCGTCCCGGCTGTTCCAGGAGATCCGCGAGAAGCGGGGTCTGGCGTACTCGACGTACTCGTTCGCGTCCGGGCACGCCGACACCGGCGTGTTCGGCCTGTACGCGGGCTGCGCGCCGGCGAAGATCGACGAGGTGACCGAGCTGCTGGTCGCCGAGCTGGAGCGCCTGGCGGACGGCGGCATCACCGACGCCGAGCTGCGCCGGTCGGTCGGGCAGCTGTCCGGCAGCCTGGTCCTCGGCCTGGAGGACTCCGGGTCGCGGATGAGCCGGCTCGGCAAGTCCGAGCTGGTGCACGGCGAGCTGCTGTCCACGCAGGAGTCGCTGGACCGCGTCCGCGCGGTCACGGCCCGCGAGGTGCAGGAGCTGGCCGCCGACCTGGCGTCGCGGCCGCGGTCCGTGGTGCGGGTCGGGCCGTTCGGCGACTGACGCCGGCGCGCGACCGTCCGGGAGCCGGGCCCCCTCGCGGGGCCCGGCTCCTGCCGTTCCCGGCGGCACCGCCCGGGCGGGCCGGGCCGGAGGTCCCGTTCCGCCGCGCGCCGCGCGGGACGATGATGAGGGCATGGCCGCCGTCACCTCCGCCCGCCGCTCCGTCGCCGTCGCCCCCCGGTCGCCGGGGCTGGTCGAGGCGTTCTGGGTGGCCCGGGCGCCGCACGCCGCCCCGCCGCGGGTCGCGCTGCCGGACGGGCGCCCGTCCGTGGTCGTCCGGCTCGGCGCGCCGGTGCGGTGGGTCGACCCGCTGACGCGCGAGGCGGAGACGGTCGGCAGCGTGCTGCGCGGACCGCGGGTCGTGCCCGGGGTGGTGCTGCCCGCCGGGGACGCCGAGTCCTGGGAGGTCGGTGCCCGGCTGGCCCCGTGGGCGCTGTCCGCGCTGCACCCCGAGGGCTTCCTGGTGGACGACCACCGCCCGCTGGGCGTGGCGCTCGACCTGGACGAGCCCGCGCTGGCCGCGCGGATGCGCGCCGCCTGGGACGCCGCCGCGGGCCTCGGCGAGCGCGCCGCGGCCGCCGCGTGCGTGGCGGTGCTGGAGGACGCGCTGGCCGCGGCCGTCCGACGCCCCGTGCCGCCCGCGGAGCGGGACGCCGTCGACCGGGTCGCCCGGTACGCCGACGCCGAGCGCGGGCTGGTCCGCCCGGTCGACCTGGCGCGCGAGGTCGACCGCTCGCTCGCCGGCCTGCACGCCCTGCTCGCGGCGCACGTCGGTCTCAGCCCGTCGGCGTTCCTGTCGACGGTCCGGCTGTCCTGCGCCGTGCGCGAGCTCGGCGTCGACGACCGCGGCGACGCCGTCGGGGTCGTCCGCGTGCTGCGCGCCTACGCGGACGCCGGCTACCCCCAGCGGGAGGTCGAGCGGTTCACCGGGCTCGGGGCGCTGGAGCTGCGCCGGGCCGTGCGCGGCATGGAGGACGTGCTCGCGACCGCATAGGGTGCAGCGGTGACTGAAGCGATCACGGTGGCCGTGCTGGGCGCGGCCGGCCGCATGGGACGGACCGTCGTCGACGCCGTGGAGTCGTCGCCCGACCTGGAGCTGGTGGCCGCCCTCGAGCACGGCGACGACGTCGGCGCCGTGGCCGCGACCGGCGCCCGGGTCGCCGTCGACTTCACGGTCCCGGCGGTCGCGGAGGCCAACGTCCGGTCGCTGGTGGCGCAGGGCGTGCACGCGGTCGTCGGGACCACCGGCTGGACCGCCGAGTCGCTGGCCCGGGTCGAGGCCGACCTGGCCGGCCGCCCCGGCGTCGGCGTGCTCGTCGCCCCGAACTTCGCTCTCGGCGCGGTGCTGGCCATGGCCTTCGCCGCGAGGGCCGCGCGCTGGTTCGAGTCGGTCGAGGTGGTCGAGCTGCACCACCCGGACAAGGTCGACGCCCCGTCGGGCACGGCCAGGCACACCGCCGCCGCGATCGCGGCCGCCCGGCGGGAGGCGGGGCTCGGCCCCGTCCCCGACGCCACCACGGCGTCGCTCGACGGCGCCCGCGGCGCGGACGTGGACGGCGTGCGGGTGCACGCGGTGCGGCTGCGCGGGCTCGTCGCGCACGAGGAGATCCTGCTGGGCAACCCGGGCGAGCAGCTCACGATCCGGCACGACTCGTTCGACCGGGTGTCGTTCATGCCGGGCGTGCTGCACGCCGTGCGGCAGGTCGGGTCGCGTCCGGGCCTGACGGTCGGGCTCGAGCACTACCTGGACCTGGGCTGACGGCCGTGGGGGAGTCCCGGCGCCCCGGCGACGGCGCGCCCGTGCCCGCCTCGCCCGCGCGGCGGCGCACCGGCCTCGTCGCCGCGATCGCCCTCACCGCCCTGCTCGGCCTCTACCTGTGGCTGGTCGCCGGTCGCGCGGTCGCGCTGATCCGGACCGGCGAGCCGGTCGGCGTCGGGCTCGGCGCCGCGTTCGCGCTGCTGCCGCTGCTGGTGCTCGGCCTGGTCGCCCGGGAGTGGCTGCTGGCCGTGGACGTGCAGCGGATGGCCGACACCCTCGCGGCGCGCGGCGAGCTGCCCGTCGACGACCTGCCGCGCAGCCCCGGCGGCCGGATCGACCGCGCTGCCGCGGCCGAGCAGTTCGCGGCGGCCCGGGCCGAGGCCGAGGCGGCGGCGCCGGGCGACTGGGGCACCTGGTACCGGCTCGCGTTCGCCTACGACGCGGCCGGCGACCGGCGCCGCGCCCGTGCGGCCCTGCGGCACGCGTCGCGCGTGCACCGCGGCCGCACGCCCACGGCGGGCGAGACCCCGCGCGGCCTGTCCTGACGCGAGGGCGCTCGCGGCCCGGCTGATGCGGGCGCGGGTCAGGCGGCGCCGGCCAGGTACGCGTGCAGGGCGTCCGCCGGCATGGGGCGCGCCACCAGGAAGCCCTGCACCAGCGGCACCCCCGCGTCCCGCAGCGCGTCCAGCTGCGCCTGCGACTCCACGCCCTCCGCGACGACCGTCATGCCCTGCTCGACGGCCATCCGGTGCACCAGCTCGACCAGCAGCGCGTCCAGCGGGTCGTCGAGCATCCCGGCCACCACCGACCGGTCGATCTTGAGCACGTCGACCGGCAGCCGCGAGACCTGCCGCAGCCCGGACATCGCGCCGCCCAGGTCGTCGAGCGCGATCGGCACCCCGGCGGCCCGCAGCGCGTCGAGCGCCCGGAGCGCCCCGGCGACCTGCGCCTCGGAGGCGGCCTCGGACAGCTCCAGGCGGACGGCGGCGTGCGGCGTGCCGGTGGCGTCGAGCACCCGGAGCACCCGCTCGGCCAGGAGGGGCTCCTCCAGCGCGGCGGGGGACAGGTTCACGTTCACCACCGCGGGGGCGCCGTCGCCGAGCCCGTCCCGCCAGGCCGCCCGGTCGCCGCACGCGCGCTCCAGGACCCAGAGGTCGAGCTCGAGGGCCAGCCCGGCCCGCGCGGCCCGGTCCAGGGGCGCCACCGGGCCCGCCAGCCGCCCCTCGCCGTCCCGGGAGCGCAGCAGCGCCTCGACCTCGTGCACCGTCCCGTCCGCGGTGCCGGCGATCGGCTGGTAGTGCACCTCCAGCGCGTCCAGGTCCAGCCCGGGCAGCGCGGCCAGACCCGTGGGCACCAGCGGACCGGCGGCCGCCGCCGCGCCCCGGCCCGCGTCCGCCCCCGCGAGCCGGACCCGGTCCCCGCCGGCCTTCTTGGCGCCGTACATCGCGAGGTCGGCCTCGCGCAGCAGCCGGTCGTGGTCCACCAGCGCGCCCGCTCCGAGCGCCAGGCCGACGGACACCCGGGAGTGCGCCGGCACCGGCAGCCCCGGGTCGTGCGCGGCGATGGCGGCGCGCAGCACCTCGCCGAGGTCCAGGGCCCGCACGCGCCAGGTGTCGTCGGGCGTCTGCGGCGGCAGCAGCCGCGCGAGCGCGAACTCGTCTCCGCCGAGCCGCCCGACCACGTCGCCGGGCTGCGCGCACGCCGCCAGCCGGGTCGCGACCGAGTGCAGCAGCGCGTCGCCGAACGAGTGCCCGAGGGTGTCGTTGACCTCCTTGAGCCGGTCGAGGTCGAGGAACGCGAGGACGACCGCCCCGCCGTCCTCGCGCGCGGCCGTGCACAGCTCGCGCAGGCCGTCGACGAACCGCGCCCGGGAGGTCACGCCCGTCAGGTGGTCGTGCGACGCCTCGTGCGCGAGCTCGGCGGCCAGCGCCTCCATCAGCGTCGTGGGGTCGAGGATCCCCACCGGGCCGCCGTCCGCGCCGGTCACCAGCATGTCCTGGTAGCCGTCGCCGGTGACCAGCCGCTCGGCGGCCTCGGTCAGCGAGGCGCGGACGTCGACCCACGGCACGTCCCACCGGGCGACGTCCGCGACCGGCCGCCGCCCCCACAGCGAGCGCCCGAAGCCGTACCGGCCGGTCATGGTGGTCAGGAAGTCCTTGCGGGCCACCATCCCGAACCCCCCGCCGGGCTCCCGCGGGGCGACGAGCACCGAGGAGCCGGTCCACCGGGTGCGGAAGCCGACGTCCACCGCCTCGCACGAGTCGGTGGGGGCGACGACGACGGGGGCGGAGACCAGGTCGGCGAGGGCGCGGCCGCGGTCGGCGCGCCGCCAGGGCGCGCGGGTCTGGGGGGACACGCCCGCACGATCGCCCGCCGCGCGGCCCGGCTGAGCGGTCGGCGCGGGCCGTCGCCGACCGTTCGCGCGCCGTTCACCGGGGCCGACCCGTGCGGGTGACGGGTTCACCCCTCCGGCCGCGTCCGGGCCGGCGGTCGCGCGGCGACGTGCCCGCGCGCGTCAGATGCTGGCGCCCCACAGGTGCTCGGTGATCTCGCGCGGGTCGTCCTGCTCGCCGAGCACCCGGGTCGCGCCGACGTCGCCGAGCCCGGCCGAGCCGAGGAACCGCTCGCGCGCGGTGTCGCCGGCGACCACCCAGGTCTGCACGCTGGTCGCCCGGTCCTCGTCCCGCAGCAGGTCGACGACGGCCGCCAGCAGCCGGGAGCCGTGGCCGAGCCGGCGCTCGGCCGGGTCGACCTCGAGCGCGAGGATCTCCCCGCCCGGGGTGTCGTCGCCGGACCCGGGCGGGGCGGTGACCGGCGCGACCGAGGCGAACCCGACCAGCCGCGGGCCGTGCATCGCGACCAGCACGCGGTACCCGCGCCCGGGCGGGGAGGCGATCGCGGCGGCCCACTGGTCGGTGACCCGCGCCGGGTCCACCCGGTCCAGGACCTCCTCGCCGACCAGGTCGCCGAGGGTGGCACGCCAGGCGGCGAGCTGCACGGCCGCGACGGCCCCCTCGTCCCCGGGGACGGCGGGCCGGACGGAGACGTCGGAGGTGGCGGCGAGCAGGGGGTCCATGCCGCTCACAATGCCACGTACAGCGGCTCCAGATACTCCTCGATCCCGGCCTCGCCGCCCTCGCGGCCGACGCCGGAGGACTTCACGCCGCCGAACGGCGCGCTCGCGTCGGACACCATGCCGCGGTTGATCCCGAGCATCCCGGTCTCGACGCTCTCCGCCAGCCGCACGACCCGCCCGACGTCCCGCGTGTACGCGTAGGCGACCAGCCCGAACTCGGTCGCGTTCGCCAGCCGGACGGCGTCGGCCTCGTCCGCGAACGTCACCACCGGGGCGACCGGCCCGAAGATCTCCTCCCGGACGGCGCGGGCGTCCTCCGGGACCCGGTCCAGCACGGTCGGCGGGTAGAAGTACCCGCGCCGGCCGGGGCGCTCGCCGCCCGTCCGCACCCGGGCGCCGTCGTCCGCGGCCTCCGTCACCAGCTCCTCGACCCGGTCCACGGCCGCCTTCTCGATGAGCGGGCCGACCGTGACGTCGGGGGCCGTCCCGGGCCCCATGACGAGCCGGTCGAAGGCCGCGGTCAGCCGGTCGGCGAACTCCGCGGCGACCTCCTCCTGCACGAGGAACCGGTTGGCCGCGACGCAGGTCTGCCCGGCGTTGCGCATCTTGGCGGCGACGGCGCCCTCGACCGCGGCGTCCAGGTCGGCGTCCGCGAACACGAGGAACGGCGCGTTCCCGCCGAGCTCCATCGAGGTGCGCAGGACGTTGTCCGCCGCCTGCCTGAGCAGCGAGCGCCCGACCTCGGTCGACCCGGTGAACGACAGCTTGCGCAGCCGCGGGTCGGCGATCACCGGCTCGGTCAGCGCGCGTGACGACGAGGTGGGCAGCACGTTGATCACCCCGGCGGGCAGGTCGCGCGCGTCGAGCTCCGCCCGGACGATCTCGGCGAAGTACGCGGTGGTCAGCGGCGTGAGCTGCGCCGGCTTGATGACGACGGGGCAGCCGGCGGCCAGGGCGGGCGCGACCTTGCGGGTGATCATCGCGATCGGGAAGTTCCACGGCGTGATGAGCAGCGCCGGGCCGACGGGGCGGCGCAGCACGAGCTGGTGGTGCGTCCCCGCGGGCGCGCGCCGGGTCAGCCCGTCGAGGCGCACCGCCTGCTCGGAGTACCAGCGCACGAACTCCGCGGCGTACTGCACCTCCGCGCGGGCCTCGGCCAGCGGCTTGCCGCCCTCCGCGGTGATGAGCGCCGCGAGGTCCTCCGCGCGGGCCACCATCGCGTCGAACACCGCCCGCAGCACGTCGGACCGGGTCCGCGGGGCGACCTCGCGCCACGCCGGGAACGCCCGGTGGGCCGCGTCGAGCGCCGCGAGGCCGTCCTCGGGCGTGGCGTCGGCCACCTCGAACAGCACGTCCGTGGTGGCCGGGTCGGCCACGGCGAACGCGCCCCGGCCGGTGGCGTGCCGCCACTCGCCGTCGATCAGCAGGCCGGTGGGCGTGTGGGCGGCGACGTACGGCGGCAGCGGCGAGGTCATGGGGCCCAGTGTCGACCCGGACGTCGCCGAGCGGCACCCCGAGATCGGCCGGGCGGAACCCTACGATGGCCCCATGACGACCCCCGCCGGACCGATCGAGACGCCGTACGAGGACCTGCTCCGCCTGGTGCTGGAGACCGGCACCCCCAAGGCGGACCGCACCGGCACCGGGACCCGCAGCGTGTTCGGGCACCAGATGCGGTTCGACCTGCAGCAGGGGTTCCCGCTCGTCACCACCAAGCGCGTCTTCCTGCGGGGTCTGACCGAGGAGCTGCTCTGGTTCCTGCGCGGCGAGCGCAACGCCCGCACGCTGCAGGACAAGGGCGTGCACATCTGGGACGAGTGGGCCGCCGAGGACGGCGACCTCGGCCCGGTGTACGGGGTGCAGTGGCGGTCCTGGCCGACCCCCGACGGCGGGACGATCGACCAGCTCGCGCAGGTGCTCGACGGCCTGCGCCGCGACCCCGACTCGCGCCGGCACATCGTGTCCGCGTGGAACGTCGCGGACATCCCGTCCATGGCGCTGGCGCCGTGCCACGCGTTCTTCCAGTTCTACGTGGCCGACGGGAAGCTGTCCTGCCAGCTGTACCAGCGGTCGGCGGACCTGTTCCTCGGCGTGCCGTTCAACATCGCGTCCTACGCGCTGCTGACGCACATGGTGGCGC
Organism: Cellulomonas sp. ACRRI; assembly: GCF_022346185.1. GTDB lineage: Bacteria > Actinomycetota > Actinomycetes > Actinomycetales > Cellulomonadaceae > Cellulomonas. The sequence continues at coordinate 42,043 of NZ_JAKRMS010000008.1, read as the reverse complement.
AGCAGGTCGACCTGGAGGTCGGCGACTTCGTGTGGACCGGCGGGGACTGCCACATCTACGACAACCACGTCGAGCAGGTGCGCGAGCAGCTCACCCGGGACCCCTTCCCGGCTCCGCGCCTGGTGCTGCGCAGGGCCCCGAGCCTGTTCGAGTACACCTACGAGGACGTCACGATCGAGAACTACCAGCACCACCCGGCGATCAAGGCCCCCGTCGCGGTCTGACGGCACCGCCCGGCGCCCGCGTCAGGGCAGGCCCAGCCAGCGGAGCAGGGCGGCGGTCGCGGCGGCGAGCAGCACCACGAGGACGAAGGGCGCGCGCAGCAGCAGGGCGACGGCCGCGACCGCCAGCGCCGCCACCCGCGCGTCGAGCACCAGGGCGCCGTCGGTCGTCGCCGTCTGCACCGCGACCAGCGCGGCCAGCAGCGCCGCGGTCACCAGCGCGGCGGTGCGGACGACCCGGGGCCGCTCGAGGAGCGCGCGGGGGACCAGGTGCCCGGCGACCTTCGTGGCGAGCACGACGACCGAGGCGGCCAGCACGGCCCACCACACCGCGAGCCGGCTCACGGGGTCACCACCGGCGCCGCGTCGCGCCCGTCGTCGCCCGGCTCGCCCGCGCCCCGGGGGCCGCCGTCCAGCGCGCCCACGAGCACGGCGAGCGCGGCCGCCGCGAGCACCGGCACCCCCGGCGGGGCCACGGGGGTGAGCGCCAGCGCCAGCACGGCGGCCGCCACGGCCACGACGCGCACGATCCGCGTCGCCCGCGGGTCGCCCCCGGACAGCCGCGGCCACAGCAGCGCGAGGAACGCCGCCCCGGCCGCGGCGTCCAGCCCGTACCGGCGCGGGTCGCCCAGCGCGTCGCCGAGCAGCGCACCCAGGAGCGAGAAGGCGTTCCACAGCACGAAGACGCCCGCCCCGGTCCACCAGAACCCGGCGCGGGTCGCGGCCCCGGTCGGCTGCGCGGTCGCGACCGCCGTGGACTCGTCGATCGTCAGGTGCGCCGCGAGCAGCCGCCGCCAGCCGGAGGCGCCCAGCAGCGGGGCCACCTGCACCCCGTACAGGCCGTTGCGCGCCCCCAGCAGCCCCGCGGTCGCCACGACGGCCCCGATCCCGCCGCCGGCGCCCACGACGCCCACCGCGGCGAACTGCGAGCCGCCGCTGAACATCAGCAGGCTCAGCGCCATCGTCTGCGGGACGTCCAGGCCGGCGGCGACGGACAGCGCCCCGAACGAGACGCCGTACAGCCCGGTGGCCACGGAGACGGACACGGCGGTGCGGACGGCCGACCGGACGGCGGGGTCGGACCGGTCCGCGGGGGAGCGGGCGGGCACGCGACGAGGGTAGGACGTCCGGGTCGGGCGGTCGCCCGGGCGTCCACCCGCTGACCGCCCGGTGACGCCGCGGAACCCCAGGTGAACGACCCGGGAAGCCTTGCGGAACGCACCCCGGGAGGGGTCGTCCCCGGTGGCGTGGCCGGGGCAGGGTGTCCAGGGCCGGCGACGGAGCGGGCCAGCACCTGCCCCTTGACGAAGCGGATCCCTCCCCGTGTCCACAGCCGAAGTCCTCGCCCCGCCGCCGGCGGCCGCGCCCGCGCGCGCCCCCCGGCACCGGGGTGCGCTCCAGTCGCGCCGCCGCCGGTCTGCGCTCCTCTGGTTCCTCCTGCTGGCCGGGCCCAACGTGGCCCTGCTGCTGGTGTTCGTGTACCGGCCGCTGATCCAGTCGTTCTACCTGTCCACCCTGCAGTGGAACCTCGGCTCGCCCGTCGCCCGCAGCATCGGTCTGGGCAACTACGTCGAGCTGTTCACCTCGCGGAACTTCACGCAGGTCGTGACGACCACGGTCGTGTTCACCGTCGCGACCGTCGGCGGCGCGATGCTGCTGGGCCTCGGCCTCGCGGTGCTGCTCAACCAGAAGCTCCGCGGCCGCGGCTTCGCCCGCACCGTGGCGTTCGCGCCCTACGTGCTGTCCGGCTTCGCGGTCGGCATCCTGTGGCTGTTCATCTTCGACCCGCGGTACGGCCTGATGCGCGAGGTGCTGAGCTGGGTCGGGGCCTCCTCGCCGCAGTGGTACACCGAGCGCCCGTGGCCGCTGGTCATGGTGATCGTCGTGTACCTGTGGAAGAACCTCGGGTACGTCGCGCTGATCTACCTGGCCGGACTGCAGTCGGTCCCGCAGGACCTCAAGGACGCGGCGGCCCTCGACGGCGCCTCGTCGTTCCGGACGCTGCGGTCGATCATCCTGCCGCTGCTGACCCCGACGTCGTTCTTCCTGCTGGTCACGATGATGCTGGCCTCCCTGCAGTCGTTCGACATCATCAAGGCGATGACCCAGGGCGGCCCGCTCGGGTCGACCACGACGCTCATGTACTCCGTGTACCAGGAGAGCTTCGTCAACGGCCGCGCGGGCTACGCCTCCGCCGTCGCCACCGTCCTGTTCCTCGTGCTGCTGGCGGTCACCGCGGTGCAGATGCGGTTCGTCCAGCGGAAGGTCCACTACGCATGAGCGTCCTGACGCCCCGTCGCCCGGCCGCCGAGGCCGCGACCCCGCCCGCGGCGCCCACCCGGCGCGACGTCCGCCCGACGGACGCCTCCTCCCGGCCCGGCCGCCAGCAGCGCCCGCACGTCGCCAGCTACCTCACGATGGCCCTCGCGACGATCGTGCTCGGCGCCCCGCTGATCTGGATGCTGCTCGCCAGCCTCAAGACCTCCCAGGAGCTGTACCAGTTCCCGGTGCAGTGGCTGCCGGGCGCGCCCAGCCTGGACAACTACGCGCAGGCCGCGGACACCGTGCCGCTCGGCCGGCTGCTGCTGAACAGCGTCGGCCTGACCGTCGTCGGTGCCGGCCTCAAGGTGGTCCTCGGTCTCACCTGCGCGTACGCGCTGGTGTTCCTGGAGTTCCCGTTCAAGCGGATCGTGTTCGGGCTGGTCATCGCCACGCTGATGATCCCGCCGCAGGTCACGATCATCCCGAACTACACCCTGGTCGCCGACCTCGGCTGGCTGAACACCTACCAGGGCATCCTCGTCCCGGGCCTGGCCAGCGCGTTCGGCACCTTCCTGTTCCGCCAGCACTTCCTGACGCTGCCCGCCTCGATCCTCGAGGCCGCGGAGCTGGACGGCGCCGGCCACTGGCGCAAGCTGTGGCGGTTCGTGGTCCCGATGAGCACGCCGACCATCGCGGCGGTCACGCTGGTGTCCGTCGTCACCGAGTGGAACGACTACCTCTGGCCGTTCCTGGTCATCGACCGCGCCGACAAGATGACGCTGCCGATCGGCCTGACCCTGCTGCAGAACATCGACGGCCTGACCAACTGGGGCGTGCTGCTCGCCGCCACGGTCGTCGTGACCCTGCCGATCCTCGTCGTCTTCCTGGTCCTGCAGCGCCGGCTCGTCGCCGGCCTCACCGCGGGCGCCGTCACCGGCTGACCCCGCCCCCGACGTGGCCGGTCCGCCGGCCGCCTGAGACGGTCGCGCCCCCGCGCGCCCGTCAGCCCCCGAGCGCCGCGACGCGGCGCGCGAACCCCGAAGGAGCACCACGTGTCCCACCCCCGCAGGCGCCGCAGCACCCTGGCCCTCGCCGCTGCCGTCGCCGGCACGACGCTCGCGCTCACGGCGTGCGGCGGCCCGTCGACCGCCGCCTCGTCCGACGAGTCCGCGGCCGCCGAGGCGACCGACTGGTCGCAGGTCGAGCCCGCGTCCGAGATCACCTGGTGGAGCAACCACCCCGGCCAGTCCCAGGCCGTGGAGGAGCAGCTCATCGCGGACTTCGAGGCCGAGAACCCGGACATCACGGTCAACCTGGTGACCGCCGGCGCCAACTACGACGAGGTCGCCCAGCGGTTCCAGGCCGCCTCGCAGACGGACGAGAAGCCCGACCTCGTCATCGCGTCCGACGTCTGGTGGTTCCGGTACCACCTGAACGACCAGATCATGCCGCTCGACGACGTCTTCGAGGCGCTCGACGCCGACGCGGACGACTTCCAGCAGGGGCTGTACGGCGACTACGAGTACGAGGGCCAGCACTGGGCCGCGCCGTACGCGCGCTCCACGCCGCTCTTCTACTACAACAAGGACATGTGGGCCGCCGCGGGCCTGCCCGACGAGGGCCCGGAGACCTGGGAGCAGCTCCAGGAGTGGAGCACCGCGCTCGAGGCCCAGGTCCCGGCGGAGGGCTCGCCGTTCGGCCTGTCCCTCGGCACCTCCTGGTCCGCCTGGTGGTTCGAGAACATGATCTGGGGCCAGGGCGGCGAGTACTCCGACGAGTTCGACGTCACGCTCGACTCCGAGGAGGCGCTGGCCGGCGGCGAGTTCCTGCGCGGCCTGTTCCACGGCGACGACGCGATCGCCACGGTCTCGGCGGACGACTCGATGGCGGACTTCGCGTCCGGCCTGATCGCGTCGACCATCGGCTCGACCGGCTCGCTGAAGGGCGCGCTGGACGCGGCCTCGTTCGAGGTCGGCACGGCGTACCTGCCGGACGGCCCCCAGGGCGGCGGCACGCCGACCGGCGGCACCGGCCTCGCGATCTCGTCCTCCAGCACCCCGGAGAAGCAGCTCGCCGCGGCGATGTTCCTCGAGTTCCTCACGAACACCGAGAACACCGCGACGTTCTCCCAGGCGACGGGCTACATGCCGGTGCGCACGTCGGCCGTCGAGTCCGACACCATGCAGGCCGTGTACGAGCAGTACCCGCAGTTCCGCACCGCGGTCGACCAGCTGGCGGAGAAGGCGCGCCCGCAGGACTACATCCGCGTGTTCGTCCCGGGCGCCGACGCGCTGCTCACCGACGCGCTGGAGCAGATCGTCCTGGAGGGCACCGACCCGGCCGAGGCGTTCGACTCCGTCACGCCGCAGATCGAGACGGCCTACACGGAGAACGTGGAGCCGTACCTGTGACCGGAACCGTCACCGGCCCGGTCGCCGGGGTCGCCCGGGAGGGCGGCCCCGGCGCCGGGGCGCCCGCGGTCGTCGCGCACCGCGGCAACTCCGCGGTCGCCCCGCAGAACACGCTCGCCGCCTTCGAGGCCGCCTGGCGGGCGGGGGCGCACAGCATCGAGATCGACATCCAGCCGACCGCCGACGGCGAGGTCGTGGTGATCCACGACGACACCGTCGACGCCACCACGGACGGGCAGGGCGTCGTCGGCGAGATGACGCTCGACGCCGTGCGGGCCCTGGACGCGGGCTCGTGGTTCGCGGCCGCCTACGCCGGGCAGCGGGTGCCGACGTTCGCCGAGGTGCTGGACCTGATGGTCCGCCGGCCGGGGATCGACCTGCTGCTCGAGCTCAAGGGCGCCTTCACGGTCGAGCAGGTCCGGCCGGTCACCGAGGCGATCCGCGCGGCCGGGCTGGCCGACCGGGTGATCGGGCAGTCGTTCTGGCCCGAGTCCGTGCGGGCGCTCGCGGCGGCGGACCCCTCGCTCCGGCGGGGCCTGCTCATCTTCCAGGTGCCCGAGGACGGCGGGGTCGACGAGGTGGTCCGCGTCGCGGGCGAGCTCGGCGTCATGACGGTCAACCCGTACGGCCCGCTGCTGGTCGAGCACCCGGACCTGGTCGCGCGGCTGCACGCCGCCGGCCTGCAGGTCCAGGTCTGGACGCTCAACGAGCCCGAGCACTGGGCGGCCGCGGTCGCCCTGGGCGTCGACGCGGTCATCACCGACCGCCCGGACCGCCTGGCCGGCTGGCTCGCGGCCCGCGCGTCCTGACGCCCTGAGCACGCCCCGCCCCGCGCCGGGGCCGGTCCGCCCCGGACGGGTGCGACCGGCCCCGGCGCGGGGCGGTACCGTGGAGGCCATGCTCCCCGCCACCCCGTCGCGTCCCTTCGGCGCGGTGCTCACCGCGATGGTGACGCCCATGCGGGAGGACGGCTCGGTCGACCTCGACGCCGCCGTCTCCCTCGCCACGCACCTCGTGGACCACGGGCACGACGGCCTGGTGCTCAACGGCACCACGGGGGAGTCGCCCACCACGCACGCGCCCGAGAAGGCCGAGGTGGTGCAGGCGGTCGTCGCCGCCGTGGGCGACCGGGCGACGGTCGTCGCCGGCGCCGGGTCGAACGACACCCTGCACGCCGTCCGGATGGCCGAGCAGGCCGCCGAGGCCGGCGCCGACGGCCTGCTGGTCGTCGCGCCCTACTACTCCCGCCCGTCCCAGCCCGGCCTGGTCGCGCACGTCACCGCCGTGGCCGACGCGACGCCGCTGCCGGTCATGCTCTACGACGTCCCCGGCCGCACCGGCGTGCGGTTCGCGCACGAGACGCTGGTCGAGCTCGCGCGGCACGACCGCGTCGTCGCGATGAAGGACGCCACCGGCGACCTGTACGCCGCCGCGAAGGCCGCGTCGGCGACCGGGCTCGCCTGGTACTCCGGCGACGACTCGCTCTACCTGCCGTTCCTGGCGCACGGCGCCGCCGGCATCGTCAGCGTGGTCGGCCACGTCGCCGGCCCGCAGCTCGCCGCGCTCACCGCGGCCCACGACGCGGGCGACCACGCCCGCGCGCTCGAGATCTTCCTGTCGATCGCACCGGCGATCGACGCGCTCAACGGCCGGGGTTTCCAGGCGGTCGCGGCCAAGGCCGCCGTCTGGTCCCTCGGCCTGATCCCGTCCCGACACCTGCGGCTGCCCAACGTCGCCGCGTCGGACGAGGACGTCGAGGCGGTGCGCGCGGGCCTGGCTGCCGCGGGCATGGTCGACGCCCTGTCCGCCTAGCACAGGAGAAGCATGTCCCACCCGCACCCCGACCTCGACCTGCCCCCCGCCCTGCCCGAAGGGGGACTGCGCATCGTGGCCCTCGGCGGGCTCGGCGAGGTCGGCCGCAACATGGCCGTCCTCGAGTACGGCGGCCGCCTGCTCATCATCGACTGCGGCGTCCTGTTCCCCGAGGACCACCAGCCCGGCGTCGACCTGATCCTGCCGGACTTCAGCTACATCGCCGACCGCATGGCGGACGTGGACGGCATCGTCCTCACCCACGGGCACGAGGACCACATCGGCGCCGTCCCGTACCTGCTGCGCCTGCGCCAGGACATCCCGCTGATCGGCTCGCAGCTGACCCTCGCGTTCGTCGAGGCCAAGCTCAAGGAGCACCGGATCACCCCGCTGACCCACGCGGTCAAGGAGGGCCAGACCGAGCAGATCGGCGCGTTCTCCTGCGAGTTCGTCGCGGTGAACCACTCGATCCCGGACGCGCTGGCGGTCGCGGTCACCACCGGCGCCGGCACCGTGCTGCACACCGGCGACTTCAAGATGGACCAGCTCCCGCTGGACGGCCGGATCACCGACCTGCGCGCGTTCGCGCGGCTGGGGGAGAAGGGCGTCGACCTGTTCATGGTCGACTCCACCAACGCCGAGGTGCCGGGCTTCGTCAGCCCCGAGCGCGAGATCGGCCCGGTGCTGGACAACGTGTTCGCCACCTCCGCGCGCAAGATCGTCGTCGCGTCATTCTCCTCGCACGTGCACCGCGTGCAGCAGGTGCTGGACGCCGCCGCCGCGCACGAGCGCAAGGTCGCCCTGGTCGGCCGGTCGATGATCCGGAACATGACGATCGCCGCCGAGCTCGGCTACCTCAAGGTGCCGGACGGCGTGCTGGTGGACGCCAAGCGCCTGGACGACGTCCGGGACGACGAGCTCGTGCTCATGTGCACCGGCTCCCAGGGCGAGCCGATGGCCGCGCTGTCCCGGATCGCCAACAACGACCACAAGATCTCGGTCGGCCCCGGCGACACCGTCATCCTCGCCTCGTCGCTGATCCCCGGGAACGAGAACGCGGTGTACCGCGTCATCAACGGCCTGACCCGGCTCGGCGCGCGCGTCGTGCACGGCGGCAACGCCAAGGTGCACGTCTCCGGCCACGCCAGCGCCGGCGAGCTCCTGTACTGCTACAACATCCTCCGGCCGCGCAACGTCATGCCGGTGCACGGCGAGGTCCGGCACCTGGTCGCCAACGGGGCGCTCGCCGTGAAGTCGGGCGTCCCGGCCGACCGCGTGGTGCTCGCCGAGGACGGCGTGGTCGTGGACCTCGTCGACGGGCGGGCGTCGGTCGTGGGCGCCGTGCCGTGCGGGTACGTGTTCGTCGACGGCTCCAGCGTCGGCGGCATCACCGAGGCCGACCTCAAGGACCGCCGGATCCTCGGCGACGAGGGCTTCATCTCGATCTTCGCCGTCATCAGCTCCACCGACGGCAAGGTGCTCGGGAAGCCGCAGATCCTCGCCCGCGGCGTGGCCGAGGACGACTCCGTGTTCGACGCGATCGTGCCGGACGTCACCGCGGCCCTCGAGGACGCGTCGCGCGGCGGGGCCGTGGACACCCAGCAGCTGCAGCAGGTGGTGCGGCGCGTGGTCGGGCGCTGGGCGTCCAACCGGCTGCGCCGTCGGCCGATGATCATCCCGGTGGTCGTGGAGGCCTGACCGGTCGCCGCTCCACCCCGGACCACCGCACGCCGCCGACCTTCCCGGGTCGGCGGCGTGCGGGCTTCTCACGGCCGTGCCGACACCGCCCGGCCGGCCGTCGCTGCGGCGACGGCGAAGGGCAGCGGGTCCGTGGCCGCGCGGCCGAGCAAGCCTGCGAGGTCGGGCCCCGTGCCGGACAGCACGCCGTGCCGAACCGCGCTCGCGATCGAGTGCAGCATCGGCGGCTGGAACGGCAGAAGAAGCGGGTCCGCGAGCAAGCGGTCCCGGTACTCCCCGAGCCCGATGGTCCGGTGCACGACGCCGAGATGGTCCGCGACGTCGGTCGCCGTCACCGGCACGCCGACGAGGTCGTACGTCCGGCTGGTGTGGGAGCGCGGTGCCGCAGCGACCGACGCTGCTGCCGCCGCGAGGTCGGCGCGGGTGACCGCTGCGAGCGAGCCGGTTCCGAACGCCGACTCGAGCCCGTCGGCGGACCACCGGAGCAGAGCGCCGAAGAGCTCGGCGTACAACCCGTTGCGCAGGATCGTCCAGGCGAGGCCGCTGTCCCTGAGCATCCGCTCCGTCACGCGGTGCGCGAGCGCGAACGCCAGATGGTCCCCGCCCGTGGTCACGCTCGTGTACACGACGGACCGCACACCGTCGCGGCGAGCCGCGTCGAGAACCGCCCGGTGCCGCGCGACCACCCGGTCGTCCTCCGCATACCCCGCGGACACGAGCACCAGGACGTCGGTGCCGCCGAGGTCGAGACGTGCCGGATCGTCGAAGTCGACGTACCGCTGTCCTGCCGCCGGGGTGCGGGTGCCGCCGACAGCGGGCACCCCGCGCGCGTCGAGCTCTGCGAGGATGGTCGAGGCGAGCGCTCCGTGCGCTCCGGTCACCAGGATCATGATCGTTCGGTCTCCCCGTCGTGGTTCCACTGGATGCGAGCGCGACGATCGTGGGACCCGGCCCTCGTCGTCGTGGAGCTCGCCGGCGGACCCCGCCGGTTCCGCGAGCTGCAACGCGCGCTGACCGGGATCTCTCAGCGGATGCTCACGCTCACGGTGCGACGGCTCGAGCGGGACGGACTCCTGGTGCGCACCGTCTACCCGACGGTGCCGGCCGAGGTCGACTACCGTCTCACCGAGTCGGGCGCCAGCCTGACGCACCTGGTCCGGGCGCTCGTCGACTGGTCGACGGAGCACCGCCAGGGGATCGCCGAGGCCCGCGCGACCTACGACCGCGCGCACCCGGACAACGAGCTGCGCTGACCGGGGCCGGCGCGAGCGCACGTGTTCAGGCCGGGTCGGCGCCGCGGAAGGCGGCCAGGCGCTCGTGCTGCGCGGCGACCGCGCGTCGGAGTCGCGCGTCCCACGGCACCCACGGGTCGAGCTCGAGCGCCAGCCGCCGGCCCCGGGACCGCGGGCGCCACGTGCCGACGACCTCCCCGCCCGCGAGCACCGCGCCCGGGCGGCCCAGCACGGGCCACAGCGCCTTCGCGCGGGCCGGGTCGGGGACGAGGACGTGCCGGTCACGGGCCTGGAGGAACAGGTCGTAGGGGCCGAGCAGCCGCACGACGGGGCCGTCGTCGTCGCCGGGAGGGCCGGCCGCCGCGAGCAGCGCGGGCAGGTCCCCGGCGAGCACCGACGCCGGCGCCCCGTCCACCTCCACCGGGACGGCGGCGGCCGGCCACCGCCGCGTGACGTCGGCCACTGGCGCGTCGAGGAACGCCGCCACGTCCTTCGGCGTCGTGGGGCCGAGCAGGTGCAGCACGCCGCGGACGAGGTCGTGCGGTCCGTCGTCGTCGGTGGCGTCGTCGTCCCCGCCGCCGTCCTGCGGCCCGGCCGTGCCCTGGTCCCGGTCCACGGCGCCGATCTGGCCGGCCGGGAAGCCCGGCGACCGGCGGAGCACCGGGGGAGAGGTGCCGGGCTCCAGCTCCAGCCCGGCGTGCAGGGCGCCGAGCCGGAACGGCATCTCGAACATGTGGGTCGCCCCGCACGGCCGGCACCAGCGCAGGTACGGCTCGTCCAGCTCGGCGGTCATCCGGGTGGACAGCGCCTCCTTGCTCGTGGGCTCCACGACGACCTCGCGCATCGTGCGGGCGACCCGCGCGAGCGCGTCGACCGGCCGGATGCCGGCGGCGCGCAGCGGCTTGGCCGCGTCGTAGATCCGCCTGCCCGCGTCCGCGTCCGAGTACGGCCGCAGGGCGCGCTGCACGGCGGGCAGGTCCGCGCGGCGGTACGCGTGCGGGGCGCCGCGGACGCTCCACGCCATCGCGAGGTCGTCCGGCCACGCGCGGGCCGACACCGGCACGCCGCGCAGGGCGAGCGCCCACAGCGCCCCGTCCGGCCCGGTGTCCTGCACGCCCGCGTCGAGCACGGCGGCGTCGGTGACGGCGCGCGCGGCGTCGGGCCCCCGGTCGAGCTGCTGCGCGCGGACGCGGTACCGGCGGACCTGGTCGGCGGTGACGCGGTCGGACATGCGCCGAGCGTCCCACCCGGCACGGACACGCGGCACCCCCGCGCCGGACACCGCCGCTGTGCCGCGCGTCACCGACACGCACCGCACCGGCGCGGGCTCCCGGCCCAGCTGCCGCGTGCCCGCTACCGTGAGGATCATGGCCGCCCGTCCGTCCTCCACCGCCACCCGTGCGGCTGCGCCGTCGTCGCGCGCCCGCGCCGCGGCACCGGCGGCGCGCGCGCCCGGCTCCCGCGGCTCCGCCAAGGCGCCGCCGCCCCCGCCGCGCCCCGCCCTGCCGATCCGCATCGTCCGCGGCATCTGGATGGGCTGCGCGCACGTCGTCGGCGGCGCGGCGCGCCGGGTCGGCCACGGCGCGCGCGACCTCGACCCGGCCCTGCGCCGCGACGGTGCCGCCTTCTTCCTGATCGCCCTGGCGATCGTCGTCGCCGCCCGCGAGTGGTGGGGCCTGGAGGGCATGGCGGGCGACGCCGTGCACGTCGTCGTCGCCGGGACCTTCGGCCGGGTCGCCGCGGCGGTGCCGGTCGCGCTGGTCGGCATCGCCGTCCGGCTGATGCGGCATCCCGACCGCAACCAGGCGAACTCCCGGATCGGCATCGGCGTCACCGCGATCACGCTCGCGGCCTGCGGGCTGGTGCACGTGCAGCAGGACCTGCCCGCCCCGTCCGGCGGCTTCGAGGCGGTCCGCGACGCGGGCGGCATCGTCGGCTACCTGGTCGGCACGCCGCTGGTCAGCCTCGTGACCGTCTGGGCCACCGTGCCGCTGCTGGTGCTGCTCGCGTTCTTCGGCGTGCTGGTCGTCACCGCCACGCCGGTGAACCAGATCGGCCCCCGGCTGCGCGCGCTGTACGACCGCCTGACGGGCAACCACCGCGAGGACGACGCCGAGGTCGAGGACGACGACGCCCCGCTGGTCATCAACGCGGGGCACACGGCGGTCGACGAGCCCCCGGCCAAGCCGTCGCGCCGCACGCTCATGGACCGCCTCAAGAAGCGCGCCGCGGCCGACCCCGACGTCGACCCGGCCCTGGACGGGTACGCCGGCGACGAGGCCTTCGAGCGCGCCGCGTACGTCGAGCGGATGCGCCGCGAGGAGGAGGACGCGACCGCGCTCCTCGACGCGGCCGACGCCGAGGACGAGGTCTCCCCCAGCACCGCCCCGACGCAGGCCGTCACGGCGGTGGGCGCCGCGTCCGCCGCCGCCGAGGCCCCCGCGGCCCGGCCGGACCCCGTCGCGCCGCCCACCACCGGCGTGCCGCGCGGGGAGCAGCCGATGCTCGGCGGCGACGTGCTGTACACGCTGCCGGACGAGAACGCCCTCGCGAAGGGCCAGCCGCACAAGGTCCGCTCCGCCGCCAACGACCGCGTGGTCGAGGCGCTGACGAGCGTGCTGGAGAACTTCGAGATCGACGCCCAGGTCACCGGGTTCACGCGCGGTCCGACCGTCACCCGGTACGAGGTCGAGCTCGGCAAGGGCGTCAAGGTCGAGCGCGTCACGGCGCTGTCCAAGAACATCGCCTACGCGGTGGCGTCGGCGGACGTGCGCATCCTGTCGCCGATCCCCGGCAAGTCCGCCATCGGCATCGAGATCCCGAACACCGACCGCGAGACCGTGTCGCTCGGCGACGTGCTCCGGTCGTCCGCGGCGCGCCGCTCCGAGCACCCCATGGTGATCGGCGTCGGCAAGGACGTCGAGGGCGGCTACGTCACCGCGAACCTCGCCAAGATGCCGCACATGCTGGTCGCGGGCGCCACCGGCGCCGGCAAGTCGTCGTTCGTCAACTCAATGATCGTGTCGATCCTCATGCGCGCGACGCCCGACCAGGTGCGCATGGTGCTGGTCGACCCCAAGCGCGTCGAGCTCACGATCTACGAGGGCATCCCGCACCTCATCACCCCGATCATCACCAACCCGAAGAAGGCCGCCGAGGCCCTCGAGTGGGTGGTGCGGGAGATGGAGGCGCGGTACGACGACCTCGCGATGTTCGGCTTCAAGCACATCGACGACTTCAACGTCGCCGTGAAGGCCGGCAAGGTCAAGCCGCTGCCCGGCTCCGAGCGCAAGATCGCGCCGTACCCGTACCTGCTGGTGATCGTCGACGAGCTCGCCGACCTCATGATGGTCGCCCCGCGCGACGTCGAAGCGTCGATCCAGCGCATCACGCAGCTCGCGCGCGCCGCCGGCATCCACCTGGTGCTCGCGACCCAGCGCCCGTCGGTCGACGTCGTCACCGGCCTGATCAAGGCCAACGTGCCGTCCCGCCTGGCGTTCGCGACCTCCTCGCTCACCGACTCGCGCGTCGTGCTCGACCAGCCCGGCGCCGAGAAGCTGATCGGCCAGGGCGACGCCCTGTTCCTGCCGATGGGCGCCGCCAAGCCGATGCGCACCCAGGGCGCCTGGGTGTCCGAGTCGGAGATCCACGCCGTCGTCGCGCACGTGAAGCAGCAGCTGAAGCCGGTCTACCGCGAGGACGTCGCCGTCACGGCCGCCAAGAAGCAGGTGGACGAGGACATCGGCGACGACCTCGACCTGCTGCTGCAGGCCGCGGAGCTCGTCGTCACCTCGCAGTTCGGCTCGACCTCGATGCTGCAGCGCAAGCTGCGGGTCGGGTTCGCCAAGGCAGGCCGCCTGATGGACCTGCTCGAGTCCCGCGAGATCGTCGGGCCGTCCGAGGGGTCGAAGGCGCGCGAGGTGCTCGTGCAGCCCGACGACCTGCCGGGGACGCTCGCGATGCTGCGCGGCGAGCCGGAGCCCGGCGGGTCCGGGGGCGGGGCGCCGGCGGCGGCCGACGACCGGTACGCCGCGCCCGAGGGCCGGATGCCGGGCGAGCCGCCCGAGGCCGTCGACTACTTCGACGACGCGGACGACCTGCGCTGACGGCCGCCGGCGGCCCGGTGGGTGCCGCGTCGGTCCCGCGCCGTGGGCCGTGCTCCGCGCCCGCTGCCCGTAGGCTGTCCGGGTGAGCCGCCCTTCGCCGATGAACGTCGCCAACGTCGTGACGGTGCTGCGCATCGCCGTCGTGCCGTTCTTCGCCTGGGCCCTGCTGGTCGACGGCGGGGACGACCCGCGGTGGCGGCTCGTGGCCGCCGGCATCTTCGCGCTCGCCGCCGCCACCGACCGGCTCGACGGCTACCTGGCCCGGCGGCTCGGCCTGGTCACGGACCTCGGCAAGCTGCTCGACCCGATCGCCGACAAGGCCCTCATCGGCACCGCGCTGGTCGGGCTGTCCTGGATCGGCGACCTGAGCTGGTGGGTGACCGCCGCGATCCTGGTGCGGGAGATCGGCATCACCGTGATGCGGTTCTTCCTGCTGCGGTACCTGGTGCTGCCCGCCTCGCGCGGCGGGAAGATCAAGACCGTGCTGCAGTCGGTCGCCGTCGGGCTGTTCCTGCTGCCGCTGTCCGAGCTGCCGACCGCGGTGCTCGTGGTCGCGAGCGTGCTCATGGGGGCCGCGGTCGTGGTGACGCTGGTGACCGGCGCCGACTACGTCCGCACGGCGGTCCGGGTGCACCGGGAGCACGCCTCCGGGGCGAGCCCCGAGGCCACCCGGCACGCCGCGGCGACCGGGACGACGTCGCCGCACGGCGACCCGGCGTGACGGCGGGCACCGACCCGGCGGGCGGTCCCGTCGGCGCCCCGGGCGCGGGGGAGCCCGCCGCCGCCCTCCTGACCGCCCTGCGCGAGCGGGGCTGGTCCGTCGCGACCGCCGAGTCCCTGACCGGCGGCCAGGTCGCGGCCACCCTGGTCGACGTGCCCGGCGCCTCCCGGTCGGTGCGCGGCGGGGTCGTCGCGTACGCCACCGACGTCAAGGGGTCGGTGCTGGGCGTGGACGCCGACCTGCTGGCCGCGCACGGGGCGGTGCACCCCGACGTCGCCCGGCAGATGGCCGAGCGCGTGCGCGGCCTGCTCGGGGCCGACGTCGGCCTCGGGACGACCGGCGTGGCCGGCCCCGACCCCCAGGACGGGTTCGCCCCCGGGACGGTGCACGTGGCCGTCGCGACCCCGGAGGGCACGGTCGTCCGCACCCTGTCCCTGCCCGGCGACCGGGCCGCCGTCCGCGCCGCGACCTGCGCCGCCGTGCTCGCCGAGGCCCTGTCCGCGGTGCGTCCCGCCGTCGCCTCCTGACCCCCGGGAACACGCGCGGTCGTGCACGCGTTGTGCAGATCGTGATGAACACCAGGCCCACCAGCCGTCCCGCCGCTGCCCGTCGTGGCGGCGACATGTACGGTGGGAGCCTCCCCACGCGGGGCCACAAGGGTGCCGCGCTCGTCCGGACCGCCCCGCAGGGCGCGCCGGCCGCGCGGCAGGAGCAGGATCGGGACATGAGAGGGGGACGCCAGATGGTCGTGTTGCGCCGAGAGATCGGTGACGTGCTGCGGGATGCCCGCCAGCGGCAGGGACGCACCCTGCGCGAGGTGTCCTCCGCCGCCCGGGTGTCGCTGGGCTACCTCAGCGAGGTCGAGCGGGGTCAGAAGGAGGCGTCGTCGGAGCTGCTCGCGAGCATCTGCGAGGCGCTCGACGTGCCCATGTCGCTCGTGCTGCGCGAGGTGAGCGACCGCATCGCCGTCGCCGAGGGTCTGCTGATCCCCGACACCGTCCCCGTCGACCTGGCCTCTGCGCTGGGCGGCCAGGACAGCACCTGGCGTCGACGCCCGGAGCTCACCCCGGTCGGCTGACCGCGGGGAACACCCACCCCGACACCGACGACGCCCGGTCGTCCCGCCCGTTCGCTCGGCGGGGACGACCGGGCGTCGTCGCGTCCGGGGAGCGGCGGGGCGCACGGGTCAGGCCGCCGGGGCCGCCGGGCGCTGGCAGACGCCGCAGAAGTACGCGGGCCGCTCCGTCGGCGGGTGGCCCGCCAGGCCCCGGCGGACCGGCGCCCCGCACCGCCGGCACGGCTCCTTCAGCCGGCCGTGCACCCAGGTCTCCCGGCCGCGGTACACCTCGCCGGTGGTCGACGGCGACGACGACCCGACCGACCGCTGCATGATCGCCCGCGCCACCCGGAGCAGCCGGGCGGGGTCGACCACCTCGTCCGCGGGCGTCCACGGCCAGATCTTCTCGAGGAACAACGAGTCCGCCATGTAGATCGTGCCGATGCCGGCGACGACCGTCTGGTCGAGCAGCACCTCGCACACGGGCGTCGCTCCGCGCGCGGCCCACCGGCGCAGCGCCTCGGGCAGCCCGGCGGTCTCGAAGTCGTCGGCGAGCAGGTCCGGGCCCAGGTGCCCGATGAGGGTGTGCTCGTCCCGGGTGGGCACGACGTCGAGCATCCCGATGAGCTCGCCGACGGCGGTCCACGTCTCGTTCGCGAGGACCGCCCGGACGTGCGGCGCAGCGGCCCGGGCGCCGGGGGAACCGGTCCGGGCGATCCGCCAGGACCCGTCCATCCGCAGGTGGGTGTGCAGCGTGCGGCCGTCGTCGAACCGGGTGAGCAGGTGCTTGCCGTACGACGCCGTGCCGAGCACCGTGCGCCCGACCAGGTCGACGGTCGCGGCGGTCGGCCAGCGCAGGTCGCCGCGCACCAGGACGCGCCCCGCGAGGGCCTCGTCGAGCCGCCGCGCGGTGCGGGCCAGGATGTCGCCCTCAGGCACCGGCCGTCACCGCCCGGGTCACCGGGCGCTCCGCAGCCGGATGCCCCGCGGCGTCGGCGCGAAGTCCGCCAGCGCCAGCGCCCGGCCCAGCGCCGTCGTCTCCAGTCCCCCGGACAGCAGCTCCTCACCGTCGGCCCGCACCAGCGTGATCCGGCCCAGCCGTCCCTCGCGGACCGTCTCGGCCAGGCGCGCGGTCGCCAGCCGGAGCACCGTCTCGTCCTCGGAGAAGGTCAGGACCGTGCGCCCGCCGCGCTCCAGGTAGAGCGCGAGCACGCCGTCCACCAGCACCACCACCGCGCCCGCCTTCCGGCCCGGCCGGTGGCCGGTGGGCGCGTCGGTGCGGACCGGCCACGCGAGCGCGGCGCCGTACGGGTTCGCGGGGTCCGTCGCCGCGAGCAGCACCACGGCGCGGTCGGCGTCCGCGGGCACCGACTGCTCGGCGATCCGCTCGATCTGCCGGGCCTCCGCGCGGATCTGGTCGACGGCCCCGGGCAGGGCGAACTGGGAACCGCCCAGGTGCTCGACGAAGTAGCCGCGCCGGACCTGCCCCTGCTGCTCGAGCGCCGCGAGCACCCGGTACACCGGCGCGAACTGCCCGGCGACGCCCTCGGCCGGGGCGACGGCGCGGGTCAGGACGCCGTGCCGGTCGAGCAGCTGGGCCGCCAGGGCGTGCGCGCGGCGGGTGGGGTCCTGCTCGCGGGACGGGAGCATCGACCACCGTCCGCCCGCCTCGCCCGCGGTGGTCGCGAGCCCGCCGCCGAGACCGCCCAGGCCGCCGCCCGCGAGCCCCGCCCCGCGCAGGCCGAGCCCGCTGCCGCGCAGGCTCGGCCGCCCGCCGAACCGGCCACCGCCCATGGTGAGCTGCCGGGCCCGGGACGGGGGCGCGGACGCCGTCGTCCGGTGGGTCGTCTTCCCGCCGGCGAGCCGGGCGCGCAGCGGCGCCAGCCCGTCGTTGGTGACGAGCCCGGCCCACACCAGGTCCCAGAGCGCGTCGACCAGCGCGGCCTGCGACGGCGGCGACTCGGGCAGCGCCTCCGCGACCCGGGCGCCCAGGGCGCCGACGAAGTACGCCCCGCCGCCCCGCAGCGCCTCGACCAGCGCGCGGTGCAGCGGCGTGTCCAGGTGCTCCGGCGCGGGCGCCGGCTCGGACCCCGGCGGGGTCAGCAGCGGCAGCGTGAGGTCGGCGGTCGCGGCGAGGTGCAGGCTGACCAGCCCGTCCTTGCCGGGGAGCGTGCCGTGCCCGGCCCACAGCACCTCGCCGGACGCGGTGAGCTCGTCCAGCAGCGCCGGGCTGTAGTCGGGCACCCGCGCGGGCAGCACCAGCGACTCCAGGGCGGAGGCGGGCACGACGGCGCCCGCGAGCTGCTCGACCGCGCGCGCCAGCCCGTCCACGCCCCGCAGCGCGCCCGGCGCGGACCGCCCGATCGCGTGCTGCCACGCGGGCAGGAACCGGCCCAGCGCCACCTGCGGCACCGGCTCGACCTCGGACCGCAGCGCCGCGAGCGACCGCCGGCGGAGCGTCCGCAGCACGTCCGCGTCGCAGTACTCGTCGCCGACACCGCCGAGCGCGTCCGGCCGCAGCCGCCCCTGCACGACGACGCCCGCCCGCTCCAGCGGCCGCAGCGCCGCCTGCACCACGGCGGTACCGAGGCCGAACCGGGCCGCGACCTGCGCGGCGGTGAACGGGCCGTGGGTCCGGGCGTGCCGGCGCATCAGGTCGCCGAGCGGGTCGGGCAGCACCTCGGTGAACACCTCGGGCACGCCGACGGGCAGCGCCACGCCGAGCGCGTCGCGCAGCCGGCCGGCGTCCTCGACGGCGGCCCACTGCTCCGCGTCGGCGGGCGGGAGGCCCGAGATCCGCACCCGGATGATCCGGCGCGCGTGCTCCAGGTCGGCCAGCCAGCCGGCCACGTCGTCGCGCACGTCCTCGCGGGTGCGGTCCTCGACGCCCGCCAGCGGCAGCGGCCCGTGCCGGCGGAGCACGTCGGCGACCTGCTCCGCGGTGCGCGCCTGCCGGTCGGGGTCGGTGGCGGTGAGCTCGGCCTCGGTGCGGACCACGGCGTCGGGGTCGAGCAGGTCGGCGATCTGCGACCCGCCACCACCGCCCAGCAGCTCGTCCAGCAGCGTCGGGTCGAGCGTGAGCGCCGCGGCCCGGCGCTCGGCCAGCGGGGCGTCGCCGTCGTACAGGAACTGCGCGGTGTAGCCGAACAGCAGCGACTGGGCGAACGGCGAGGGCCGGGTGGTCGTCACCTCGACCACCCGCACCCGCCCGGCGGACACGTCGCGCATGAGCTCGACCAGCGCGTCGATGTCGAAGTCGTCCTGCAGGCACTCGCGCACGGCCTCGAGCAGGATCGGGAAGTCCGGGTACCGGGACGCGACGCTCAGCAGCTGCGCCGAGCGCTGCCGCTGCTGCCACAGCGGCTGCCGGCGGTCGGGCCGGCGGCGGGGGAGCAGCAGCGCGCGGGCGGCGGCCTCGCGGAACCGGGCGCCGAACATCGCGGAGCCGCCGAGCTCCTCGCGGACGGCGTCGGCCACCTCGTCGGGCTCGATGAGCAGGTCCGCGGCGTCGACCGGGGCGGCGTCGGTCAGGCCGCCGGGGCTCTCCGGCGAGCCGTCGGCCGACCACGCGTCGGGCGCGGTCCAGCCGAGCAGGTCGCCCACGGGGTCCGCGGTCGCGGCCAGCATGTCGGGCAGCCGCAGCACGATGCCGTCGTCGGCGTGCATGGCCGCCGCGTCGACGCCGAACCGCTCGCGCAGCCGCGCGCCGAGCACGAGCGCCCACGGCGCGTGCACGCGCGCGCCGTACGGCGAGTGCACGACCACCCGCCAGTCGCCGAGCTCGTCGCGGAACCGCTCGACCACGACGGTGACGTCGCTGGGCAGCACCCCGGTGGCGTCGCGCTGCTCGCGCAGGTAGCCGAGCAGGTTGTCGGCGGCCCAGGGGTCCAGCCCGGCGGCGCCCACCCGCTCGCGCGCGTCGGCGTCCGGCAGGTCCGCGACCTCGCGCGCCCACGCGCCCATCGCACGCCCGAGCGACGCGGGCCGGCCCTGCGAGTCGCCCTTCCAGAACGGCAGCCGCCCGGGGACGCCCGGGGCCGGCGTCACGAGGACGCGGTCGGGGGTGATGTCCTCGATCCGCCAGGTGCTGGATCCCAGCGTGAAGGTGTCGCCGACGCGCGACTCGTAGACCATCTCCTCGTCGAGCTCGCCGACCCGCTTGCCGCCGCGGGTCCGCCCGCCGGAGCGCTCGGGGTCGACGGGGACGTCGGCGGTCTCCGAGCCCGACGCCAGGAACACGCCGTACAGGCCCCGGTCGGGGATCGTGCCGCCGCTGGTCACGGCCAGCCGGAGCGCGCCGGGTCGGGCGCTGAGCACGTCGGTCGCCCGGTCCCACAGGATGCGGGGCCGCAGCTCGGCGAACTCCTCGCTCGGGTAGCGGCCGGCGAGCATGTCGAGCACCGCGCGCAACGTCGCGTCGCCGAGCGTCGCGAACGGGGCGGACCGCCGCACCACCGCGGCCAGCTCGGCGACCGTCCAGTCCTCCTGCGCGACCATCGCGACGACCTGCTGAGCGAGCACGTCGAGCGGGTTGGTCAGCACGTGCAGCGGCTCGATCTGGCCCGCGCGCATCCGCAGCGCGGTGACGGCCGCGGGGACGAGGTCGCCGCGGAACGTCGGGAACACGACGCCATGCGACACCGCGCCGACCTGGTGCCCGGCGCGGCCGATGCGCTGCAGGCCGCTGGCCGCCGACGGGGGCGCGCCCACCTGGACGACCAGGTCCACCGCGCCCATGTCGATGCCGAGCTCGAGCGAGCTGGTCGCGACGACGGCCGGGAGCCGGCCGGCCTTGAGCTCGGACTCGGTGCGGGTGCGCTCCGCGCGGCTCATCGACCCGTGGTGCGCGCGGGCGATGATCGTGTCGGCGTCCCGGGCGTCGACGCCGACCGCGGTGCCCGACTGGGCGTTCGCCTGCGCCGCCCACAGCGTGCCGGGGTCGGGGACGTCCTCGCCCTGCCGCTCGGCCCACACCTCGTTCATCCGGGCGGTCAGCCGCTCCGCGCCGCGGCGCGAGTTGGTGAACACCAGCGTCGACCGGTGGTCGGCGACCAGGTCGACGACGCGCTCCTCCACGTGCGGCCAGATGGACGGGCGCGGCGCACCGGACCCGGCGGCCTGGCCCGTGAGGTCGGCCTCGCCCGGTGCGAGCGGCGGCAGCTCGTCGTCGACGACGGGCTTCGGGCCGCGGGAGGTCCTCCCGTCGTCGGGCAGCGGGGCGCCCAGGTCGGTCAGATCGGGCACGGGGACGACGACGTCGACCCGGATCTCCTTGGTCGACGGCGGCTGCACGACGACCACCTCGCGGCCGCCGTCCGCCGGGGCGCGGCTCCCGCTGAGGAACGCCGCGACCCGGTCGACGGGCGTGACGGTCGCGGACAGCCCGATCCGCTGCGCGGGGCCGGGACCGCCGGGCCGGTCGAGCAGCGCGTCGAGGCGCTCCAGCGACACCGCGAGGTGCGCGCCGCGCTTGGTCCCGGCGACCGCGTGGATCTCGTCCAGGATCACCGTCCGCACGCCCGACAGCCCCGCCCGCGCACCGGAGGTGAGCACGAGGAACAGCGACTCGGGGGTCGTGATGAGGATGTCCGGCGGCTTCGTCGCGAACTGCCGCCGCTCGTTGGGCGGGGTGTCGCCGGTGCGGACGCCCACCTGCACGTCGGGCAGGGTCAGCCCGCGGCGGGTGGCGGCCTGCCGGACGCCGACCAGCGGGGAGCGCAGGTTCCGCTCGACGTCGGTCGCGAGGGCCTTGAGCGGCGACACGTACAGCACCCGGCACCGCTGCAGCGGGTCCGCGTCCGCGTCGACCGGCTCGGCGGTGATGCGGTCGAGCGCCCAGAGGAACGCCGCGAGCGTCTTGCCGGACCCGGTCGGGGCCACGACCAGCGCGTGCCGCCCGGTGGACACCGCGTCCCACGCGCCGGCCTGCGCGGCGGTCGGCTCGGCGAAGGCGCCCCGGAACCAGTCCTGCGTCGGCCCGGAGAACCGCCCGAGGACGTCGGCGCCGGTGGGGCCGCCGGCGGTCGGGGGAGGTGTCACCGCGCCATTCTGTCGCGCGGCACCGACACGCGCGCCTCCACCTGCGGCTCCGCGGCTGCGCGCTCGGCGAACGCCTGCGGCGCCCGGGGCCGGCAGGGCAGGATCGAGGACATGCCGATCGACGACGCGACGCAGGCCGCGGTCCGGGCGCTGTGGGAGGCGGGGTCGCGCCACGGCCGCGCGCCCGCACCGGTGCCCGAGGCCGACCCGTGGGAGGACGAGGCCCAGGGGGCCGAGCGGTCGCCGGTCGTCGTCGTGCTCGCGGGGACGCCGGACCTGCAGGTGCGGCTGCACCGGGACGGCGAGGACGAGGTCGTGGTCGAGGACGTCGTGGCCCTGGAGGTGCCGCGCCGCGACACCGCGGCCGTGGTGGACGCGCTGCTCGACGGCGGCGGAGGCCGTGCGCGGCGGCGGCCCCGGGTGCGCGGGGTGGTCGGGAACGTGCTCGCCGCGCTGGTCGGCAGCCCGGCGCCGTCGGACCTGGAGGTGCGGGTCGGCGACGGGGGGACGACGCGGGTGTACCGGGCCCAGGTGGTGGTGCGGCACCCCGTGTCGGGGTGGCTGCTGGCGCTGCCGACGGCGGACGACTGACCGCCCGCGCCCCGGCGCGCGTACGCTCGCAGGTCCACGACGCGGACGGGGAGGGAGCGCACCGTGCGGTACCGCGAGTTCTGGCAGCTGGTCGACGAGGTGCTCGGCAGCGCCCACGGCCGGGTGCTCGTGCACGAGCTCGTCCTGCAGCGGCTCGGCGACCGCACCGCGGAGCAGGCGCTCGACGCCGGCACCGACCCGCGCGACGTGTGGCACGCGCTGTGCGACGAGCTGGACATCCCCGACCCGCAGCGCTGGGGCGCCGACCGGTACCGCCAGGCGCCGCCCGCGCGCCCCTGACCTCCCGCGCCACCCGCGTCGGGTCACCCCGGGCGCGCCCGGGCGTGGCAGGCTGAGAGCGTGTCGCCCGCCGACCCGCACCGCCCGCCGCCCGGCCGGTGGTCGGTCACGCTCAGCGACGTGGGCGACGCCCTGCTCGGGCTGGCCACGACCGCGCTGGGTCTCGGCGTCGCCATCGCGCTCGTCGACGGCGTCAGCGCCACGAACCCGGGGTCCGTGCTGCTCGCGGCGCTCGCGGTCGGGGTCGGCGACCTGGTGCTGCGGCCGCCGCTGCGGGTGCTCGCCCGGGTTGGCGGCGCGATGGGCGCGTTGCTCGCCGGCCTCGGCGCGCAGGTGCTCGTCGTCTGGCTGTCGCTGACCCTGCTGCCCGGCCTGCACGTGACGAACGCCTGGGCCGCCGTGCAGGTGCTGGTGATCGCCGCGGTCGTCATGGCCGTGGGCCGCTGGGTGTGGGGCGCCTCGGACTCCGACTACGTGGTGGGCGACGTGCTGCGCCGCGCCCGGGCGCACGCCCGCCGGGCCGGGGAGGGCGGCGGCGCGGTGCCCGACGACCGCCCGCCGGGTCTGCTGGTCGTGCAGCTCGACGGAGTCGCTGCGCCGGTGCTGGCCCAGGCGCTCGACGCGGGACTGGCGCCGACGATGGCCCGCTGGCTGGCCGACGGGACGCACGCCCTGCAGACGTGGTGGGCCCAGGCGCCGTCGACCACGCCGGCGAGCCAGGCCGGGCTGCTGCACGGGGCGGCTGACGGGATCTGCTCGTTCCGGTGGTGGGACCGGGAGTCCGGCCGGCTGGTGGTCACGAACCACCCGGACGACGCCGCGCTGGTCGAGCGGCGGCTCTCGGACGGCCGCGGGCTGCTGGCCGACGGGGGAGCGGCGGTCGCGACGATGTTCTCCGGTGACGCCGAGCGCCAGCACCTGGTCATGAGCCAGGCCCGGCGAGGGATCGGGCCCGGGACGTCGTACCTGCGGTTCTTCGCGAGCCCGTTCGTGCTGGCCCGCGCCGCGACGCTGACGATCGGCGAGATCGTCAAGGAGCTGTACCAGGGGCGGCGGCAGCGGGTGCGCGACGTGCGCCCCCGGGTGCCGCGGCGGGGCTGGTACGTCGTGCTCCGCGGGGTGACCAACGTGCTGCTGCGGGACCTCGCCACGTCCGTGGTCGCCGAGCAGCTGGTCCGCGGGGCGCCGGTCGTGTTCGTCGACCTGGTCGACTACGACGAGATCGCGCACCACGCGGGACCCACCCGACCGGAGTCGCTGCGCGCGCTCGAAGGGCTGGACCGGGTGCTGGACACGCTGGTCCGGGTCACCGACGCCGCCCCGCGGGACTACCGGGTCGTGGTGCTGTCCGACCACGGGCAGTCCCTCGGGGCGACGTTCGAGCAGGTCGCCGGCCGGCCGCTGGTCGACGTCGTGCGCGCCCTGATGGCCGAGCCCGGCGTGGACGCCGTGCAGGCCGGCACCGACGAGGAGTGGGGACCGCTGAACGCGTTCCTCAGCTCGACCGCGGCGCGGCACGGCGGGGACCGCTCGCCGGTCCTCGGTCCGCAGGGCCGCGAGCGGCGCGCGGACGCCCCGTCGCCCGCGCCCGACGGCGCCCCGGCCCCCGACGTGGCCGTCACCGGGTCCGGCAACCTCGGGATGGTGTGGTTCCCGCGGGCCGGCCGCCGGCTCGTGCTGGAGGAGGTGGAGGAGCGCTGGCCGGGGCTGGTGCGCGGCCTGGCGGGCACACCGGGCGTCGGGCTCGTCGTCGTCGACACCGCGGCGCGCGGACTGGTGGCGGTGGGGCCGGGTGGTGTCGCGTGGCTGGAGGCGACCGGCGAGGGGCCCGCGGTCGACGGCGTGGACCCGGTCGCACGGTACGGCGGCCAGGCGGCGGACGACCTGCGCCGGCTCGGGCGGCTCGGCCACGTCGGGGACCTGGTCCTGCTCTCCGACGTGACCGCCGACGGGCACGTGCACGCGTTCGAGGGGCAGGTCGGGTCGCACGGCGGCCTCGGAGGTGCGCAGAATCGGGCCGTGCTGCTGCACCCCGCGGACCTCGCCGTCGACGACGACCTGCTGGCCGACGTCGACTCCGAGCGCATGCCCGTCGGGGCGGACCGGGTGCACGAGCAGCTGGTGCGGTGGGCGACGCGGCTCGGGCTGCGACGCCCTGCCGCGGAGCGGGCGGCGGACGTCGCGGGGGAGCCGGCGCCGTGACGGGCGGCGCACCACCGCCCCGTCCGCGCCGCGGGGCCGGGCGGTGACCGCGGGGGACCCCGGCGGCGCGGGAGCGGTGCTGCGCTGGCTCGGGCACGCCACCGTGGTGCTCGACGTCGCCGGCGCGCGGCTCGTCACCGACCCGCTGCTGCGCCCGCACGCCGGCCTGCTCCGCCGCAGCGGCCCGGCGCCGCACCCCGAGCACTGGGCGGGCACCAGCGCCGTCCTGGTGTCGCACCTGCACCACGACCACGCCGAGCTCGGCTCGCTGCGCCTGCTCGGCGACGTGCCGGTGCTCGCCGCGCGCGCGAACGCCCACTGGCTCGACCGGCAGGGCCTGCGCGCGGTCGGCCTCGGGGCGGAGGACTGGTGGACGGTGCCGGGGACGTCGGTGCGGGTCCGCCCGGTCCCGGCCGAGCACGGCCACCGGCCGATGCCGCACCGGCCCAACGCCGCGCACGGCTTCCTGGTCGTGGCGCCGGGGCTGCGGGTGTGGTTCGCCGGCGACACCGCGCCCTACCCGCAGATGCGCCGGCTGCCCGATCTGGCCGGGGGGCCGATCGACCTGGCCCTCGTGCCGGTCGGCGGCTGGGGTCCGCGGCTGTCCGGCGGGCACATGGACCCGCACCAGGCGGCGGCGGTGTGCGAGGCGGTCGGCGTCCGGTGGGCCGTGCCGGTGCACTGGGGGACGCTGCACGCGCCGGCGTCGCGGCGGCTGCCGCCGGGGTGGATGGACCGGGCGGGGCCGGCGTTCGCGCGGGCGCTGGCGCGACGGGCGCAGGTGGAGCCGGTGCTGCTGGCACCGGGCGAGGCGGTGCGGCTCGGGGAGCGCGGCGTGTCCGGGCCGATCCCCGCCGCGCCGCGGTAGTGCCGGGGCGGCGCGTCCCCGGCGACCCCGCGACGCGCCGGGCGTGTCGGTGCGGTGCTGATCGAACATGTGTTCGGTAGAGTAGGCCCGTTGGCGCGCCCCGGGTCCGGGCGGTCCGGCGGCCGTCCCCAGGGGGACTGGTCGCGCGGGCTGTGGACGGGACCGGGGTCCATGTCGGTGGTCGGGCATAGCGTCAGCGCACGACACCGAAGACCAGCCCTGCCGGCGCAGCGCGAGGCTGCACGAGACGCACGAGGTGGAACACCATGCCCGCACCCCAGGACCGCGAGAAGGCTCTCGAGGCCGCCCTCAGCCAGATCGACCGCCAGTTCGGCAAGGGCTCGATCATGCGTCTCGGCGACGACGGCCGCGCCCCGGTCGAGGTCATCCCGACCGGGTCCGTCGCCCTCGACGTCGCGCTCGGCATCGGCGGTCTGCCGAAGGGCCGCATCGTCGAGATCTACGGCCCCGAGTCCTCCGGCAAGACCACCGTCGCGCTGCACGCCGTGGCCAACGCCCAGCGGCAGGGCGGCATCGCCGCGTTCATCGACGCGGAGCACGCGCTGGACCCGGACTACGCCAAGAAGCTCGGCGTCGACACCGACGCGCTGCTCGTCTCCCAGCCGGACACCGGCGAGCAGGCGCTCGAGATCATGGACATGCTGATCCGCTCCGGCGCGATCGACATCATCGTCATCGACTCCGTGGCGGCGCTCGTGCCGAAGGCCGAGATCGAGGGCGAGATGGGCGACAGCCACGTCGGCCTGCAGGCCCGCCTCATGTCCCAGGCGCTCCGCAAGATCACCGGTGCCCTCAACGCGTCCGGCACCACCGCGATCTTCATCAACCAGCTGCGCGAGAAGATCGGCGTGTTCTTCGGCTCGCCCGAGACCACGACCGGTGGCAAGGCGCTCAAGTTCTACGCGTCGGTGCGCATGGACATCCGCCGCATCGAGACCCTCAAGGAGGGCACGGACGCCGTCGGCAACCGGACCCGGGTCAAGGTCGTGAAGAACAAGATGGCCCCGCCGTTCAAGCAGGCGGAGTTCGACATCCTCTACGGCGTCGGCATCTCCCGCGAGGGCGGCCTCATCGACATGGGCGTCGAGCACGGGTTCATCCGGAAGTCCGGCTCCTGGTTCACCTACGAGGGCGACCAGCTCGGCCAGGGCAAGGAGAACGCGCGCGGGTTCCTGCGCGACAACCCGGACCTCGCCGCGGAGATCGAGAAGAAGATCCTCGAGAAGCTCGGCATCGGTGCCAAGGTCGACGCGCCCGCCGGCGCGGAGGTGAAGGTCGACTTCTGATGTCGACCCGGCACGACCCGGCCGCCGCCGGCATCGATCCCGCGGCGGCCGGCGATGCGTGGCTCGACGTCGCCCCGGCGGGCGCCTCGGCGTGGGACGACCAGTCCGACGGCGACGCGTCCGCCTGGGCGGGGTCCGCGGAGCCGGCGGGCTCCGTCTGGGACGACGACGCACCCGCGTCCGCGTCGGTGTGGGACGACGACGCACCCGCGCCGGGGTCGGTGTGGGACGACGACGCGCCCGCGCCGGGGTCGGTGTGGGACGACGACGCGCCCGCGCCGGGGTCGGTGCGGGACGACGAGTCGCCCGCGCCCTCGCCGGTGCCGGACGGGGCGGCGCACGCGTCGGTGCGGGAAGGCGGAACCGACGCGCCGGCACCCGCGAGGGGCGGTCGCGCTCGCGGGACGGCACCCGAGCGGGCGGGTCGTACCGCCGCGGGTCGGCGCGGCCGAGCGGGCGTCGACGGAGCCGGTTCCGCCGAGCACTCCCCGGAGGTCGCGGCCGTCGCGGCGAGGCTTGCCGAGATCGTGGCGCGCTCGGGCGGCGGTCGGGCCGCCTCCACCGCCGCCACGACCACCGGCACCGCCACCGAGACGCCCGCCGCCGCCCCGGGTCTCCCCGGCGCCGCGGGGGCCCCGGACCCCGACGGACCGCCCGTCGTCCGGCGCGGCCCGACCGGCGATGGTCCCGGGGACCGAGGGCGTCGCCGGACGTCCGGCCGGCGCCTCGCGCCCGCGACCGAGCCCCCGGAGACCGGGACCGCCGCGACCGACGCCGAGCCCGACCCCGAGTCGGTCGCCCGCGCGATCGCCCTGCGCCAGCTCACCGCCGCCCCCCGCAGCCGCGCCCAGCTCGCGGAGGCGATGGCGAAGCGCGACGTGCCCGAGGACGTCGCGGACCGCGTGCTCGACCGGTTCACCGAGGTCGGCCTGGTGGACGACGCCGCGTACGCCGAGATCCTCGTCCGCAGCCGGCACGCCGAGCGCGGGATGTCCCGGCGCGCCCTCGCGATGGAGCTGCGCCGCAAGGGCGTGGACGACGAGGTGGCCCGCGAGGCCCTGGAGCAGGTGGACGACGCCGACGAGGAGCAGGCGGCCCGGGCCCTCGCCCGCAAGAAGCTCCGGGCCACCCGGGGGCTCGACCGCGAGGTCCGGCTGCGCCGGGCGTACGGCGCGCTCGGCCGGCGCGGGTACGGCGGTTCGCTGGTGTCCCGGGTCGTCCGGGAGGAGCTGGCGGCCGAGGGCGAGGACGCCGGCGACTCCTGACCGCACCGGGAGCGGCACCGGGAGCGGGACCGGGAGCGGCACTCGTCCTCGCGCTCGTTCGCGCGGGGGTGGAGCGTGCGCCCGGCACGCACCGGCGCCGCGGGAGGGCCGCTCCGCTGGGCGGCGCTCCACGGCCGTGCGATCTCCCGGTCTCCCGCGCCACTCGCGCCAGGTCGCCGGTCGGGCCGCCCGCATGGGGAACAATGGCTCCACCTCGCGCCGCCGCCTCCCCGCCGCGCCGCCCGCGCGGCCCGCACCCCAGCGGGCCGGCGACGGCAGCACCGGTCGCAGCAGCCGCGAGTCCC
Organism: Cellulomonas sp. ACRRI; assembly: GCF_022346185.1. Classification (GTDB taxonomy): domain Bacteria; phylum Actinomycetota; class Actinomycetes; order Actinomycetales; family Cellulomonadaceae; genus Cellulomonas. The sequence continues at coordinate 13,646 of NZ_JAKRMS010000008.1, read as the reverse complement.
CCAGGGGGCACGGATCCGCCGCGCGCCCGGACCCGGCCGAGCACCCCAGGAGCGTGGACGCATGCAGGACGTGGCGATCATCGTGGGACTGCTCGCCGCCTGCCTCGTCGCGCTCGTCCTCGTGCTGCTCGCGCGCCGTGAGGCAGCCGCCGTGCGCCGGCAGGCGCAGGAGGACGTGCAGTCGATCCGCGACGAGGCCCGCACCGCCCTGGCGGACGCGCAGCGTCGCGAGGCCCGGGCGGCGGAGCGGGAGGAGAACGCCGCGGCTGCCGAGCGCACGGCGACCGAGCAGGAGCGCGCGGCCCGCGCCGCCAACGACGCGGCCGCCGACCTGCGTCGTCGCGCCGCCGAGCAGGCCGCCGCCACCGCCGCCGCGGCCGGGGAGCAGCGGGCGGCCGCCGAGCGGGACGCCGCCCGGGTCGTCGCCGAGGCGGAGCGCACCGCCGCCGAGCGGCTCGCGGCCGCCGAGCGCGAGGCCGCCGACCGTCTCGCCGTCGCCGGCCAGGAGGCCGCCGAGCGGCTGGAGGCGACGTCCGGGCTGACCGCGGCGGAGGCGCGCGCCGAGCTCCTGCGGCAGCTGACCGCCGAGGCGCAGACGGCGGCGGCCGCGACGGTCCGCCGGGTGGAGGCGCAGGCGCGCCGCACCGCCGACGCACGGGTCCGCCGGGTGCTCGCGACCGCCGCGCAGCGAGCGGCGGTCCCGACGAGCAGCCAGGCGGCCGTGACGCTGCTGCCCCTGCCGTCGGACGAGATGAAGGGCCGGATCATCGGCAAGGAGGGCCGGAACATCCGGCTGTTCGAGGCGCTGACCGGCGTGAACGTCCTCGTCGACGAGACCCCGGGCACGGTGGTGCTGTCCTGCTTCGACGCCGACCGCCGGGAGGTCGCCCAGGTCGCGCTCGAGGCGCTGATGGCGGACGGCCGGATCAACCCCCAGCGCATCGAGACGGCCTACGCCGAGGCCCTGGCCGGTGCGGACGACCGCGCCGACGAGGCCGGGCACGCCGCCGCCGAGCGTGCCGGGGTGCGCGGGCTGGACCAGGAGCTCGTGCGGGTCCTCGGCCGGCTGCGGCTGCGGACGTCGTTCGGCCAGAACGTGCTGGAGCACCTGGTGGAGTCGGCGCTGATCGCGGCGCAGGTCGCGGCCGAGATCGGCGCGGACGTCGACGTCGCCCGCCGGTCCGCGCTGCTGCACGACCTCGGCAAGGCGATGACGGGCGAGGTGCCGGGCACGCACGCCCAGGTCGGTGCGGCGCTGGCCGCCCGGCACGGGGAGTCCGAGGCGGTGGTGAACGGCATCGCCGCGCACCACGACGAGGTCCCGGCGGAGACGGTCGAGGCGGTGCTCGTGCAGGTGGCGGACGCGATGTCGGCCGCCCGCCCGGGCGCGCGCCGCGAGGACACCGACCAGCACGTGGAGCGGCTGGAGCAGCTCGAGGAGCTCGTCGCGAGCCACGCCGGGGTCCGCCGGGCGCTGGCGATGGCGGCCGGCCGCGAGATGCGGGTGGTCGTCGAGCCGAGCGAGGTGCCGGACACGGAGATCGGCCGGCTCGCCGTGGAGATCGCCCGGCACATCGAGCAGGACCTGTCCTACCCGGGCGAGATCAAGGTGACCGTCGTCCGCGAGGTCCGCGCCAGCGCCACGGCGGGCTGACGGCCCCCGCGGATCCCGCCCGGGCAGGACCCCCGCGCCGAGCGACAACCCCCGCGCCGAGATAGGACGCCCGAGCCGAGATAGGACCCAGGACGGTCCTTCCTCGGCGGAACGGTCCTATCTCGGCGGGACCACGCGGTCAGACCGTGCCGCCCGCGCCGGAGGCGAACCCGCCCGGGCCGCCGACGCCGGCGGGCGCGATCGTCACGTCCCGGGCGACCTTGCCGGACGTCTTCGCGCCGCCCCGGCGCTGCAGCCACACCGCGAGCCGGGTCAGGGTGATGTTCACGACCAGGTAGATCCCGGCCCCCACGACGAACAGCGCCACGTAGTACCGCTGCCCGAAGTACTGGGCGTTGTTCTGCATCGCCTTCAGCAGCTCCGGGTACCCGACGATGAACCCGAGCGAGGAGTCCTTCAGCAGCACCACGAGCTGGGCGATGAGGCTCGGCAGCATCGTCCGCACCGCCTGCGGCAGCTGGACGAGCAGCAGGGTCTGCCACCGGGACAGCCCGATGGCGTACGCGGCCTCGGTCTGGCCCTTCGGCAGCGACGCGAGCCCGGCGCGCAGGATCTCGGCGATGATCGCCATGTTGTAGACCGTGAGGCCGAACACCACGGCGGCGAAGGCGTCCCAGCCGAACCCCAGCAGCCCGAACAGCATCATGAGCAGCACGGGCAGGCCGCGGAACAGCTCGATGACGACCGTGGCCGGCGCGCGGAGCCAGGTGCTCCGGGCGGTGCGCCACATCGCGAGCAGCAGCCCGAGCACGAGCGCGAGCGGGGCGGCGACCACGGCGGCGCGCAGGGTGGCGCCGAGGCCGCGGACGACCATCGACGTCCACACCGCCTCGGCGGACTGGTTCTTGGGCGGGTCGTACAGCACGTCCCACCGGTCGGCGCCGAACAGGCCGCGGTCGTCGGCGTACCGGAACGCCAGCACGAGCAGGGCGACGACCAGCAGGCCGCCGACGACGGAGCCGATCCGCTCGCGCCGGCGGGCGACGGGCCCGGGCTCGTCGTACAGGACGGAGCTCATCGCGCGAACGCCACCTTCCGCTCGAGGACCCCGGCCAGGTACCCGGCCGGGATGGTGATGACCAGGTAGAACAGCCCCACGCCGACCAGCGCGAGCACGGCCTCGGACGGATTGGCCAGCGCGATCCGCCGGCCGGAGGCGAGCAGCTCGACGACCGCGAACCCGGCGGCCACCGAGGTGTTCTTGGTGAGGGCGATCAGGACGTTGATCAGCGGCGGGATCACGGAGCGCACCGCCTGCGGCAGGACCACCAGGGTGAGGGTCTGGCCGAAGGTCAGCCCGATCGCGCGCGCCGCCTCGGCCTGCCCGACGGGCACCCCGTTGACGCCCGACCGGACCGCCTCGCAGACGAACGCCGACGTGTACGCGGACAGCGCGATCACCGCGGTCCAGAAACCTAGGGGCGGGAGCACGCCGAACTGCGGGGCGACGAACACCAGGAAGAAGAACACCAGGGTCAGCGGGGTGTTGCGCAGGAGCTCGACGTAGGTGACCGCCAGGCCGCGCAGGGTCGCCACGGGGGAGACCCGCATGGCGGCGAGCACGGTGCCCCAGACCAGGGCGACGGCCCCGGAGATGACGGTGAGCTGGAGCGTGACGCGGAAGCCGCTCAGGTAGGCCGGCAGGTTGTCGGCGATCAGGTCCACACGGGGGTCCTTGCCTTCGGGGGACGACGGGGGTCCACGGGTCGAGCGGCGCGGCGCCCGGGGGACCCCCGGGCGCCGCGCCGCCGGGCGCGTCAGTACCGGTCGACGGCCGGCGGCTCGGGCGTCGGCAGCACGGTGCCGGCGGTCGCCTCCCACGCCTCGGTCCAGGTGCCGTCCTCGTAGGCCTGCTCGAGGACGTCGTTGATCCACATCCGGAAGTCGGTGTCGTCGAGCGCGAGGCCGATGCCGTACGGCTCCTCGGTGAACGGCTCGCCGCGGACCTCGAACGTCGGGTCGTCGGCCGCGAAGCCGGCGAGGATGACGTTGTCGGTGCTCATCGCGTCGACCTGCCCGTTGCGCAGCGGCTCCAGGCAGTCGGAGTAGGCGCCGAACGGCACGACCTCGGTGTCCGGGAAGTTCTCCAGCAGGTTCGCCTCGGGCGTCGACCCGGCGACGGTGCAGACCTTCTTGCCGGCGAGGTCGTCGGGCCCCTGGATGTCCTCGTTGTCGGCGAGCGTGAGGATCGACTGCCCGGCCTGGTAGTACGGACCGGCGAACGACACCTTCTGCTTGCGCTCGTCGTTGATCGTGTAGGTCGCGACGACGATGTCGACCTGGTCGGACTCGATGAACGACTCGCGGTTGGCGGACACCGTCTCCTTCCACTCGATGCCGTCCTCGGGGATGCCGAGCGCGCCGGCGATGATCTTGCCGATCTCGACGTCGAAGCCCTCGGGCGTGCCGTCGGGGCCGACGAGGCCGAACAGCGGCTGGTCGAACTTGGTGCCGATGGTGATGGAGCCCGCCTCGGCGAGCTCGGCCATCGTCGAGCCCTCGGGGAAGTCGGCGGCCTCGACGTCGGACACCTCGGGGGTCGAGCCCTCGTCGGTGTCGTCGGAGCCGCCGCAGGCGGCCAGCGTCAGGACGGCGGCGGCGGCGAGGGCGATCGGGCCAGCGGTACGGGTTCTCATGTCGGGCTCCTGGGGTCGCGTCGGGTGCGTGCGTCTCGGTCGGTGCCGGTCAGGGTTCGTGCGGGTGGTGCGGCGGGCGCGGGGGCGCCCGGGCTCAGTGGGTGAGGATCTTCGACAGGAAGTCGCGCGCCCGGTCGCTGCGCGGGGCGGTGAAGAACGTCTCGGGGTCCGCCTCCTCGACGATCGCCCCGCCGTCCATGAAGACCACGCGGTCCGCGGCGCGCCGGGCGAAGCCCATCTCGTGCGTGACCACGACCATCGTCATGCCCTCGGCCGCGAGCGAGGTCATGACGTCGAGGACCTCGTTGATCATCTCGGGGTCGAGCGCGGAGGTCGGCTCGTCGAACAGCATCACCTTCGGCTCCATGGCCAGCGCGCGGGCGATCGCGACGCGCTGCTGCTGGCCGCCGGACAGCTGGGCGGGCAGCTTGTCCGCCTGGCTCGCGACGCCGACCCGCTCGAGCAGGGCCATCGCCCGCTCCTTGGCCTCGCGGCTGCCGAGGTGGCGGACCTTGCGCAGCCCGAGGGTGACGTTCTGCAGCACGGTGCGGTGGGCGAACAGGTTGAAGGACTGGAACACCATGCCGACGTCGGCGCGGAGGCGGGCGAGCGCGCGGCCCTCCGCGGGCAGCGGCACGCCGTCGACGGTGATGGTGCCGGACTCGATCGTCTCGAGCCGGTTGATCGTCCGGCACAGCGTGGACTTGCCGCTGCCGGACGGGCCGATGACGACGACGACCTCGCCGCGCCGCACGGTGAGGTTGACGTCCTGCAGCACGTGCAGCGCGCCGAAGTGCTTCTCCACGTGCTCGAGGACGACCAGGGGCTGTGTCATCCCTGGAACCTATGAGGCTCGTGTTACCTGCGCCACCTTTTGAGGTCACAGATCGGAAACAGCCCGGTCATGTGCGCCTCTCGGGCAAGTCATCGCTGCGGAGGGCGGCGAGCCGCGGACGTACCCTGGTCCGCGATGAGCACGACGACCCCGCCCCCCGTCCTCGTGGCCCCCGACGCCCCCGCGTCGGCGGCCGGAGCGCCCGCGCGCACGTACCTGGTCAAGACCCTCGGCTGCCAGATGAACGTGCACGACTCCGAGCACATGGCCGGCATGCTGGAGCAGGCCGGCTACGTCGCCGCGACGCCCGAGGCCGCGGCGGCCGAGGAGGCCGACGTCATCGTCATCAACACGTGCGCGGTGCGGGAGAACGCGGCCGACAAGCTGTACGGCAACCTCGGCCGGCTGGCCGGGACCAAGCGCGCCCGCCCGGGCATGCAGATCGCCGTCGGGGGCTGCCTCGCCCAGAAGGACCGCACCGGCATCGTCGAGCGCGCCCCGTGGGTCGACGTCGTCTTCGGGACGCACAACCTCGACGTGCTGCCGGTGCTGCTCGAGCGCGCCCGGCACAACGAGGCGGCGCAGGTCGAGATCGAGGAGTCCCTCAAGGTCTTCCCGTCGACGCTGCCGACCCGCCGCGAGTCCGCCTACGCCGGCTGGGTGTCCATCAGCGTCGGGTGCAACAACACCTGCACGTTCTGCATCGTGCCGCACCTGCGCGGCAAGGAGCGGGACCGCAGGCCGGGCGACGTCCTCGCCGAGGTGGCGGCGCTGGTGGACCAGGGCGCCATCGAGGTGACCCTGCTGGGCCAGAACGTGAACTCCTACGGCGTCGAGTTCGGCGACCGCGGCGCGTTCGCCAAGCTGCTGCGGGCCGCCGGCGCGATCGACGGCCTGGAGCGCCTGCGGTTCACCTCGCCGCACCCCGCGGCGTTCACCGACGACGTCATCGCGGCGATGGCCGAGACGCCCGCGGTCATGCCGAGCCTGCACATGCCGCTGCAGTCCGGGTCGGACCGGGTCCTGCGCGCGATGCGCCGGTCCTACCGGTCGGAGAAGTTCCTCGGGATCCTCGACCGGGTGCGCGCCCAGCTGCCCGACGCCGCGATCACCACGGACATCATCGTGGGCTTCCCGGGGGAGACCGAGGAGGACTTCGCCGAGACGCTGCGCGTGGTCGAGGCCTCGCGCTTCTCCTCGGCGTTCACGTTCCAGTACTCGCCGCGGCCCGGCACGCCGGCCGCCGACCTGCCCGACCAGCTGCCCAAGGCGGTCGTGCAGGAGCGGTACGAGCGGTTGATCGCGCTGCAGGACCGGATCGGCCTCGAGGAGGCGCAGAAGCAGGTCGGCCGCACGGTCGAGGTGCTGCTCGCCGAGGGCGAGGGCCGCAAGGACGGGGAGACCCGCCGGCTGTCGGGCCGCGCCGCGGACAACCGGCTGGTGCACCTCGCGCTGCCCGCCGGGCTCGACGCGGCCGACGCGCCCCGCCCCGGCGACCTCGTCACGGTCGACGTCACGCACGCCGCGCCGCACCACCTGGTCGCGGACTCGGCGGTCGAGGGCGGCACCTTCGCGGTGCGCCGGACCCGGGCCGGCGACGCCTGGGAGCGGCGGCAGGCCGGCGAGGACGACCACGCGCACGGCGGCGCGGGGGACGCGTGCGGGACCGGCGCCGCGGCGGGTCCGGCCGCGCCGGTGCTGCTGGGGCTGCCGACGCTCGGGCGGCGCTGAGCCCGTCCTGCGGGGCCGGCCGGGCGCGGACCCCGCGCCGCGCCGCTCAGACCTGCGGCGGCAGCAGCTGGTCGAACGACGCGAAGCTCTGCACGCCGGTGCCCAGCCCGCAGGACACGAGCTGGTCCAGCTGCTCGGCGGTCACGCCGTGCTCGAGGTCGGTCGACACCTCGCTGTACACGGCGAGCTGGCCCTCCTCCTCGCGGAGGTACAGCTTCGGCCAGATGCGCTCGCGGTTCCAGTCGTTGAGCGCGAGCGTCACGGCCCGGCGGCTGTCCACCGGGAGCTGCCGGTGCCACCGGCCGCGCACCTGCAGGATCTCCCGCTGCTCGCCGAGCAGCAGGAACCAGAACCGGGAGTCGTTCCACACGCCGGTGAGGTCGCCGTCCTCGTCGACCCGGTAGTGGTAGCCGCGCGCGGACAGCGTCGCCGCCACCCGGTCGCGGGTCAGCGGCGTCGGCCGGGCCTGCAGCGGCACCCGGCGCTGCGGCGCGGGGGCGGCACCGCGCTCACCGAGCACCCGGGACAGCCAGCCCGGCGTGCGGGGCGCGGTCACGGCGCCACCGCCGCGGGGTCGGGGTAGAGCTCGTCGATCGCGTCGAAGAACGTGCTCGACGTGCTGAGCCCGCAGAACAGGATCTGGCTGAGCTGCTCGTCGGTGGCACCGTGCTCCAGGTCGGTGGACACCTCCGCGACGACGTGCACCATGCCGTTGTCCCGCACCCGCACGTAGGCCTTCGGCCAGATGCGCTCGGCGTTCCACTCGGTGCAGGCGTCCAGCACCTCCTCGAGCCGCTCGATCGCGATCTCGCGGTTCCACTGCCCGCGCACCTGGACGATCTCCTGGTGGTCGCCGAACAGGAAGAAGTAGAACAGGCGCCCGCGCCACAGCCCGCCGAGGTCGCCGTCGTCGTCGGTGAAGTAGTGGAAGTCGTTCCGCTCGAACCAGCGCACGATCCGCTCGGTGCTCAGCGGGGTGGGGCGGCCGTCGTCCACGGACACGCCGGCGGGATCGGAGCCGCGTGCACCGCCACGACCGGGGTTGGCGGGGACCGGCGCGGCCTCGCGGCCGCTCGCCGGGCGGCCCGGTCCGCGGCGGGGGCGGCGGTTCCCGAACAGACCCATGCGCACACCATACGCGCGGGAGCCGACGCCGCCATCGTGGTCGGACCTGGTTCACCGGATCGGACATCTCGGGCGGCCGTGCGTCCGCGCGATCGGGTTAGGCTCGTGCCGGACGGCGCCTTGCGCGCCCCCCACCAGCACCGACGCAGCCCGCGGGGCCGACCGCGCCCCGCACGACCCCCACGAGGACGCCATGGGTTTCTTCACCAAGCCGGACGCCGCGGCGTCCGTCCCCGGACCGCAGCCCCTGTCCCACCAGCGCCTCATCGACGTGCTGGACGCGCGCGAGATGAACTACGGCGTCGACGACGACGGCGACATCGGCGGCTACTGGGACGGGCACCTGTTCTACTTCTTCCGCCTCGGCGGCCAGCAGGAGTACCTGCAGACCCGTGGCCGGTGGAACCGCCGGGTCGGCATCGACCAGTACGCGCGCGTCGTCGACCTGGTGAACACCTGGAACTCGGAGAAGCTGTGGCCGAAGGGCTACGTGCGGGCCGAGGGTGACGTCGTCGGCGTCTACGCCGAGCACACCGTCGACTACGAGCACGGTGCGACCGACGAGCAGATCGACCTGCACCTGGCCTGCGGCATCACCACCGCGCTGAGCCTGTTCGAGCACCTGGACGAGCAGTTCCCGGCCGAGGCGGCCGAGGCCAAGGCCGCCGAGGCCGCCGCGCAGGGGGAGTGACGCGCCGCCGATGACGGACCCCGCCGCTCGGGCGTTCCAGGTCGACCTGCACGGCGTGGTCGACCTGCTCGCCCGGCACCTGTACTCCGGACCCCGGGTCTACCTGCGCGAGCTGCTGCAGAACGGCGTCGACGCGATCACCGCGCGCCGCGCCGAGGACCCGGGGTGCCCCGCCACCGTCCGGCTGCGGCCGCTGCCGGACGGGTCGCTGCTCGTCACCGACTCGGGTGTGGGCCTGACCCGCGCCGAGGCGGAGGAGCTGCTGGCGACCGTCGGCCGGTCGTCCAAGCGGGACCTCGACCTCGGGGTGGGGCGCGAGGAGTTCCTCGGGCAGTTCGGCATCGGCCTGCTGTCGGCGTTCATGGTGGCCGACTCCATCGAGCTGGTGTCCCGGTCCGCCCGCGACCCGCAGGCCCCGGCCGTGCGCTGGCGCGGGCACGCGGACGGGTCGTACGACCTGGTCGAGCTCCCGGACGCCGACCTGACGCCCGGAAGCACGGTGCGGCTGCGGCCGCGACGCGACCTGGAGCACTGGCTGGCGGGGGAGACGGTCGCGGCGCTCGCGGCCGAGTTCGGCTCGCTGCTCCCGGTCGACGTGGCGGTGGAGGTGCCGCTGGGCGCCGCCCCGGCGGCGGTCCCGGCGGGGGTGCCGGGCGCCGGCGACCCGGCCCGGGACCTGCCCGCCGACGGCACGCCCCGCCCCGGCCACGCCTGGCGGCGGATCTCGGCGCCCGACGCCCCCTGGGCGCGCACGTACCCCGACGAGGCCGCCCGCGCCCAGGCGCTCGCCCGCTACTGCGAGCAGACGCTCGGCTTCACGCCGCTGGCGCACATCGACCTGTCGGTGCCGCTGGCCGGCGTGTCCGGCGTCGCGTTCGTGCTGCCCGCCGCGGTGCCCCCGGGCGGTGGCGGGTCGCACCGGGTCTACCTCAAGCGGATGCTGCTCGGCGCGCGCGTCGACGGGCTGCTGCCCGAGTGGGCGTTCTTCGTCCGGTGCGTCATCGACGCCTCGGGCCTGCGCCCCACCGCGTCCCGCGAGGCGCTGTACACCGACGAGGTGCTGCTCGCGACGCAGGAGGCGCTCGCGGACGCCGTCCGGTCCTGGACGCTGCGCACCCTGGAGTCGTCGACGGCGCTGGCGCGGCAGTTCGTCGGCACGCACCACCTCGCCGTGCGCTCGCTCGCGCTGACCGACGACACGATGCTCGACCTCGCCGCGCGGATCCTGCCCTACGAGACGACCGACGGGACGCTGACGCTCGCGGAGGTCGCGGCGGAGCACGGGCAGGTGGTGTTCGCGCCCACGCTCGAGGAGTACAGGCGGATCGCGCCCGTCGCCCGCGCGCAGGGCCTCGCGGTCGTGAACGCGGGCTACGTGTACGACGCCGACCTGCTGGCGCGGCTCGCCGCCCGGGGCCCGGGGCGCGGTCTGGGCGAGGTGCGGCCGCTCGGGGCCGGCGACATCGCGCAGGTGCTCGCCCCGGTGACCCCCGAGCGCGAGCTCGCCACCCTGGACGCGGTGCGGGCCGCCGGCGAGGTGCTGCGCCCGCTCGACACCGAGCTGGTGCTGCGCACCTTCGACCCGGCCGAGCTGCCGGCCGTCCTGCTGCACGACCGGGACGGCGACCACCAGCGCGACCTGCAGGCGGCGATGGCCGAGGCGGACGACGTGTGGAGCGACGTGCTCGCCGGGTTCGCCGCGCCCGCCGCCGCCCGCCGGCTGGTGCTCAACGACGCCAGCCCGCTGGTGCGGGAGCTGCTGGACGCCCCGCCCGGGGAGGTGTTCGCCGCGGGGCTGCGGTCGCTGTACGTGTCGGCGCTGCTGCTCTCCGGCGAGCCGCTGCGTGCGCGGGACTCGGAGCTGATGACCGGGTCGATGTCGGTGCTGCTGCGCGCGGGCCTGCGCGGGGCCGGTACCGGGCGCGACGAGGGGGTGCCGGGCGCGCTGCCCGGCGCCGACGACGAGGCGGCCGGGGGACCGGCCGGGGAGGAGCGCGCGTGACGCGCACGCTGGACGACGCCAACCGCGAGATCACCCGCGTGCGGCAGATGCCGTACGGGCTCGCCCGCACCCGGGCGGCCGAGCGCCAGGTGCGGCTGGTCGACGCCGAGGGACCCGACGCGGCGCGCGCCTACGCGCTGAGCACGCTGGTCGAGGCCTACCAGTGGGGCGGCGAGGTCGACCGGTCGTTCGTCGCGTTCGCGCGGCTGCTGCGGTGGTGGGACGAGCACCCCGAGCACTTCGACGCCCAGGACCGGCACGGCCTGTTCTGGTCGTTCAAGTGGATGGTCTCCGGCCTCGCCGACTTCCCGACGGTGCCCGCCGAGCAGATCGACCGCACGCTCGCCGACATGGAGCGCCGGTACGCGCTGGCCGGCAACGGCATGGACGCCGTCGCCTACGAGCGGTTCGCGTGGGCGCGCCAGCGCGGCGCCGCGGACGTCGAGGCCGCGTTCCAGGCGTGGGTGGCCACCCCGCGGGACGACTTCTCCCAGTGCGAGGCCTGCGACCCGGGTGACCGCGCCGCGTGGCTGCTGGCCACCGACCGCGTCGAGGAGGGCGTCCGGCTCATCGAGCAGACGCTCGCCGAGGACCCGTCCTGCGCGTCCGAGCCCGCCGACATGCTGTCGTACCTCGCCGAGGCCTACCTCGAGCAGGGCCGGCCCCGCGACGCCGCGCGCACGCACCGGCGCGCCGTCGCCGCCCTGGCCGAGGCCGAGTCCGACATGGTCGGGGCCCGCGGCCGCCGGGTGCGGCTCCTCGCGCGCGGCGGGCAGGCCGAGCGGGCCGTCCGCGCCATCGAGGCGGACCAGCAGTACCTCACCGGCGGGGACACCCCGTACTCGCGGCTGGCGTTCGCGCGGCTGGTCGGCGCCGCCACGCACGTGCTGCGCGGGGCCGGGCGGGGCGACCTGCCGGTCCGGCTCGACGCCGTGCCCGCGACCACGGTGGCGGAGCTCGACGACTGGCTGCGTGCCGAGGCGACCGCGCTGGCGGCCCGGTTCGACGCGCGCAACGGCACGAGCGCCGAGAGCGAGTCGGTGGCGCGCGCCTGGGCGACCGAGCCGGCCGCGGACGTGCTGGACCTGGACGTGCTGCCGCGAGGGCTGGCGGCGGGCGCCGGGCGAGCGGAGCCGTCCGCGTCGTCCGCGTCGCCGGCGGCTCCGGCGGCCGAGGCCGTGCCGGCGGCGGGCGGCGCGGGCCCGGTGGCCGGCGAACCTGCGGCCGGCGAGGCCCGGCGCGCGGCCCCGGCCGACCCGGCGGCGCTCGTCGCCGAGGCCGAGGGCCTCGCGGCGGCCGGTGACCTGGAGTCCGCCGCGGGCGCGTACCTCGACGCGGCCGTCGCGTTCGAGGGCGCGGGGCTGCTGACCGAGTCCGGCTTCGGCTACGCGGAGGCCGCCCACTGCGCCCAGGTGCTCGGCGACGACGACGGCGCGGCCTCGGGGTACGCGGCGGCGGTGGCACGGCTGCGTGCCGCGGGCGTCCCGGCGACGGCAGTGGCGCCGGTCGTGGTCGCGTGGGCCGGCGCCGCCGCGGTGACCGGCCAGGCCGAGGCCGTGCTCGCCGAGGCGGACGGGCTGCTGACCCGGCTGAGCGCGGCCGGGGGGCCCGCGGAGGACGACGACCGCGCCCCGGAGCTCGTGGCCCGCGAGCAGGCCGAGCACCGCCGCGCGGCCGCCGACCTGGACGACGCCGCCGCGCGCCTCCTCGCGACGCTCGGCGGCCCGGAGCGCAGCACCGCCGCGGCCGCCCGCGCGCAGGCGGCCGCCGAGGCGTACGCCGGGCTCGGGGCGCTCGCGGACGCCGCGCACGCGTTCTGGCTCGCGGGCCGCCTGCACGACGGGCTCGGCCGCGTCGAGGACGCCGTGTGGCACCTGGAGTCCGCGATGGAGGGCTTCGCCGCCGCCCGGCAGCGCGCTCCGCACGGCGAGGTGGCGAACGCGCTGGTCGACGTGCTGCGCCGCTCGGGCCAGGACGCCCGCGCCGACGACCTGGCCCGCACCCTGACGACCTAGCCCCCGCCGCCGCCCCCGCGGCCAGCTCCGCCGAGATGGCAGCTCTCGGCTGCGCGCGCCCACCCGTGCACAGCCGAGAGCTGCCATCTCGGGGAGGTCCGTCGGTCGCGGGGCGGGGAGCGGCGCCGGGCGGGATACGGTCGTGGGGTGAGCCTGGCCGTGGTGTTCCTGCCCGACACCGCCCTGCTCGTCCCCGGGGCCGCCGGGCGGGCCGACCCGGCCGCCGGGCTGCGGGACGCGGCGGTGGCGGCGCTCGCGGACCTCGCCCACCCGGACGGGCCGCGCGGCCGGCTGCTCGTCATCGCCCCGGCTCGCCGGGACCGGTTCCTGCCGCACCCCGTCGCCCCGGGGCTGGGCGCCGCCGGTCTGGACCTGCCGGGCACGGCGCCGGTCGCGGACGGGGCGGTGCTCGCCGACACGCCCGCGTCGGTCGCGCTCGTGCTGCTGCGGGCGGCCGGGGTGACCGCGCCGGTCGACGTGCTCGAGATCGACCGCGCCGCAGCCGACGCCCCCGCAGCCGACATCCTCGCCGCCGAGACCGCCCCCGCCGCCGACGCCCTCCCCGCGCCGGACGTCCTGCGTGCCGTCGTGGTCGTCGGGTCGCTGAGCGCCCGGCACGGGCCCGACGCCCCGCTCGCCGACGACCCGCGTGCCCCGGCGGTCGACGACGCCCTGCTCGCGGCGCTCGCCGGGGGACCGGCCGCGCTGGCCCGGGCGCTGGACGACCTCGGCGCCGACGAGGCACGGGACCTGGCCGTCTCCGGCTGGGCGCCGTGGCGGGCCGCGCTCGCGCTGCTGCCCACCCACCTCGGCCCGGACGTCGCGACCCCGCACGCGGAGGTCGTCGCCGGCGCCCAGCACGTCGTCGCCGCCTGGCGGCCGGCCGAACGCACGCGGCCGGCCGGCCCCACGCGACCCGCCGACCCGGCCCCGTCG
>NZ_JAKRMS010000089.1 GCF_022346185.1 Cellulomonas sp. ACRRI | reverse complement strand
CCGCCACCCCGGGCACGCGCCCCGAGGCCCACCTCCGTCCGGGGGCCGCCGGGGGAGCCGGTTCGGCGCCCTCCCCGGCTGCGGCACCCGCGTCCGCCACGCCCTCGTCGTGGCCGACGTGGCTGCAGGTCGTCGCGAGCGACGGCGCCGTCGTCCTGGTCGGGCCGGACGGGCAGCTCGTCGCGAACACGGGCGACGCCTCGACCGGTGGCGCCGTCGTCCTGGAGCCGGAGGGGTCGGTGGTGGCGACCACCCCGGACGGGTCGGGTGCGACGCCGGGCTCGTCGACCCCCGCGCAGCCGGGCCTCTCGTCCGTCCGGACGACGACCGGACCGACGACCGCGACGGCGACCGCGCCGACCGGGGCGGCCTCCGTCGACCAGGGCACGATGACCGATCCCCGCGTGGCCGCGCAGGCCATGTTCGACCACGTCGCGTTCTCCGGCTACGAGGACCACTCCCTGCGCGTCGGCGGCAACCGCAACCTCATCGCCTACGACGACGCCAACCTGTTCGTCGACCACGTCGGGCGCGTCGACGCGAACACCGGCGACACCGACTCCAGCGGGATCAACGCGGTCGACGTGACGGGGTCGGTGATCCGGTCCGGGGCCTCGGGCGGCGTCGAGGACGAGCCGGGCGAGGAGCCCGAGGAGGAGGAGTCCGTGGAGCCGGAGAGCCCCGAGGACGCGGCCACGCCCCCGGCGGGGGCGAGCGCACCGGCCCAGGGCGAGGCGGCGTCCACGACGCCGACCAGCCCCGCCCCGGCCGGCGGGACCTCGCTCTCGGTCTCCGGCGACGGCTTCGACGACCTGTCCGTGCACGCCTCCGGCGACGGCAACGTGATCTCCGACGAGGACTCCAACCTCGTCGTCGGCGGCACGGGGCCGGTCACGGCGCAGGTCGGCGACGCGGACACGGCGGGCGTGCTCGTCATGGGCGTGCACGACTCCACCGTGGTCAGCGGCTGCGCGGCCGAGGTGTGCCCCTGACGGACCCGGCCCGGCGGGTCGCCTGACCGGCTCCCGTCGTCGTCCGTCGGCGCCGCTGGAGGGCGAACACCCCCAGCGGGACCGCCCGTCCTGCCGCCCCACCCCAACGCGCCTTCGCGGCCTCTTGAGTGGCGCCCCCGTCTCCCTAGCGTGCGACGTGCCCCACCCGGTCGGCGTCGCCCTCCGCTCTCCCGAGCGCGGGGCGGCGGAGCGCCGCGTGGGGCGTGCGGGGGGCCGCCGTCGAGGGTGAGGATCCGTCATGTCAGCAAGGTGGAAGGGCCGGGTCACGTTCCTGGCCGTGGGGACGCTCGCCGCGGCGAGTCTGACCGGCGCCGTCGGCACCGCGGCGTTCGCGGAGGACGGCGACGCGGTGACGCCGACGTCCGGCGCGGAGTTCGACGCGAACGCGCGGGCGCTGCTCGCGCTCGACGGCGTCGAGGCGGTGACGGTGGACGCCGACGGCAACGTCGTCGTGGCGACCACGGAGGACGTCGGGGACCTGCCCGCGGAGGCGGAGCAGTTCGTCGACGAGCACCGGAACGTCGACGTGCTCGTGCTGGACGGCCCCGTGGAGGCGCTGGCCGCGACCGACGTCGTGGGCGGCGCGGGCTACGCGGCGCTCGACCCGCAGGACCTGGACGGCGACGCCATGCTGTGCTCGATCGGGTTCTCGGGGTACTCCCCGAGCGGCGCGCCCGCCGTGATCTCGGCCGGGCACTGCGCCGGCGACGGACTGTTCTCCGAGAGCATCCTGACGGTGCCGGCGGGCGACGACGCGGGCGGCGGTTCCACGGTCGCCGGGCTCGCGCCGCTCGGCACGCTCGGGTTCGCGCAGTACGGCGGGCCCGGCAGCACGGACGGCACCGACGGCGACACCGCGAGCACGGACGTCTCCGTGATCGACGTGACCAACGCCGGCCTGACGCTGCGGCCCGCCGTCACCGACTGGACCACCGTGTCCGACCTGTCGCGGTCGACCCGGCCCGTGACCGCCGTCGGCCGCGCGCAGCTGGGCCAGCCGGTGGTGAAGAGCGGCCGGACGACCGGATTCACCTCCGGGACCGCGCTGTCCTCCGGCTGGGCCGAGGTCTCGGGCCGCTACGTGTACGGGTTCTTCAGCGCCGTCGCGTCCGACAGCGGCGACTCCGGCGGCGCCGTGCTGCAGGACGGCACCGCGATCGGGCTGGTGTCCGGCGGCACCACGGCCGGCGGACAGCCGGTGATGTTCGCCGCGGACCTGGAGACCGCCCTGGCCCGCACCGGCGGGTACACGGTGGCGCTCGACCTCGCCGCGCCCGTCCTCACCGGCCCGGCGTCCGGCACCACGATCGTGCCCGGGGCCATGATCAGCGGCACCGCCCCCGCGGGCACGGTGCTGTCGGTCGACAGCGACCGGGAGGCACCGCAGACCGTGACCGTCGCCGCCGACGGCACCTGGTCGTTCGCCGCGCCGACCACCCGCGGCCCCGTCTCCTACACGCTGGTCGCGCGCAGCGGGTACTCGGCGTCCCCGGCGGTGCAGATCGCCTACGACGTCGTGCCGGCCACCGTCGTGACCCGCCCCGGGGACGGCGAGCGGGTCCTGACCGCCCTGCAGCGGATCGCCGGCGTCGGGGTCCCGGGCGAGACGGTCGAGCTGTCCGGCGCGGTCGCCGCGACGCTCGTGGTCGCCGACGACGGCACCTGGGAGCACCCCGTCGACCTGTCCTACGGCCGGTACTCGGTCACCGTGGCCCAGGTCAGCGGCGAGCCGTCGGTGCCCATGACGAACACCTTCGAGGTCGTCCCCGTCGCACCCGCGATCACCGGCCTCGACGACGGCGCGACCTTCCCCGAGGGCGCCGCCCCGACCACCGTCTCCGGGACCGGTCTGGACGGCGCCACCGTCGAGGTCACCGTCGGCGACCGGGCGGCGGTGCGGGCGGACGTCACGGCGGGCGGCTGGGCCCTGGCGCTCGGTGACGCGCTCGGCGCGGGCCACCACGTCATCGCGGCGACCCAGACCATCAACGGCGCGGCCAGCGACGCGACCGCGGTCGGGATCACCGTCACCGCGACCGCCGCGCCCGCGGTGACGGCGACCGACGACCCGCTCGCCCGCACGGGTGCCGGGACGGCCGGCCTGATCGCCGCGATCGCGGCGGTCCTGCTGCTGGCCGGCGCGGCCGCGACCTACGCCGCGCGCCGTTCCGCGGCGTAGCCGATGCGCCGAGAGGGCAGGAGGTGCGCGCTTCCCGGCGGGGCGGCCCGCATCCTCTGCCCTCTCGGCGTCGCGCGCGCGGACGCGGTGGCGTGTCGGGGGGTGCCGGTACGGTCGCGCCATGACCGTGACCGCCGACGACGTCGAGGCCGCGGCGGCGAGCGTCGCCCGCGCCCTCCTGCCCGTGACCGACCGATCCTGGGACGGCGTCCCGGGCACCGGGACGCAGGACGCCTGGCGCACCGCCGAGCACGTCGGCGACACGCTCGTGTCCTTCGCCGGGCAGGTCCTCGCCCGGCCGGCCGACCGCTTCGTGCGGTTCGCGGCCGTCGCCGACCAGGACGCGACCCCCGCCGAGGTCGTCGAGATGGCGGTCACCGGGGCCGGCGTGCTCGCCGCCGTCGTCCGCACCGCGGCACCCGGCGTGCGGGCGTTCCACCCCGCGGGAGTCGCGGACGCCGAGGGCTTCGCCGCGATGGGCTGCGTCGAGCTGCTGGTGCACGGCGAGGACGTCGCGCGCGGCCTGGGCGCCGCCGTCGACCCGCCCCGCGACGTCTGCGCGCGTGTGCTGGCGCGGCTGTTCCCGCACGTCGCGGACCACCTGACCGGGCTCGACCCCTGGGACGGCCTGCTGTGGGCGACGGACCGGCTCGCGGTCGCCGGGCTGCCGTCCCAGGCCGGCTGGCAGTGGCGGGCGGCTCCCTGACCGCGGCCACCGACCCCGCGGCGCGAGGTCCGACCGCCGCCGGACGCGGCGCCCGCCGCGGACCAGGCTGGCGGCCATGACCACGACCTCCGGCGACACCAGCCTCGCGCCCGGCCACGTCACCGTGGACCCGGCGATCCTCTACTTCGGCACCCCCGTCGCCCTGCTCAGCACCGTGGACGCCGCGGGCAGACCGAACCTCGCCCCCATGTCGTCGGTGTTCTGGCTCGGGCACACGGCCGTCCTCGGGCTGGGCGCCCGGTCGCAGACCGCCCGCAACCTCCGGGAGACGGGCGAGTGCGTGATCAACCTGCCGTCGGCGGGCCAGGTCGCGGCGGTCGACCGGATCGCCCGCACGACCGCCCGCGACCCGGTGCCGGCGCGCAAGGCGGCGGCCGGGTACACGCACGAGCCGGACAAGTTCGGCCGCGCCGGCCTCACCCCCGTGCCGGCCGAGGTGGTCGCGCCGCCGCGCGCGGCGGAGTGCCCCGTGCACCTGGAGGCGCGGCTGGTGCACACGCACCCGCTCGGACGGGACGACCCCGCGGCGGCGGGCGGCACGCTCGCGTTCGAGGTGCGGGTGCTCCGGGTGCACGTGCACGAGAGCGTGCGGCTGCCGGGCACGGCGCACCGCATCGACCCCGACCGGTGGCGCCCGCTGATCATGAGCTTCCAGCAGTTCTACGGCCTGGGCCCCCGCGTGCACGCCTCGCGGCTGGGGGAGATCGACGAGGAGTGGTACCGGCCCGGACCGGGAACGTCGCCAGCGCGGTGATCCCCACCAGCACCGCGACGACGAGCGCGACGTGCTGCTGCAGCGCGGCCACCGCGCGGCCGAGCTGCGGCACCGTCCACAGCACCCGGCCGACCTCGGTCACGGTGTAGGGCTGCGCGTCGGGCTCGTCGTTCGCGTCGCCCTGCAGCGTGAGCTCGACCGCGGCGCCGCCGCCGGTGCCGGCGACGGTCCCGGCGGGGGTGGCCTGCACGACCCGGTGGGTGACCAGGCCGTCCCGCTGGTGCCGGGGCACGGTGACGACGTCGCCGACCCGCACGGTGTCGGCGGGCACGGTGCGGGCCACCGTCAGCGCGCCGACGGGGATCGCGGGCGCCATCGAGCCGGACAGCACGATCGCCGGGCGGACGGAGAACAGCAGGCACAGCACGACGGCCACCAGGCTGACGACGCCGACGACCGCGGCCACGTCGAGCAGCACCCGCTGCGCGCCGAGCAGGACGCGCGTCCCGCGGGACGGTGCGGGGGGTGCCTCGGCGGCGTCCGCCCCGTCGGCGTCGGCGGGGGCCGCGGGCGGGCGCGTGGTCACGTCGCCTCCGTGGACGTCGCGTCGAACCGCACGGTCAGGTGCGCCTGGGCCCCGTTGAGGGCGGTCGTGGCCGGGTCGTCGAGGTAGTGCACCAGGACGGTCAGGGTGGTGTCGGACCCCGCGGCCCCCGCGGTCCACGGCTGGCCGTCCTCGACGGGGGCGGCGCCGCGGGCGGCCAGCACGCCGAGGTCGGCGGTCGCGCCGAGCGGCACGCCGTCCTGCGGGTCGTCCGGGCCCGTGCCGAGCAGCACCTCGCCGCCGGCGCCGAGCACGGTGAGCCGCAGGTAGGGGGTGATGTCCGGGGTGCCGGCCACCGGCTCCCCCGCGATCGTCGCCAGCACGTCGGCGGCCAGCTGGGGGTGGTTCGTCGCCACCCGGACCTCGGCCTGCACGGTCCGGCCCGGGACCAGCGCGTCCCGGGCCGGGACGTCGACCGGCATCGGGGTGCCGGGCTCGGCGTCGAACGCGATGCCGCCGGCGCTGACCAGCACGATCTCGAACGGGTCGCCCGAGCCGATGCCCTCGGAGTCCAGGTTGAGGTGGGCGGAGTCGGTGAACGCCGCGGCGGTGGCGACCGTCCCCGCGACCAGGACGAGCGCGAACACGGCGAGCGTCGCCAGCCGCCGCCGGGCGGGTACCGCCGCACCGGGGTGCCGCCTCATGGCGTCGCCCCTGTCGCCGCCACGGTGCCCGGCATGATCAGGTCGGTCAGCCCCTGGTTCGCCCCCGTGGGCGTGGTCGTCGTGGCGAACCCGTTCCGCACCAGCGAGTTGGTGTTGTTGCGCCCGCCCGTCTGGCCACCGCCCCACAGCGCGATCGAGCCGTCGGCGCGCACGGCCGCGCCGGTGTACCCAGTGCCCGCGACGCTCTCCACCACGCCGAGCGAGTCCAGCCGCGTGGGCAGCGTGGGGTTGGTGGTGGACGCCCCGCCGGTGACCGGGTCCAGGCCGCCGGCCAGGGTGTACCGGCCCCACACCCAGGCGTAGCCCTCGGTGTCGAGCGCGAGCACGTAGTCCTCGGTGGGCGCGATCATCCGCGCGCCGATCGGCATCTCGACCGGCGTCGGGGTGTTGTTCACCGCGGCCGTGCCGCTCGGCCGCCCGGTGCCCCAGAAGCTCGCGTTGCCCCAGCCGAGGACGGTGCCGTCCGCGAGGATCGCCTGGTTGCCGTAGTAGTGCCCGGTCAGCGACCGGATGCCGCAGGTGTCCGCGGGCGAGTTCGCCACCACCCCCACGGCCTCGCAGCCCGAGGTGGTGTAGGCGGACAGGGCGACCGACTGGATCGGGGTGTTCGCGTTGGCGGTGGTGTTGTCGCCGCCCGGGGCGCCGGCCAGCGTGCCGGCGGCGTTCGAGAACCCCCACCAGAGCACGCCGCTGAGCGGGTCGGCGGGGTCGGTGTTCCCCCGGATCGCCCAGCCGTTCCACATGCCGGCGCCGATGGAGTGCACGCCGGTGAGGATGCGGGTCGGGGTGGCGCTGGAGGTCGAGGCGCCGCCCTGGCCGGTGATGCCGCGGGCCTGCGGGTTCCCCCAGGTGTAGACGTCGCCGGTGTCGGTCAGCGCCATGAACACGCCGGAGGAGGACCGCAGGTCGACGACGGTCCCCGGGATGTCCACCTGGCCGGGCTGGTTGAACGGCACCGTGGTGCTCGGCCGGCCCATCACGTTGTTGTTCTGGTTGCCGCCCCAGGTGTAGACCCGCCCGTCGTCGGACAGCGCCGCGATGCCGGTGTAGTTGACGTCGGTC
This sequence comes from Cellulomonas sp. ACRRI, assembly GCF_022346185.1. Lineage (GTDB taxonomy): Bacteria > Actinomycetota > Actinomycetes > Actinomycetales > Cellulomonadaceae > Cellulomonas. Next base: position 11,624 of record NZ_JAKRMS010000089.1, on the reverse strand, counting down.
GGGTAGTAGTTGTCGAGGCTGGTGCCGGCGGTGCGGATGACCCGGCGGGCGCCGTCGGGGTGGTCGTCGGACGGCAGGGTCAGCAGGGTGACGGCGGCGGCGGGCGCGACGGTGGCGACCCCGGTGCCGGACAGCCCGTTGCCCCGGAAGCCCCAGATGGCCAGGGTGCCGTCGTCCTGCACGGCCGTGAACGTGCCGTTGAGATACGTGCGCTGCGGGACGAACGTGGTCGTCGGCGTCCGGAACACGTCGGTCGTGGCGGTGGCGCGGTCCGTGTACGCCGCGGTGGTCGCGGGCACCGCGGTCGCCGCGAGGCCGACGACGAGCAGCCCGGCGACGGCGGCGAGCGCGCGGCGGGCGCGGGCGCGGGTCCGGTGCGGGGCGGCGGCGCGGGCCGGGGCGCGGCTCACGAACCCGCCCTCCGCGGCACACCGGCGCGGCGCCGGTGCGCGGCCCGCAGCAGCACGCCGGTCGCGGTGAGCGCGGCGGCCAGCAGCCCGAGGGCGAGCACCTGCCCGCCGGTCGTGGCGAGCACGCCGGACTGGAACGGCGGCGCACCGGGCGGCGCACCCGGCGGCGACTCCTGCGTCGCGACCAGCCCGAGGGTCAGCGTCAGGCCCACCCCCTGCACGGCGTCGGTCGCGGACGCCGGCAGGGTGGCGGTGCCGCGGACGGTGATCCCCTCGGCGGGCAGGACGCCCAGGTCGATGGTCGCCTCCCCCAGCTCGGCCGCGGTGCCCTCGGCCAGCACCGCACCCGCGGCGTCGCTGAGCGTGAGCTGCAGCGCGTCCGGCCCGTCGGCGAGCGGCCCGGTGCCGCCGTCGACGACCAGGACCAGGCTGGTCGCGGCGGTCGCGTCGGTGGGCCGCGCGGTGACGTCGAACCCGGTGCTGTGCCCCGGGTAGGGCACGGCGACCTGCACGGTGCTGGTCGACCCGGACACCAGGTCGGCGGGTCCGGCGGCGCCGGCGGCCCCGGGCAGGGTGACGCCGCCGGCCGTCAGCGCGGCGGCGAGCAGGACGGCGGCCGCGGCGGTCATGAGGTGCTCCCGTCGAACTGCAGGCCCAGCACCATCGCCCGGCCGTAGTAGTAGGGGTTGCCGAGCGCCGTCTCGAGCGTGACCGACACCTGGACGCGCCGGGCGACGCCCTGGGTCCACCCGCCGGTGAGCAGGACCGGTCCGTCGGTGGCCGCGTGGTCGGTGACGACGGTCTGCCCGTCCACCGCGATGGTGAACAGCGCGACGTCGTACGGGTCGGCACCGGGCCCGTCGACCCCGGGGTCCGGCGGGAGCGGTTCGGGGCGCAGGTTGGTGAGCGTGAGCACGACGGGGCCCGTGGCGGGCGTCGTCGTCACCACGTCCACCTCGACCGCGGTCGAGCCGCCCGGACCGGGCACCACGGTCTCGATCACGTACGGGTCCGGGTTCCCCTGCACGACGGTGCCGGTGGTGTCCAGGAAGGCGATGTCGTACGCCCCGCCCACGTCGCCGAGGTCCGCCTCGGCGACGTCGGTGAACGCCGCATAGGTGACCGCGGTGCCGCCGGCGAGCAGCAGGACCCCGGCGACGGCCGCGAGGGCCAGCCCTCGCCGGTGCGGCCACCTCCGCGCGGTCACCGGCTCGTCCCCTCGAACGCGACCTGCACCCCGGTGCGCCAGTCGGGCCTGGTGTTCAGCGGCAGGGTGATGCTCAGGTCGAGCACCCGCTCGTCGGCGCGGTCGGCCCCCACCTCGCCCGCCAGCGGCACCCGGATCGTCTCGGCCGGGCCGGCGGCCAGCACGGTGCCGTCCTCCGCGACGGTCACCTGCAGCGCGGTGAACAGGTCGTCGGGCTCCGGGTCCGGGTCCACGAGGTCGAGCACCACGTCGGCGGGCGTGCCCGAGGCGTTGCGCACGGCGACCCGCACGTCGAGCGTGCCGCCCGGAGGCAGCGTGTCGTCGGCGAGCACGAGGTCCCACGGCGCCGTGCTGGGGTGCCAGTCCGCCGCGGCGGGCTGCCAGTCCGGGGTCGTGGCCGCCGCGGACTCCAGGGCGAACGTCACCCCGGTGAACTCCACGCGGACGTCCTCGCGCTCCACGACCTGGGCGGCCGTGACCGCGACGAGCAGGCACACCGGGACCGCGAGCACCGCAGCACGGCGCAGCGACGCGCGCATCCGACCTCCTCCGGGTCCGGGGGCCCGGTGGGGCCGCCGACGGGCCGCCCCACCGGGGTGACGACGATCCGGGTCAGATGGACTCGCCGTCGAAGGTCGCCTGGAGGAAGGCGCCCTTGCCGGACAGGTCGTTGTCGGGGAAGGCCGCGCCGGACTCGGTCTGCGACAGCAGCCGGATCGCGAGGGTGACCGTGCTCTCCTCGTCGGCCGCCAGGTCGTTCAGCACCAGCGCCGACACCTGGGCGAACGTCAGGTCGGTCTGGGCCACCGGGGTCGCGCCCAGCGAGGTGGCGGGCATGCTCACGTCGAACCGCAGGCTCGACAGGTAGTTCGCGTCCGTGACCACGCCGTTCGCCGCGTCGTCGGGCAGCTGGCTCAGCGTCAGCGTGAGCGACGAGTTGAACACCGGCGAGTCGTTGCGCACCGGGATGACGACGCTGATCGGGTCGGACCCCGGGAAGACGGCCTGGGCGCCGTCGATGGCGATCGGCACGCCGGCGGGGTCGTCGGCCTCCTGCCACTGGCCGGCGACGAACTCGCCCTGCGCGTCGGTGGCGCCGACCTGGATGTTGTACGTGCTGTCCGCGCCGCCGATGCCGTTGGTCCCCAGGTTCAGGTGGGCGGCGTCGGTGAACGCAGCGGTGGTGATCAGTGCGGCGGCCGCGGCGAGCGACCCCCAGGCCAGCAGCGCCTTGCGCTGCCGTGACCTGTCGACGACGGCGTCTGTGCTCATCTCTTCCCCCAACGCGGCTGCAGGAGTAGGTGTCACTACGCGCGCGGTTTGGGGATGACCACCCCTTCCGGGTGACAGCCGGGTCCGACCGGGGACTGCGTAGGTGCTCCCGGCCGCGGCGCTGGACCACCCACCACCCGTAGCGTCGACGGGTGCCTGACGACGCTCCCGCCGCCACCACGTCCCGCTCCGCCACCCTCTGGTCGCTCGCCCGCGGCGTCCTCGTCGGCGGCGCCGAGGCGCTGCCCGGGATCAGCGGCGGCACCGTCGCGCTGGTGACCGGCGTCTACGAGACCGCGGTGACCGGCGCGGGCCACGCGGTGACCGCCGCGCGGCTGGCGCTCACGGACCGCGCCCGCGCCCGCGCCGAGCTCGCGCGGGTGCGCTGGTCGGTGATCGTGCCGCTGCTGATCGGCATCGTGCCCGGGCTGCTGGTCACGGTGCGGTTCCTCGCGCCGCTGCTGGACGAGCACCCGGTCCCGCTGTACGGGCTGTTCCTCGGCATGACGGCCGCGGCCCTCGTCGTGCCGGTGCGCATGGCGGGCGGCCGCTGGACCGCGGGCGAGGTCGCCCGGGCGCTCGTCGTCGCGGCGATCGTGTTCGTGCTCGTCGGGCTGCCGCCGCAGCACCTGAGCCCCACGTACCCGGTGGTGCTGGTCGCGGCGGCCGTCGCCGCGTGCGCGCTGGCGCTGCCCGGCACGTCCGGGTCGTTCCTGCTGCTGACGTTCGGCCTCTACCAGCCGACGCTCGCCGCGGTGAACGACCGGGACTGGGGCTACGTCGCGGTGTTCCTCGCCGGGATGGTGCTCGGGCTGGCGTGCTTCGTGAAGGCCCTGCAGTGGCTGCTCGAGCACCGGCGCCGCCCGGCGCTCGTGCTGCTGTCGGGCGTGATGGCGGGGGCGCTGCGGGCGCTGTGGCCGTGGCAGGAGGACGACCGGACGCTGCTCGCACCCGGTGACCAGGCGGGGCTCGCGGCGGCGATGTTCGCCCTCGGCGCCGCGGCGGTGCTGGGGCTGATCGCCGCGGAGCGGCGGTCACGGGCGCTGCCCGACGCCGGCTGACCACGGCCCTGGGCGGGCGTCGCCCCAGGTCCACGGGGTCCTGTCCCACGATGAGGACGACCGCACCCGCCGCGCACGCCCTGCTTATTCTGGAGTCATTCCAGTAACGAGCACGAGGAGACCCCCATGCACTGCTTCGAGGACGCGCGGACCGGCCAGCAGGTGCCCGCCGTGGCGACGTGCCAGGCCTGCGGGGCGGGGGTGTGCGGCGCCCACGTCACGCAGCGCACCGTGTCCGGGGTGCGCACGAACGCCGTCGGCGCCCCGACCACCGGTCCCGACCGCCGGGTCCTGCACTGCCCGGCGTGCGCCCTGCCGTGAGCACGGGCCGACCGGCCGCGAGGGCCACCCCCCGGCAGTGACCGCGAGCCTCAGCCGCACGCCACCAGGACCGCGTCCGGCTCCACCTCGACCGGGTGCAGCTCCGGCCGCGCCCGGAGGAACTGCGCGGGTCGCGCCAGGGCGCCGCCGGCCCACGGCACGTCCGCGGACACCTCCACGACCAGCGGCGCGATCCGGGTCGCGATCGCGGACGGCGCGCCCCCGGGCGGCCCGAGGGGCGTGATCTGCCGCCCGAGAGCGAGGCCCGCCGCCAGGCCGAGCGACCCGGAGCGGCCGACGGGGACCAGCTCGCCGTCGACGGGAAGCGCCAATAGCAGGGCGCCGGGCTGGACCGCGGAGCCGGTGACGGCGGTGGCCACCAGGTCCACGACCGACCGGTGCTTGACCTTGCGCCAGTCCCGCGTGCCGGGCCGGTACGGCTGGTCGAGCCCCTTGGCCACCAGGCCGTCGACGCCGAGCCCGGCGAGGTCCCGGAACCACCGCGCGGCCAGGTCGACGTCCCCGGTCAGCGGGGACGTCGACAGGGCGCCGGCCCAGGCCGCGGCGAGCTCCTCCAGGGCGATCCGCCGCTCGATGAGCGGCTGCGGGCGCAGGTCGACGTGCTCGCGCTGGATGACGTCGAACACGACGAACTCGGCCGGCAGCTGCGCGGCGAACGCAGCGGGCCGGGCGGCGGCGGCCCGGCGCTGCAGGGCGCCGAAGTCGACCCGGCCCGAGCGGCGGACCACGAGCTCGCCGTCGAGCACCGTCCCGGGCGGCACCTGGGCGGCGACCGCCCCGGTCACCTCGGGGAAGTCGAGGGTCAGGTCGTCGCCGTGCCGGGAGCGCAGCAGCGTGCGCGGCCCGTCGGCGAGCGCGAGCAGCCGCATCCCGTCCCACTTGGGCTCCCAGGCCGTGCCGCCCGGCAGCCCCACCGTCTCGTGCAGGCCGGCCACGGGGCGCGCCAGGGCCAGGCCGCTGGAGTCCTCCGGGGTGCGGGGCACGCGCGAACTGTACGCCCGCTTTCCTCCGTATATGTGGCGTTTCGTCCGATTTCGTTCGGACGGGTGAGCGGACCCACCGCCGTCAGACGCCGGACCGCCCCGCAGGCTCCGGCTCCACCTCGTCCGGGTGGAGCTCGGGGCGCGCGCGGAGGAACTGCGCGGGCCCGGCCAGCGCGCCGCGGGACCAGCGGAGGTCCGCCGAGACCTCGACGACGAGCGGCGCGATCGCCGTGGCCACGGTGGACCCCGGAGCGGCCGCACCGCCGCCCGCGACCGGCGTCAGCACCCGCGCGAGCGTGATGGCCGCGACGGCGCCCACCGGACGGGACCGCCCGACGGGTACCAGCTCGCCGCCCACGGGCAGCGCGAGGAGCAGGGCGTCCGGCTGGTCGAGCGGTCCGGTCACCGCCGTCGCCACGAGGTCGACGGCGGAGCGGTGCTTGACCTTGAGCCAGTCGCGCGCGCCGCCGCGGTACGGCTGGTCGAGGCCCTTGGCGACGAGCCCGTCGGCGCCGGTGCCGGCGAGGTCCCGGAACCAGCCCGCGGCGACGTCGGCGTCGGCGGTGAGCGGCGACAGCGACAGCGCGGCCGGCCACGACGCCGCGAGCTCCGCGAGCGCCCGCCGCCGGTCGAGGAGCGGCTGCTCGCGCAGGTCGACGTGCTCGCGCAGCAGCAGGTCGAACGCGAGGTACTCCGCCGGGGCGTGCCGCGCGGCGTACCCGGCCGCCCGCCTGGTGGCGAGCCGGTGCTGCAGCGCGCCGAAGTCGACCCGGCCGTCCCGCCGCACCACGAGCTCGCCGTCCAGCGCGGTGCCCGCCGGGAGGTGGGCGGCGACCGCGGCGACCACCTCGGGGAACGCCAGGGTCAGGTCCTCGCCGTGCCGGGACCGCAGGGCGGTCGCGGCGCCGTCCGCGAGCGCCAGCACCCGCATGCCGTCCCACTTCGGCTCCCAGGCCGTGCCGCCGGGCAGGTCCCGCGCGTCGGCGACGGTCCGGACCGGGCGGGCGAGCGCGAGCTCGATCGGTGCCTCGCGGGCGTGGCGCACGGGCGTCTCCTCTGGGTCGGGTCGGGTCGGGCGCGGTGGGACCGGGTCAGGTCGTCGTGGTGGGGCGCGCCGTGGGCGCCGCCGGCGCGGTGCGGACCACGCGCGGGGAGGCGCCCCCGCCGGGGCCGCCGGGCGCGTGGTTCCCGGTGCCGGGCGACCAGCGGTCGCCGTCGGGGGTGGCGGCGACGCGCACCGCGAGCGCGACGGTGCCGCCGGCCGCGGCCGCGGGCGCCGACTCCGGCAGGGTCGCGGTGCCGTGCACGGTCACCGGCTCGTCGCCCGCCGGCCCGAGCGTCACCTGGGCGCCGCGCAGGCCGCGCGTCCTCCCGGCGGCCAGCACCGCGCCCGTGTCGTCGCTCAGGGTGAGCTCGAGGTCCGCGCCGGCGGGGCCGGTGGCCTCGCCCAGCACGAGGGTGAGGGCGGCGGGACCGCCGTCCGCGGGGCGCGCCGTGATGTGGAAGCTGGACGAGCCGCCCGGGGCCGGGACGGGCACCGGCACCCGCCCGCCCGCGCCGGCGCGCAGGTCGAGGCCCGCGGTCGGCAGGGCGCTCGACGCGCCGAGCGCGCCGGCACCGAGCACGCTGCCGACCGTCAGCGCGATCGCCGCCGCGACCACCCGCGACACCAGCCTCCGCATGTCCCTGCCCCTCCCGTCGTCGTCGTGCGGCGCCCGGACGCCGTCGCCGAGCGGGACGCGTGACCCGCCGGACGGGGCGCAGCGTGCCGGCGGGCTCGGCGCCGGTCGGCCCTGGCCGGCCGTGCGCGGCGGCCGGGGTCCCTGGAGAAGATGTCCCGTCCCGCCGCGCGCACCGCACGCCGGTCGCGGCGCGGGATCGCGTCCCGGGCGCGCCTCGACGTCCTCGACGCTACGTCGGCGGCACCACTCAGCCGCGGGGGACCCGGGCCTTTGAGGGGTCCACCCGGGCCGGCACCTGGGGCGCGGCCTCCGTGTAGGTGGCAGGCACCGGGTCCGGGCGTGGGGCCCTCAGAGCGCCGCCGCCACCGCGCGCCCGGCCGTCCGCCCCGTCAGCAGGCACCCGCCCAGGAACGTCCCCTCGAGCGCCCGGTACCCGTGCGCGCCCCCACCCCCGAACCCCGCGGCCTCGCCCGCCGCGTACAGGCCCGGGACCGGCGCGCCGTCCAGCCCGAGCGCCCGGCTGTCGAGGTCCGTCTGGATGCCGCCGAGCGTCTTGCGGGTGATCACCCGGAGCCGCACGCCGATCAGCGGCCCGGCGGCGGGGTCGAGCACCCGGTGCGGCCGGGCGACCCGCAGGAGCCGGTCGCCGCGGTACCGCCGCGCGTTCCGGATGCTCTGCAGCTGCGCGTCGCGCCCGAAGGGGTTCGCCAGCTCGGCGTCGCGCTCGCGGACCTGGCGCTCGATCGCGCCGGGGTCCAGCAGCGGCTCGTCGGTGAGCGCGTTCATCCCGGCGACCAGCTCCCGGAGGGTGCCCGCGACGACGAAGTCCTCCCCGCGCTCCTTGAACGCCTCGACCGGCCCCGGCGCGCCGCGGCCCAGCCGGGTGCGGAGCAGCAGGCGGTAGTCGCGGCGGGTGATGTCGGGGTTCTGCTCCGACCCGGACAGCGCGAACTCCTTCTCGATCACCTTCTGCGTCAGCACGAACCAGGAGTGGTCGTACGGCTGCAGGTCCGGGTCGGCCCGCAGCAGCCGGAGCGTGCCGACGGTGTCGTGGCCGGGCAGCCCCGGCGGGGGCAGCCGCCGGCCCAGCGCGTCGAACCAGACCGAGGACGGCCCCGGCAGGATGCGGATGCCGTGGCCCGGCCACACCGGCGCCCAGTTCGCGATCCCCTCGGTGTAGTGCCACATCCGGTCCCGGTTCACCAGGCGCACGCCGTCCGCGGCGGCGATGTCGAGCATCCGGCCGTCGACCGAGGCGGGCACCCCGGTGAGCATCGTGCGCGGCGGGGTGCCGAGGCGCGCGGGCCACCAGCGGCGCACCCGGTCGTGATCACCGCCGATGCCCCCGGTCGCCAGCACCACCGCCTGGGCCGTCAGCGTGAAGTCCCCGACCACGTCGCGGCTGGTCCGGACCCCGCGCGGGGCGTCGTCGGCGGCGAACACCGCGCCGTGCACGCCGGTCACCGCGCCGGCGGCGCGGACCAGCCCGTCCACCCGGTGCCGGAACCGCAGCGCCAGCCGTCCGTCCGCCGCGGCCGCGCGCACCCGGTCCGCGAACGGCTCGCTGATCCCGGTGCCGCTGCCCCACGGCACGTGGAACCGCGGCACCGAGTTGCCGTGCCCGCCGGGCAGGCCGTCCCCCCGCTCCGCCCACCCGACCACCGGCGTGAACCGGACACCGCGCTCGTGCAGCCACGGCAGCGCCTCCCCCGCGGCGAACTCGACGAACGCGCGGCCCCAGCGCACCGCCCAGGCGTCCTCGGGCAGGTCGCCGTCCAGCCGGTCCCAGCCCGCGGTGCCCTGCCAGTCCCGCCACGCGAGGTCGAGCGAGTCCCGGACGCCGAACCGGCGCTGCATCGGGCTGCCGACCAGGAAGATCCCGCCGAACGACCACCACGCCTGGCCGCCGAGGTTCACCGGGCTCTCCTGCTCGACGAGGACCACCCGCCGGCCGGCCCGCACCAGCTCGTCGGCGGCGACCAGCCCCGCCAGGCCGCCGCCCACCACGATGACGTCCGCGTCCACGCGCACCCCCGTCGCCCGCGGCGCCGCCCCGTCGCGGCCCCGGCTGGGCCGAGCCTAGCGAGGCGGGCGGGCGCGCCCCCCACGCCGTCAGGGGTGCAGCGGCCAGACCACCGGCACGACGAGCACGACGACCACGAGCCAGGCCGCCGTGATCACCGCCCCCAGCCGCCAGTAGTCGCCGAACCGGTAGCCGGCCGGGTCCTTCACGATCATGTTCGCCGGGGTGGCCACCGGGGTGAGGAAGGACGCCGCCCCGGCGGCCGCGACCAGCATCAGGACCGGCGCCGCGGCGACGCCGACGTGCTCCGCCGAGGCGAGCGCGATCGGCGCCACGACCAGCACCGTCGCCGCGTTCGACACGAACTGCCCGAGCGCGACGGTGAGCACGAACAGGGCCACCAGCAGCAGCCGCCCGTCGCCCTCCGGCACCACCCCGACGACCACGTCCGCGACCAGGTCGGCCGCGCCGGACTCCGCGATCGCGACGGACAGCGGGATCAGCCCGCCGATCAGGACGAGCGTCTCCCAGGGCACCGCCCGCAGCGCTCGGGGGACCCGCACCACGCCCGCCAGCACCATCGCGACCGCACCGATCAGCCCCGCGGTGGCGGGGGCGACCGCCCCGGACGCCAGCAGGGCGATCGTCGCGGCCAGCACCACGACGGCGCGGGCCGCCGGCCACCCGAGCCGCACGTCCTCGTGCACCGTGGCTCCCTCCGGCGGCGTCGCGGGCACGCGGTCCCGGAGCAGCCGCCCGCCGAGCAGCACCGTGACGGCGACCGTGATCAGCGTCAGCGGCACGCCGAGCCAGGCGAACTCGACGAACCCGAACCGCTCCCCCGTCGCCTCGGCCAGCGCGTCGGACACGATGACGTTCACCGGGCTGCCGCTGAGGGTCAGCAGGGCCCCGGCGCTCGCCGCGTACGCCAGCGGGATGGCGAGCCGGGACGTCGCGAGGCCGACCCGGCGGGCGACGAGCACCGCGACGGGCAGCACCGCGGCAGCGGCGCCGTTGGGGGTGACGAGCGCCGAGGTGAGGGCCGCGAGCGCCATGACGGCCACCAGCACCCGGCCGCGGGAGGTGCCCGCCCGCTCGAGCAGGCGGTCGCCCGCCCACGCCGTGACGCCGGTGGCCTGCAGCCCCTCGCTCAGCACGAACAGCGTGGCGATGAAGATGACGACCGGGTCGCCGAACCCGGCCAGCGCCTGCTGCTGGGTCAGCACCCCGGTGGCGGCCAGCGCGAGGGCGGTGAGGACGGCGACCAGCGCCGCCGGCAGCCGGTTCCAGATCAGCAGGGCGACGGCCGCGCCCAGCACGAGCAGGCTGAGCGCGGCGTCCGACACGTCCCGGCCCGCTCAGAGACCGAGCGGCCGCGCGACCTCGCGCAGGGTGTCGGCGGAGTGCCGCAGCGCGGCGGCCTCCTGCTCGGACAGCGGCACCCGCAGCGGCGTGCCGGCCCCGGCGTGGCTCACGACCGTCGGCACCGACAGGCAGACGTCGCCGAGATCCCCGTACCCGTCCAGCCGGGAGGACACCGGCATGACCCGGTGCTCGTCGTTCGTGATCGCCTCGACGATCCGGGAGCCGGCCAGCCCGATGGCGTAGCTGGTGGCGCCCTTGCCGGCGATGATCTCGTACGCCGCGTGCACCACGTCGTGCGCGATCCGGTCCCGGACCTCCTGGGTCAGCGGCTCCCGGCCCGGGAGCGGGTCGAGCTCCAGCAGCGGGACGCCGCCGATCGTCGCCGCGGTCCACAGCGGCACCGCGGTGTCGCCGTGCTCGCCGGCCACGTACGCGTGCACGTTCTGCACCGCCACGCCCACGTGCTGCGCGACGAGGTAGCGGAACCGCGACGAGTCGAGAACGGTCCCGGAGCCGAGCACCTGCTCCCGCGGCAGGCCGGTGTACCGGAGCGCGGCGTAGGTGACGACGTCCACCGGGTTGGTCACCATCACGAACACCGCGTCGGGTGCGACCTCGGCGAGTCGCGGCATCAGCGTGCGCATCAGCCCGACCGTCGCGCGCGCGAGGTCCGTCCGGCTCTGCCCGGGCTCCTGCTTGGCCCCCGCCGTCACCACCACGACGTCCGACCCGGCGCAGGCCGTGATGTCGTCGGTGCCGACGACGTGCGCCATCGGCATGAACTGGATCCCGTGCGCCAGGTCGAGCGCCTGCGCCCGGACCTTGGTCGTGTCGATGTCGTGCAGCACGACCTCCCGGGCCGCGCCGCGCATCAGCACGGCGTACGCGAGCGTCGCGCCCACCGAGCCGGCCCCGATCACCGACACCTTGGCGGTCGGCGGCCGGACCGGCACGGTCCCGCCCTCCGCCGGCTGGTCCAGTCCCCCGACGCTCTCCCGCTCCCCTGCCACAGCATCCCCTCTCGCCGCGCGTGCACCGGCGTCCCCGGCGGGCTCCAGGCTAAGCGGCACCGGGCCGGCGGGGAACGCGCGGCGGCCGCCGCCCGTCGACGGGCGCGCGACCTACGCTTCCCGGCCCGGCCTGCCGAGATCGCCGAGGGCGGGGCCGGAAACCGTAGGCCGTGCGGTCCCGGGCCGCCCCGGCCCCGGCCGCGCGGCCGCGGGGCGCCCGGGCCCCGGCCGCGCGGCCGCGGGGCGCAGGGCGGGGGCGCAGGTCGGGA